>JAKDIS010000147.1 GCA_030450335.1 Corynebacterium sp. | reverse complement strand
ATCCTCGCCTCCCTGCTGGGCGTGGTCGTGTTCCTGATCTTCGGCTGGATCGGCAACCGTGTCGTCGGCCGCTGGTACAGCAAGTAGCCCGGGCAGCCGCCGCACCCGACATTTCGCACCTCGCCGCTGATCCGCACGGTCGTCGCAGCCAACTGACCAGCATGTATCACATCGTGAGACGTGTCCCGGGTGCGAAATGTCGCCCACACCATCCCCTCCGCCCCACTTTCCCGGATGAGAGACCACCATGAAGCGCACTAGCCACGCATCCCGCACATCCCGTACCGCCCGCACCGTGATCGCCACCACCGTCGCCGTGACCACCACCGTCGCCCTGGCCGCCTGTGGCGGTGAGGGCTCCGGCGCCGACCAGGCAGAGGACGCCTCCGGTGGCGGCTCCGGCTACGACGGCGACATCGGCGAGACCGACCTGTCGTCCGTCTGCCCCGAGAACGTCGTGGTCCAGACCGACTGGTTCCCCTAGGCTGAGCACGGCCACCTCTACGAACAGCTCAACTACGGTGGCGAGGGTGCCGACGCCGTCGACATCGACGGTGAATCCAAGGTCGTCTCCGGCGCCCTGTTCGACGGCGACAACGGCTACACCGGCGTTGACCTGGAGATCCGCTCCGGTGGGCCGGCGATCGGCAACCAGAACGTGACCTCGCAGATGTACCAGGACCCGGACATCCTGCTCGGCTACGTCGACACCGACCAGTCCATCCAGAACTCCGAGGAGATGCCCACCACCGGCGTGATGACCACCATGGAGAAGAGTCCGCAGATGATCATGTGGGACCCGGACACATACCCGGACGTCGACGAGATCGGCGACCTCAAGGACGAGGGCGCGACCGTCCTGACCTTCTCGGACATGTCCTACATCAAGTACCTCACGGGTGCGGGGATCCTCGACGAGGACCAGATCGACGAATCGTACGACGGGGCCCCCGCCACCTTCGTCGCGGCCGACGGCGAGAACGCCCAGCAGGGCTACTCCTCGTCCGAGCCGTACAACTACGAGAACGAGGTCGACGGCTGGAACAAGCCGATCGACTACCAGCTCATCCACGACGCGGGCTTCCCCACCTACAAGTCCGCCCTCGCGGCGAAGTCCGGCGACCTGGAGGACCAGTCCGACTGCCTGTCCGAGCTCATCCCGGTGCTGCAGCGTGGCCAGCAGTCGTACATGGAGGACCCGGCGGACGCCAACGAGCTCATCGTCGAGGCGGTCTCCGACTTCAACGCCGGCTGGGTCTACGGCGACGGCAACGCCGAATTCGGCCACGGGAAGATGCAGGACGAGGAACTCGTCGCCGACGGTGCCGACGGCGTGCTGGGCTCCTTCGAGGACGCCCGGCTGGAGGAACTGGTCGACATCCTCACCCCCATCTTCGACGAGCAGGGCACCCCGGTGAAGGAGGGCGTGACCAACGAGGAACTCGCCACCAACGAGTTCCTCGACGAGGAAGTGTCGCTGAATTGAGTGACACACTAGCGGGCAAACTCGGCGTGCGGGTCGAGACCGACGTCGACCACGTCTTCGCCACGGCCACGCAGGACGGTCGCCCGTCCTTCACCCCGGCCGATGTGGATGCCCTGGTGGACGACCTGATCGGTGTCCTCGGCCCACGCGGGGTCTCCCAGCTGCCGCGCGCGGTCGACCGGGCGTCCCGCGACGGCTCGGGCATGTCCCCGGTCCTGTCCGCGCAGCTCGCCGCCGGTGAGCTCGGGACGCCGGACGTGGTCTGCTACCCGCGCACGGTCGAGGAGGTTCCGGAGATCATGCGGGCGGCGGTGCACCACGGTGTGCCGGTGACGACCCGCGGCAAGGGCACCGGCAACTACGGCCAGGTCCTGCCCCGTTTCGGCGGTCTGGTACTGGACATGACCTCGCTGACCGGGATCCACGGCATCAGCACAGACGCAGGCTGGTCCCCCACCATCACCGCCGACGCCGGCGCCCGCATGCTCACCCTGGAGCAGTACGCCTGGGAGCGCGGCCGGCAGCTGTGGATGTACCCGTCCACCGTGCAGTCCACCCTGGGCGGGTTCCTCGCCGGGGGCTCGGCAGGCACGGGCACCATCGTCCACGGCCGCAACCACCAGGGCTTCGTCACCGCGGTGGACATCGTCCCCGCCACGGAGGACGCCCGGATCATCCACCTGGAGGGTGAGGACGCCCAGCCGTTCGTCCACACCTACGGCGTGGCCGGGATCATCGTGCGGGCCACGGTGCGCGTGGAGGAGCTGCAGGACTGGCGGTGCACCTACGCGTCCTTCGGGACCACGCAGGACGCCTCCGCCGCCGCCCGCGAGGTAATGTCCACGGGCCTGCAGCCCCGGCTGATGTCCGCCGACGGTCCGGAGATCGTCGCGGCGCTGCCCGCCGACCCGGCGCTGGTGCCGGGGCGGGCGAACGTCCGCGGCATCATCGACGCCGCGGAGATGGACGCTTTCTCCTCCATCGTGGAGGCGCACGCGGGACGCATCGAGGACGTGCGGACCGGCATCAGCCAGTCCGTGCGCCTGTCCACGGTCTCCTACAACCACCCCACCTGGTGGCTGCAGAAGAAGGAGCCGGAACTCTGGTTCCACATGGAGTGCCAGGGCAATGCCGTGGTCGACCGGTTGGACGAGGTCGAGGCGGTGTACTCGCTGCCCGGCCGTCCCGCCAGTTTCCACCTGGAGGTGGGCAACAACATGATGTTCGGCATGCTCAACGGCCCGGTCGGCACCGGGGAATCCACGGAGTCGCTGAAGCAGCGGATCCTGGCCGGTGTGCCGGAACTGACCGCGCTGGGCGTGGGCGTGCATTCGCCGCACCAGTGGTACGTCGACCTGGAGCCCGACCGGGTGAAGGCGCTGGCTGGTACATCTGACCCACATGGCATCCTCAACCCCGGGAGGTGGATGTGATCACCGACGACCGGCGCTTCGCCGCCCTGTCCACCGCCGAGATCCCCACCGTCCTGTCACAGGACAGTGTGCTCGTGCTCCCCGTCGGGGCGATCGAACCGCACGGCCCCCACCTGCCGGTGTCCACGGATCTGACCGTGGCCGAGGCGGTGGCGTCCGAGGCGGTGCGACGCGCTGCCCCCACCACCGACGTGTGGCTGCTGCCCGCGCTGGGGTACACCAAATCCGACGAGCACGCCCTGCTCCCCGGCACCATGTGGCTGCGTCCCGAGACCTTCTTCCAGACCATCGTTGACCTAGGGCGGTCCATCGCCGCCACCCCGGCGCGGCGCGTCCTGTTCCTCAACTGCCACGGCGGCAACTCCGCCCTGCTGGAAGTCGCCCTGCGTGAACTGCGCCGACGCTTCGACCTGCGCACCTTCCTGATGTCCGGGCCCGCGCTGCCCGGCGAGACCGAGCGCGGCATCGGCGTGCACGCCGGCTGGGCCGAGACATCCATGATGCTGCACATTGCCCCGGAGCTGGTGGACATGGCGGCCGCCGAAGCACTGGGGCCGCAGGTCGCCGACGCCGTCGCCGACTGCTCGCACGTCGGATTCGGCGCGCCCGGGCGTAGCGTGAAGTTCGGGTGGCTGTCCACCGACCTGTCGGAATCCGGCGTCGTCGGCGACCCGACCGGGGCGACCGCATCCACCGGCGGGGAGCTGTTCGAGCAGCGCGTGGAGGAAATAGTGGCCGCCCTGCCGGAGATCGCCAGCTTCGTCCCCGGCCCACCGACCCCAGGAGGTACAGCGTGACCAACCCGTCCCGACTCTTCATCGACCACCTCGAGGAGTCACCGACCCTGATGACGCTCGCCACAGTCGACCCCGACGGCTACCCGCGGACCCGCACGGTGATGGTCACCGGCGTCGGCGACGACGGACGTGTCTTCTTCCACACCGACAGCCGCTCGCGGAAGATCACCGACATCGCCCACAGTCCGAAGGCCTCGCTGACGGTGCTGACCCCCGACCGGACGCGGCAGGTCACCGTCATCGGGGACGTTGTCGCCGACTCCCCGTCCGGCGAACGCGTGGCCTACGCGGCACGGTCCCGGTACCTCCAGTTGCTGGCCTGGCTGAACGACCGGGAGATGGCGCAGAAGGACGTCGCCGAGCGCCGCCGGATCTGGGCCGACTTCGATGCGGCGCACCCCGACTTGGGCGCGGAGGATCCGCCGTCGACATGGACCGGATTCGGTGTCGTGCCCCGCGAGTACCTGTTCTGGACCGCTGACGAGGAGGGCCCGTCCCGACGCGTCCGGTACACCCGTACCAACCCTGACAACCCCGACACCACCTGGACCACGGAGGTTCTTCCCGGATGAGCGCACCGCGCACCCTGTTCACCAACGCCGTCATTCTGCCGGTCAGCCCCCACCACGCCCGCTGGTTCAGCGGCTGGCTCGCCGTCGACGGCGAGGGGCGCATCAGCGGCCTCGGCGAGGGGACTCCGCCGGAGGACGTCGCGGTGTCCTACGCGGACGACACCCGCATCGACCTGGACGGTGCGTTCCTGGCACCCGGGTTCGTCTCCGCGCACAGCCACATCTACACCGGCGGGGTGCGCGGCATCGCCCACTCCGAGCCGCTGTACACCTGGGTCACGCAGAACTCCGCGATGCTCGCCGAGGCCGACCCGGAGACCATGTACTGGCTCTCGCGCGCCGGCGGATTGGACCACCTCTCCGCGGGCGTGACCTCGGTGTACAACTTCACCCAGTCGCGCGTGGTGTGCCGCTTCGACTACGAGACCTCCACGCTGAAGGCGGTGAAGGTCCACGAGCCGGACTTCGTGACCCGGCAGATCGACGGGGTGGCGGACGCCGGGATCCGCTTCGTCACCTCCGTGCGCGTCGACGACGAGCAGCTGCCCGACGACGATGCACTGGCCGGGTTCGACGAGGCCATGGCGCACCTCCCCTCGATCGATTCGTCCCACCCGGAGTTGAACCTGGGTGGCTCGGTCTACGGGGCGGTGCAGTGGGCGTCGGCGGCGAAGACCGCGGAGCTCGAGAAGCACCTGATGCAGAAGTGGGACATCACCAACCAGGCGCACTTCGTGGAGACCGCCGAGCAGATCGAGATCCAGCAGGCCAAGTTCGACTGGTACGACGAGGCCGGTGTGCTGGGCAGCGACTTCGCCTTCGGCCACTTCGTGCACCCCACCCAGCGCATGGTGGACCGTGTGGTGGAGACCGGGACCTCCGTGGTGTGGCAGGCGATGTCCAACGGGCGCCTCGGTTCCGGCATCGCCGACATCACCGGGCTGCTGGCGCGCGACGTGACCGTGGGCATGGGTGTGGACGACCAGTCCTGCACCGACACCTCCGACCCCTTCGAGAACATGCGCACCGGCCTGTTCACCCAGCGTGCGGTGCATTCGGACGCCTCGATCATGGCGGTGGACGATGTGCTGCGGCTGCACACCCTGGGGTCGGCGGCATCCATTGGCGTGGCTGACCGTGTGGGCTCGCTGGAGGTCGGGAAGTTCGCCGACCTGGTGGTCGTGGATCCGCGGCACCCGGCGACCGGGCCGATCTGGGATCCGGTGGCGACCTACGTGCTGGCCTGCGGGCTGCGGCACCTGAGGACGGTGTACGTGGGAGGCCGTGCCGTGTTCGATGCCGCGTCCGGCG
>JAKDIS010000029.1 GCA_030450335.1 Corynebacterium sp. | reverse complement strand
GTGGGGGTGGTGCCCGGTCGGGTGTTCGGTGCTAGCTCAGCGGGATTCCGCGGGCGTCGCGGTCGTACTTCCCGCCGCCGATGAGGATCATGATGAACTCGATGAACGCCCAGATGCCGACGGCGAAGATGAACAGGAAACCGATGGCGAAGATGGCGGTGAGGTAGCCGAAGATGGTGAGGATCAGCTGGCACACGGCCTTGCCGGTGTAACCGAGGTAGAAGTTGTGGATGCCCAGGGCGCCCAGGAAGAACGCCAGCAGGGCGGCGGCGAGCTTCGACTTCTGGGGGCCGGTGTACATGGGGGCGCCGTAGCCGGCGTGCTGCGGCATGTTCCCCTGCGGGTAGTGCTGGGGAGCCTGCTGCTGGTACTGCTGCGGCTGCTGGTGGTTCTGCTGGTACTGCTGCGGCTGCGACGGGTACTGCGCCGCACCGTAGGAGCCGCCCTGCGGCGCCGGGTTTCCGGAGTTGCCGCTGTCCTGGGGGGTGCTGAAGGGGTTGGTCACTGAAGGCTCTCCTCGATCTACTGGCTACTCGACGTGGTGTCAGGGGCCACGTCGGCAAGTAGAGGATAACCTACCAGATAAGAAGCGTTTATTTAACCTCTTCTATTCAGGCTGCTCTTGGTAAGAGCGTGGACCGCCTCCCACCTGGCGGTCTGCCCTGGCGGTACCGCTAGTCCAACCGCCCCAGGTCGCGCAGCACGTTGCGCACGTGCTCGGCCGCCCCCGGCCCCTCGTACTCGCCGACGATCTCGTCCACCGGCCCGCAGGACCGGATCTGGCCGTGGTCGACCCACAGGGCGGAGTCGCACAGCTGCGCCAGGAACTCGTTGGAGTGCGAGGCGAACACCAGGATGCCGGACTTCTCCACCAGCGACTGCAGGCGGATCCGCGCCTTCTCCATGAAGGCGGCGTCCACCGCGCCGATGCCCTCGTCCAGCAGAAGGATCTCCGGCTCGATCGAGGTCACCACGCCCAGTGCCACGCGCACGCGCATGCCGGTGGAGTAGGTGCGCAACGGCATGGCCAGGTAGTCGCCGAGCTCGGTGAACTCGGCGATCTCGTCCATCTTCTTCTCCATGGACCTCCGGCTCTCGCCGAGGAAGAGGCCACGGATGATGATGTTCTCGAAGCCGCTGATCTCCGGGTCCATGCCCACACCCAGGTCGAAGACCGGTGCCACACGTCCCTTCACCGCGGCGGAACCGCGCGTGGGTTCGTAGATGCCCGACAGCAGGCGCAGCAGCGTGGACTTGCCGGCACCGTTGTGGCCGACCAGGCCGATGCGGTCGCCCTCCTCGAGGTGCAGGTTCACGTCACGCAGCGCCTCGACGACCACGGTGTTGTCGGAGTTTCGTCCGATCGCGCCGCCGGCCGCGCCGAGGAAGGCCTTCTTCAGGGAGCGGGACTTGGCGTCGAAGATGGGGAAGTCGACGCAGGCGTCGTAGGTGTCGATGGAAACCATGGTTGTTCTCCTTTAAACCCAGTAGCTCACGCGGGAGCGCCACTGGCGCATGAACACCATGGCGAACAGGGTGCCGAGTACGGTCAGTCCGATGACGATGAGCCAGGAGTGCATCTCGACCGGCTCGTCGATCATCGGTCCGCGGACCACGCTGAGGTAGTGGAAGAGGGGGTTGATCTCGGCGATCCGTGCGCGCTCGGCCACGGCACCGCCCTGCTCGAGCAGTGTCTTGGTCGTCCACACGATCGGGGTCATGTAGAACAGCAGCTGCACCAGCGACTCCAGCAGCGGGGCGACGTCGCGGTAGCGGGTGGCGATGATGCCGAAGAACATCGACACCCACACGCCGTTGGCGACCAGCAGCGCCAGGCCCGGCACGGCCAGCAGGACCTCCCAGCCCACGGGGATCTGGAAGACCACCAGCAGGATCACCCAGATGACGAGGTTGTGGCACAGGATCAGGAACTGCTTCCAGACCAGTCGGTAGACGTGCACGCTCAGCGCGCTGGGCAGCTGCTTGATCAGCCCCTCGTTGGCGATGAAGACCTGCGAGCCCTCGATGATGCACCCGGAGATGAATCCCCACATGATCAGGCCCACGGCGACGTGGGGGAGGAACTCCTTGAGGTCCATCTGGAAGAGCATCGAGTACAGCAGGCCGAGGGCCAGGGCCATCACGCCGGTTGCCAGGGTGATCCACAGCGGGCCCAGCAGGCTGCGCCGGTAGCGCTGCTTGATGTCCTGCCAACCCAGGGCGAGCCAGAGCTCACGCTGGCCGAACCCGCTCTTCAGGTCCTGCCACGCGGCACCGAACGTCTGGGAACGGGAGGTGGGTGCCTCGCCGTCCACAGGGGCGGCGACGAAGCGCTCGTACTGCGGTGCGGTGGCCACCGGCCGGGGGTTTTCTGAATCTGACACGTGGTTACGGTACTCCGGAACGGGCGGGTGTGCGGTAATCAACGCCGGTACCACTCATGTCCGTGGGTCGATGTAGTATCGGTGACGTTGACGGGACGGCGCGGTGGTTCACTGCGCCCAAGTAGCTTGACCTGCAGGAATATTCTCAGTCTGCCGGTGTGGCGAGATGCGGAAAGGGGCAGTCGGAAGTGTTCGACATCGCGAGGGTGCGAGGCCTCTACGAATCCCTGTCGGAGGGCTGGACCTACCTCAATGCAGGACGGCGCGCGCAGGTGCCCGAGAAAGTCAGTTCGGCCGTGTCACGGGCGTTCCGTGCGTCCCCGCTGCAGGGGCAGGACGGTGGCCCGCGTGGCGACCGGTACGTGTCGGCGGCCCGTGAGGCCGTCGCCGACCTGGTCGGTGCGTCCCCCGAGTGCGTGGTGCTGGGGCCCAGTCGGGCCACGTTGCTGAGCACCCTGGCCACGGCCGTGCCCGCGAAGCTGCGCATGGGCCGTGAGGTCGTGCTCAGCCGGGTGGACGAGCCGTCCAACATCACGCCCTGGAAGCTCGCCGCGGACCTCTACGGTGCCTCGGTGCGGTGGGCGGAGGCGGACCTGACCACCGGCGCGCTGCCTGCCTGGCAGTTCACCAGCCTCATCAGCCTGGACACCTCGATCGTCGCGGTGCCGGCGGCGAACGCCCACCTGGGCACCGTCACCGACGTGCGCGCGATCGCCGACATCATGCGGGCGAAGTCGCGGGCGTGGCTCGTCGTGGACGCGGGCGCCTACGCGCCCTACCGTCTGATCGACATGGACGCGTGGGACGCGGACGTCGTCGCCCTCGACCTTGCCCCGCTCGGCGGCCCGGAGGTCGGCGCCCTGGTGTTCCGCGACCCCTCACTGCTGGCGGAGCTGCACCTGGTGGAGCTGCGCCGCGGACGCCACGCCGCTCCGGACGCGCAGGAGCTCACCGCCCGCCGCGTCGCCGAGCTCGAGCGTGACGGCAACGCCCCCGGCATGTTCGGCGGCGTCCCCGCCGCCGTGGACCACCTCGCCGGGTTGGACGAGGAGGCCACCGGCCCGCGTCGCGAACGTCTGCGCACGTCCCTGCAGTCCGCCGAGGAATACCTCGGACGGCTCGCCGGATACCTCGTCGACGGACTGCGGGACCTGGAGAACGTGCACGTGGTGGGTGTGGACGGGGAGATCGACGTCGACACCGAGCACGACCACAACAGCTGGGGCTCGGTCCCGGACGACAGCGGCCGTCACTTCGGCCCGGTCGACCGCCTGCCGCGGGTGAGCTTCCTGGTCCAGGGCATCGAGGCGTCCACGGTGGGTGAGCGGCTGCTCAGCAACGGGGTCGTGGCGCAGACCGTCGGCCTGGAGGAGAGTGCCCTGTTCGACCAGATGGGTGTGGCTGAGATGGGCGGCGCGGTCTGCGTCGCCCTGGCCCCCCACAACACGCAGATGGACATGGACCACCTCGTCCGGGTGATCGGCGGGATCGTCTAGTCGGTGACCTCGAGGATCGCCTTGCCGGTGATCCTGCCGTCCAGCAACTGCTGGTGGGCGTGGGCGGCGTCCTGCACCGGGAAGACCCGGTCAACGTGGTGGCTGATCCGTCCGTCCTCCAGCATCGGCCACACGTTCTTCACCGTGTCCGCCACCACGCGTGCCTTGTCCTCGCGGTCACGGTAACGCAGGCCGGTGGCGGAGATGTTGCCGCGTTTGGCGAGCAGCTTGCCGATGTTGAGCTCGCCCTTCACACCGCCCTGCATGCCGATGATCACCAGGTGACCGTCCGGAGCCAGTGCGGAGATGTTGCCGTCCAGGTACTTCGCGCCGATGATGTCGAGGACCACGTCCGCACCGCCGAGTTCCTTGATGACCTTGACGAAGTCCTCCTCGCGGTAGTTGATCAGCACGTCCGCGCCGTAGCGACGGCACACGTCGAGCTTCTCGGAGCTGCCCGCGGTGACCGCGACCCGTACGCCCAGCGCGTGGGCCATCTGGATGGCGAAGATGCCGATACCGCCGCCACCGCCGTGGATGAGCAGGGTGTCGCCCTCGTGCAGGCGCGCGGTCATCATCAGGTTCGACCACACGGTGCAGGCCGCCTCGATCACGCTGGCGGTCTCGGCCAGGCCGAAGCCGTCCGGCACCGGCACGAGCTGGCCGACGGGGACCACCGTGTACTGCGCGTACCCGCCGCCGGAGAGCAGGGCGCCGACCTCGTCGCCCTCCCGGTAGGGGGTCCCGTCCGGACGCTCGCAGCCGTTCGGGTCGACGACGATGCCGGCGGCCTCCAGCCCCAGGATCTCCGACACCCCCTTCGGCGGCGGGTAGTTCCCCTTGGCCTGGAGCGTGTCGGCGCGGTTCAGGCCGGCGGCGGTGACCTGCACGAGCACCTCACCGTCCTGCGGGGTGGGGATGTGGGTCTCCTGCCAGTGCAGGGCCTGGGGATCGTCGGGGTCAGTCTGGATGATGGCCTTCATGTTCCCGTTCATGGCCGCCAGCCTAGTCATCCTGCGGCTACGAGGGGTGGACACCGACAGGAGGCCCGCGGTGGGTTAGAATCAGGGCGCGCCGGACGCACCAGGTGTGCGTGCGGCCAGGGAGACGTGGCAGAGCGGCCGAATGCACTGGTCTTGAAAACCAGCGACGAGCGATCGTCCAGGGGTTCAAATCCCCTCGTCTCCGCCAATGTGAGTGCGGTACCCGCGGGAGGGGCGCGCGACTTCATCCTGGGGCACGGCATGGAATGGCGTGGCCGGATGATCCGGGCGTGAGGATTTTGTTGTCCACGGCTAAGTACTCGTGTAGGTTCAGCGGCGTCCCTCACACGCCTGCCCCCCGGCGGACGGTGGTCACACATCGACCGGAAGTCACCGATGCCCCCTACGCAACAGTCGGCACCGCGTCCGTCCTCCTCGCAGAAGACGGGCCCCACACCCGGCCCCACGACGGGAGCGTCCTTCGGGATCGGCCTCGTCCTCATCGCCCTCGGGCTCCTCGCCGTCGCGCTCGTCCCGAAGCCAGAGATCTACGGCTCCGGCCTGCTGCTGACCATCGCCGCAGCTGCCGTGGCGGTCCTGCTCCTGCTCATCATGAAGATGAAGCTGCACCCGGTGATCGCGCTGGTGCTGGTGAGCCTCGGAACCGCCCTGGCCACCGGCATCACCATGACCGAGGTGCTCGACGTCCTGCTCGACGGCTTCGGCAGCACCCTCGGCGAGGTCGGGCTCCTGCTCGCCTTCGGCGTGATGTTCGCCCGGCTCTTCGAGACCAGCGGCGGGGCCGCGGCCCTGTCCTCGGCGATGATCGACCGCCTGGGGGAGAAGCGCGCCCCCTTCGCCCTGGGTGTCGCCTCGCTGATGTTCGGGTTCCCCATCTTCTTCGACGCCGCCTTCATGGTGATGCTGCCGATCCTGCTGGCCACCGCGCGCCGGCTCGGCGGCAGCGTCCTGATTTACGTGCTCCCCGCTGCCGCGGCGCTGTCCACCATGCACGTCCTGCTGCCGCCGCACCCCGGGGTCGTCGCGGCCACGGTGCTGCTCGGCGCGGACGTCGGCCTGGTGGTCCTCGTCGGCCTCGTCGTCGCGATCCCCTCCTGGTACATCTCCGGCTACCTCTACGGCATGTGGATCGGCAAGCGGATCGACCTGCCCGTCCCCGAGCTCGTGACCGGTGGTCCGCAGGTCGACGACGTCGAACCGCCGCGCGTCCGGGTCCTGGTCGGCCTGCTCGCCCTGCCCCTGGTGCTGATCTTCATGAACACGCTGGTCACCACGTTGGGACGCACGGGCACGATCGACCCGGACGCCACCTGGGCCGCGGGCCTGGTCCTGCTCGGCTCCACGCCGATCGCGCTGTTGATCACCGTGCTCGCCTCCTGCTGGGTCATCGGCGTCCGCAGGGGCAACGCCCCCGAGGTGATCGAGGACATGCTCGACAACGCCCTGAAGCCCATCGCGCCGGTCATGTTGATCACCGGTGCCGGCGGCATGTTCGGCGGCGTCCTGCTCGCCAGCGGCATCGGCGACGCGCTCTCCGGGACGCTGCAGGACACCGGCCTTCCGCTCGTCGCCGCTGTGTTCGTCGTCGCCGCCATCGTCCGCGTCGCGCTCGGCACGGCGACGGTCGCGATCACCACGGCCGCGGGGCTGCTGGGCGCCTCGGTGGCGGCGGCCGGACTGAGTCCGCTGCAGACCGCGGCGTTGACCATCGTGCTCGCAGGTGGGTCCTCCGTGCTGTCCCACGTCAACGACGCCAGCTTCTGGCTCATCGGCCGACTGCTGGGGATGAGCGTGCCGCAGACGTTCAAGACCTGGACGGTCATCAAGACCCTGATCGGCTGTGTCGCTGCCGCGCTCGGAACCGTGATCTACCTGATCGCGTAGACGGACGGAGGCCTCAGGCGACCACGTCCACCACGTCGCCGACCTGCAGGGAGTTGAAGAAGGCGACGGCGTCGTCGTGCAGCAGGTGGACGCAGCCGTGGGAGAGCACGCCCGGATCGCCCTCGTGGAACGCGATGCCGATGTCACCGGGGTACGTCGACCCGGCGGAGAAGAACACCGAGAACGGCATCGGCGCGTCGTAGGCGGTCGACCACCAGTTGGCGTCCTTGCGGGTGACCTGCGTGGTGCCGACCGGGGTCTCGAAGCCGGCGCGCCCGGTGCTCGCCGCGACCGGGCCGCGCGTGACCGTTCCCGCGCCGTCCTGCAGCCAGGCGGTCTGGTCGCCCAGGCTGATGCACGCCTTGGCCTCCACGGCACACGGGGCGTTCACGGGAGCCGGAGACGGGGACGGAGCTGGAGACGGTGCAGGTGCAGGCGCCGGCGCGGGAACCGGTGTCGAGCCGTCCGGCAGCAGGTCGGAGGCCCACGAGGGTAGCTGGGGGAGCGCAGGCATCTGGAGTGCCGGCGCGGCGTTCGCCGGGGCGGCGAAGCTCAGGGTCAGGGCAGCGGTGCCGGCGAACAACGACAGGACTCGACCGATTCTCTTCATCGGACGCACCTCCGGAGGATAGTTTGTACCTGAAACGTGTTCGGTCAACCTTACCTCCCCTGCGCGGTGCGGCGCAGCTACTCCAGCACGGTGACCTGCTCCACGACCGGCAGGTGCATCCGTCCGCCGCCGTGGCGCTCCACGGTCAGCTCCGCGCCAACCGCGGCGGAGACCAGCCGTGACCAGCGCACCTTGTCGCGGTGGACCTCCCGCCGGGAAACGTCGAAGATCCACAGCGAGCGGTCGACCAGCACGGTCGTCCCGGCGAACTCGTCGCCGGCGAGTCGCAGCAGGTACACGTGCCCGCCCAGCCGGTCGTGGGTGAGGCCGTCCAGGTCCGGGGCGTCGGTGGGGGAGGACACCGCCGGGCTCAGGACACTGATGCGGGTGACCAGGCCGAAGCGGTGCACGGTGCCCTCGGCGTCCAGCACGCTCAGCGGCTGGCCGGTCGCGCACCGCCGGACGCCGCCGTGGCGCCAGACCGTCGGCTGCGGCGCGTCGCGCGCGTCCTGCGCCGTGCCGTCCTGCGTACGGGAGGTCCTGGAGGTACTGGAGGTGCGGCCGGTACGGCCGGCGCGGCCCGGACGCACCGCCGCCCACCAGGGGTCGAGGGTGATGCGGTGGTGCGGGTCCTCGGTCTCCACGAGGTAGCGTCCCGGCGACTCGGCGGTGAGGTGGGACGGTCGCTCGGCGACCAGGGCGTCCAGCACATCGGTGACCTCCTCGTCGGAGGAGTTCCAGCCGATGCCGCGGGACTCTAGCACGCCGTAGAGCTGGGGGAGGGTGAGCTCGGGTTGGCGCTCCCATGCCTGCGAGAGGGTCTCCAGGACGCGGGGAATTCTCAGGGGGTCCTTCACCACTCCCATGGTAACGGCGCGACAGTGTACGCATGCGTCGGGTCCGGCGGCGCGTTTCAGACGCGTTGCGGCGCCCTCGGGACGTACACAACGAAGAAATGGCGATGTAACTGCGTTGTAACAATCATCCCGAACCGTGGGATATGCCTCAGCGCCAAGTGGGAATACGCTGCTGTATCGATATGCCGTCCCGCGGGAGATAGGATACAAAGACAACCACAGAACGAGACGGACACCGGCACGACGAAAAAATGTGTGCTGCATCACATTTCGCCGAGCGCACCAGCGGCTCTAAGCCAAGCCTAATTTTGTGTCGCCTGCGCAGGTCCGTATCAGTAGGGCAAACGCACCCGTACCGAGGAAAGGCCACCACCCCAGGCCACCGGCGAAACGCACTGCCCGACCCGACGACCGGAGGATGACCACCCCGTGAACAACCAGCTGAAGAACTACCCGGCGCCCCAGGGGCTCTACAACCCCGCCCACGAACACGACGCGTGTGGCGTCGCCTTCGTCGCCGACATGCACGGACGCGCCACCCACGACATCGTCGAGAAGGGCATCCAGGCGCTGGTCAACCTCGACCACCGCGGTGCCGCCGGAGCCGAGAAGAACACCGGCGACGGCGCGGGCATCCTCATGCAGGTCCCGGACCGCTTCTACCGCGAGGTGCTGGCCGAGCAGGGCATCGACCTGCCCGCACCCGGCGCCTACGCCACCGGCATCGCCTTCCTCCCGGCCGCCCGCATGGCCGCCCTCGACGCGATGCGCGCCGTGGAGTCCATCATCGCCGAGGAGGACCTCACCCTGCTCGCCTGGCGCGAGGTCCCCGTCGACGACTCCGCGCTGGGCGCGATGGCGCGCGACGCCGAGCCGATCTTCTACCAGCTGTTCATCTCCGGGCAGGACGCCGAAGGCAACGAGCTCTCCGGCATCGAGCTGGACCGCCGCGTGTGGTTCGTGCGCAAGCGTGCCGAGCGCGAGCTCGGCTCCAAGGGCCCCGGTGAGGGCCCGGGGTCCGACACCGTCTACTTCCCGTCGCTGTCCTCGCGCACCATCGTGTTCAAGGGCATGCTGACCACCCCGCAGCTGCGCGACTTCTACCCTGACCTGCAGGACGAGCGTGTCGAGTCGGCGCTGGCGGTCGTGCACTCCCGCTTCTCCACCAACACCTTCCCCTCCTGGCCGCTGGCGCACCCCTACCGGCTGCTCGCGCACAACGGTGAGATCAACACCGTGCGCGGCAACGAGAACTGGATGCGCGCCCGCGAGTCCCAGATCCGCTCGGAGGCCCTCGGCGACATCGAGCGCATCCTGCCGGTCTGCGACCCGTCCGGCTCGGACACCGGACGTTTCGACGAGGCCCTGGAGCTGCTCCACCTCGCCGGACGCTCACTGCCGCACGCGGTGATGATGATGGTCCCGCAGGCGTGGGAGCGTAACCCCGCCGTGGACCCGGACGTGCGCGCCTTCTACGAGTACCACTCCTCGCTGATGGAGGCGTGGGACGGCCCGGCGGCGCTGGTCTTCACCGACGGCACCGTCATCGGCTCCGTGCTCGACCGTAACGGACTGCGTCCCGGGCGCATCTGGGTCACCAAGGACGGCCTGGTCATCGGTGGTTCCGAGGCCGGTCTGCTGCCCGTTCCCCCGGAGGACATCGTGCAGCGCCGCCGCGTGGAGCCCGGCCGCATGTTCCTGGTCGACACCGCCGAGGGGCGCATCATCCCCGACGACGAGATCAAGACCCGCCTCGCCGACAAGCCCTACCGCCAGTGGGTCGACGACAACATCGTGCGCTTCGCCGACCTGCCCCCGGTCGAGTACGAGGCGATGAGCCACGAGCGCGTCGTCCTGCGCCAGCGGGTCTTCGGCATGACCGAGGAGGACGTCGACGTCCTGATCCAGCCGCTCGCCGTCACCGGCGGCGAGCAGCTCGGCTCCATGGGCACCGACACGCCCATCGCGGCGCTGTCGGACCGTCCCCGCATGCTCTTCGACTTCTTCGCGCAGCGTTTCGCGCAGGTCACGAACCCGCCGCTGGACTCCATCCGCGAGAAGATGGTTACCAGCATGTTCACCCAGCTGGGACGCCAGGTCGACGTCACCACCGAGGTGCCCGAGGCCGCGCACCGCATCCACCTGGAGACCCCGGTCCTGCTGAACTCCACCCTGGCCACCCTGCGCCAGGCCGGCGACCACGAGGGTTTCGGCGACTTCCGCTCCGCGGTGATCTCCGGGCTCTACCCGGTCGCCCACGGCGGCCGCGGCATGCGCCAGGCCATCGAGCGCATCCGCCGCGAGACCTCGCGGGCCATCGAGGACGGCGCGACGCTGATCATCCTCTCCGACCGTGAGTCCGACGAGCGCATGGCGCCCATCCCGTCCCTGCTGCTCACCAGCGCGGTGCACCAGCACCTCGTCGCCGAGCGCACCCGCACGCAGGCCTCGCTGATCGTCGAGTCCGGTGACGCCCGCGAGGTCCACCACCTGGCGATGCTGATCACCTTCGGCGCCGACGCGATCAACCCCTACCTCGCCTTCGAGACCATCGACGAGCTCGTCAAGCGCGGCCAGCTCGGCTCGCTGAGCACCGACGAGGGCTGCCGGAACTTCATCGAGGGTGCGACCGCCAGCGTGCAGAAGATCATGTCGAAGATGGGCATCGCCACCGTGGCGTCCTACCGCGGCGCCCAGCTCGCCGACGTCACCGGCCTGCACCAGAACCTGCTCGACGACTACTTCGAGGGCTGCAACAGCCCGATCTCCGGCATCGGCCTCGACGAGGTCGCCGCCGACGTCGCCGTGCGTCACCGGTTCGCCTTCCTGCCGCGTCCGGAGGAGGCCGCCCACCGCGAGCTCGAGATCGGCGGCGAGTACAAGTGGCGCCGCGAGGGCGAGTACCACCTGTTCAACCCGGAGACCGTGTTCAAGCTGCAGCACGCCACCCGTACCGGGGCGTACCGCATCTTCAAGGAGTACTCCGAGAAGGTCGACAACCAGGCCAAGCGCCTGGCCACGCTGCGCGGTCTGTTCGAGATGCACAGCGACCGCCCGTCCATCCCCGTCGACGAGGTCGAGCCGGTCTCCGCCATCGTCCAGCGCTTCTCCACGGGCGCGATGAGCTACGGCTCGATCTCCGCCGAGGCGCACGAGACCCTGGCCATCGCCATGAACCGGCTCAAGGGCATGTCGAACTCCGGTGAGGGCGGCGAGGACCCGGGACGCTTCGAACCCGAGGCTGACGGCACCTGGCGCCGCTCGGCGATCAAGCAGGTCGCGTCCGGCCGTTTCGGCGTGACCAGCCACTACCTGAACAACTGCACCGACATCCAGATCAAGATGGCGCAGGGCGCGAAGCCCGGCGAGGGCGGCCAGCTGCCCCCGCACAAGGTGTACCCCTGGATCGCCGAGGTGCGCGTCACGACCCCGGGCGTGGGCCTGATCTCCCCGCCGCCGCACCACGACATCTACTCCATCGAGGATCTCGCGCAGCTGATCCACGACCTGAAGAACGCCAACCCGGACGCCCGCATCCACGTCAAACTCGTCGCCGAGCAGGGCGTCGGCACCGTCGCCGCGGGTGTGTCGAAGGCACACGCGGACGTCGTCCTGATCTCCGGGCACGACGGCGGCACCGGTGCGTCCCCCCTGAACTCGCTGAAGCACGCCGGCGGCCCGTGGGAGCTCGGCCTGGCCGAGACCCAGCAGACCCTGCTGATGAACGGTCTGCGTGACCGCATCACCGTGCAGTGCGACGGCCAGATGAAGACCGGACGCGACGTCATTATCGCCGCCCTGCTCGGCGCTGAGGAGTTCGGTTTCGCCACCGCACCCCTGGTCGTCGAGGGTTGCATCATGATGCGCGTCTGCCACCTGGACACCTGCCCCGTCGGCGTGGCCACCCAGAACCCCGACCTGCGCAAGAAGTTCACCGGCCAGGCCGAGCACGTGGTCAACTTCTTCACCTTCATCGCCCAGGAGGTCCGCGAGTACCTCGCCGAGCTCGGCTTCCGCACCCTGGAGGAGGCCGTGGGCCACTCCGAGTGCCTGCGCTCCGGGAAGGTCGACCCCGGCCACAAGACCGCCGGGTCGCTGGACCTCTCGCCGATCTTCGCCCGCCCCGACAGCCCGTACATGCACCAGGACCTGTACAAGACCAAGCAGCAGGACCACAGCCTGGACGGCGCCCTGGACAACCGCATCCGCGAGGACGCCGAGGAGACCATCCGACGCGCCGCCGCCGGTGAGGGCACCACCATCGAGCTGGCGTACCCGATCACCAACGTCAACCGCTCCGTGGGCACGATGACCGGCTCGCTGATCAGCCGCGTCGCCGGACGCGAGGGGCTGCCCGAGAGCACCGTGAACCTCACGTTCACCGGCTCGGCCGGCAACTCCTTCGGCGCCTTCGTACCCCGTGGCATGACCCTGACCCTCGTCGGCGACGCCAACGACTACGTCGCCAAGGGGCTCTCCGGCGGCACCATCGCCATCCGTCCCAACGGCCGCGACGGCGCGGTCGGCGAGCACCAGATCATCGCCGGCAACGTCCTGGGCTTCGGCGGTGTCTCGGGTGAGATGTTCATCCGCGGCGCCGTCGGCGAGCGCTTCTGCGTCCGTAACTCCGGCGTCACCGCCGTGGTCGAGGGCATGGGCAACCACGGTTGCGAGTACATGACCGGCGGCCGGGTCATCAACCTCGGCCCCATCGGCGAGAACTTCGGCGCCGGCATGTCCGGCGGCATCGCCTACCTCATGGACGACGGTACCGGCGTGGAAGGCATGTCGAAGCACATCAACCCGGGTCTCGTCGACGTGGAGGCCGTCGCCGAGGACGAGCTCGACTGGCTCGTCGACACCATCGAGCGCCACCGGCGCCTCACCGGCTCCACCGTGGACGTGGACCCCCGGTCACTGATCAAGGTCATGCCGCGCGACTACCGCCGCGTCCTGCAGACCATCGAACAGGCCCGCGACGCAGGCCTGGACGCGGACGGCATCGCCGCCGCCATCATGGAGGGAGTCAAGTAATGGCTGATCCGCACGGTTTCATGAAGTTTCCCCGCGAGGAGGCGGCACACCGCCCCGTCCCGCTGCGCCTGATGGACTGGAAGGAGGTCTACGAACCCTTCGCCGACTCGAAGGTGCAGACCCAGGCCTCCCGCTGCATGGACTGCGGCATCCCCTTCTGCCACGACGGCTGCCCCCTGGGCAACATCATCCCCGAGTGGAATGACCTGGTCCGCCAGGGCCGGTGGAAGGAGGCGTACGACCGCCTGCACGCCACCAACAACTTCCCTGAGTTCACCGGTCGCATCTGCCCCGCCCCCTGCGAGGGCGCCTGCGTGCTCGGCATCGAGGGCATCGGGGCCGGTGCCGGCGTCGGTGACCCCGTCGCGATCAAGACCGTGGAACTTCAGATCGTGGAGCACGCCTTCGAGGAGGGCTGGGTGCGCCCGGTCAAGGCCAGCTTCTCCACCGGGCAGTCCGTCGCCGTCGTCGGCTCCGGGCCCGCCGGCCTGGCCGCCGCCCAGCAGCTCACCCGCGCCGGGCACGACGTGACCGTCTTCGAGCGTGACGACCGCATCGGCGGCCTGCTGCGCTACGGTGTCCCGGACTACAAGCTCGAGAACCGCTGGATCGACCGCCGTCTGGTCCAGATGGAGGCCGAGGGCACCACGTTCCGCACCGGTGTCTCGCCGTCCACCACCGACCTCGCCGGCTTCGACGCCGTGGTCATGGCCGTCGGTGCCACCGTCCCGCGCGACGTCTCCCTGCCCGGACGCAACCTCGACGGCGTCCACCAGGCCATGGAGTACCTCCCGATGGCCAACCGCGTGGTCGCCGGCGACATCGACACCCCCGAGATCGACGCCAATGGCAAGCACGTCGTGATCATTGGCGGCGGCGACACCGGCACCGACTGCTTCGGCACCGCGCTGCGCCAGGGCGCGGCCTCCGTCCGGCAGTTCGACTACCACCCCGCCCCGGACCCCTACCGCGCCGAGGACAACCCGTGGCCGGTGTGGCCGAAGATCTGGCGTGTGGCGTCCGCCCACGAGGAGGGCGAGTACCACATCAGCGGCGACGAGTCCGCCGACGAGATCGTCGCCCTCGGCCTCGCCGAGCGCGAGGTCGGCACCCCGCTGGGCAAGCGCGAGCACCGCATCAACACCGTGGAGCTCACCGGTGAGGACGGCCGGGTCACCAGCCTGCGCGCGGCCACCTGCGACCGCACCGCCGAGGGCACCGTCAACCTGCCCGGCACCGAGGTCGACATGGACGCCGACCTCGTCCTGCTCGCCGTCGGCTTCACCTCCGTGGACACCAGGGGCATCATCTCCGAGCTCGGCCTGCCCGTCGACGGCCGTGGACGCCTGAAGCGCGACGACAACTACCGCACCTGGTGGGCGGAGTCCTCCGCCGTGCGCGACACCGGGTTCGACGCACCGGTGTTCGCCACCGGTGACGCCGGACGCGGCGCCTCCCTGATCGTCTGGGCGATCTCCGAGGGACGCGCCTGCGCCGCCGCCGTGGACCGCGCGCTGATGGGCGAGAGCGCCCTGCCGCGCCCCGTCGCGCCGTCCGACATGCCGCTGAGCGTGTAGTCCGGACCCCGGGGGCGGGGCCGGTCCCGTCTTCGTCCCCGGGTAGATTTACTCCCCATGACCGGCGGCGCACTTCTCAGCATCCTCGTCGCGTGGCTGCTCGCCATCGCGTCGCCCGGGCCCGACCTCGTCCAGATCCTGCGCCTCGGTGCCGTCCGGCGCAACGGGGTGGCCTGCGCCCTCGGCATCATGAGCGGCAACACCCTGTGGATCCTCGCCAGCATGGTCGGCCTGTCCGCCCTGGTGGACGCCTTCCCGTGGGTGCTGACGGTCCTGTTCCTCGTCGGCGGCGGATTCCTGCTGTGGATGGGCCAGGGCGCTCTGCGCGGGGGTCTGGCCGAACGACGCTCCGCCGGGACCACCGTGACGGCCACCACCGCTGAGAAGGTCTCCACGGCCACCGCGTGGCGGCTCGGGCTGATGACGAACCTGGCCAACCCGAAGGCGCTGGTGTTCTTCGGCGCGGTCTTCGCCGGCTTCGTGCCGCCGGACACCGGGTGGGGAATGCGTCTGGTCGTTCTGCTGATGATGCTGGTCACGGGCGTGGCCTGGTTCGTCCTCGTCGCCGTGATGGTGTCGGTGCCTGCGCTGTCGCGACGCCTCCAGGCCGCCGGGCCGTGGATCGACATCGTCGCCGGCGCGGTCTTCCTCGTTCTCGGCGTGATCCTGGTCGGCGAAGGAGTCATGGAGACCGTGGCGCTGCTGCGCTGACCGTCCCCGGCGCTCCTGGCCGTCACATGCGGCCGGATCACCCTTCCAGGTAGCTGTTCTGCCCGAAACCCTGCCTGGGCGGGCGACAATTCAATCGGCGCGGGGCACAGGGCCACCGTCTCCGGTGCGCAGCGCCCCACCACGCAGGCGGAAACCACCATGAGCGCCGCCCGTGAGCGCCCTGAAACTCCCAGCGCACACCCCGTGCCCCGCAAGTTTGGTAACGATATTCCGGCTGGACTTCCCACGCACCGCGCGGAGTCGTAGGATGGTCGGCATGCCTGAGCGAGAAGAGCACAAGGTACCGGCGCAGGACGTCTCCGTCCGCGGTGACGACATCCGGCTCGGCCAGTTCATCAAACTGGCGAACCTGGTCGATTCCGGCGGCGCGGCCAAGGAGGTCATCGCCGCCGGTCGGGTGACGGTCAACGGCGAGGCCGACACCCGCCGCGGACGTCATCTGCGCACCGGTGACGAGGTGGCTGTCCTTGACGAGGACGCCACCCCGGTCGCCACCGCACGCGTCGTCACCCAGGGTGACGGTGTGGACGGTGACGGTGCCAGTGACGATGACGACTACTTCGACGAAGCAACTGCCGATGACGATTTCGACCCCGACAAGTGGAGGAACCTCTGATGCCCGCTCTCGTAGCGGAGCCAGGAATGCCGATCTGGATCGACCTGGCTACCACTGACCTGGAGAAGGCGAAGACCTTCTACACCGAGCTCCTGCACTGGGAGTTCGACACGCAGTGCGACGGCTACCTCGTCGCCAAGAAGAACGGCATGCCTGTCGCCGGCCTCGGTGAGGTCCCGGACGACAAGTCGTCGTTGTGGGGCATGCTGCTGTACGCCCCGGACATCGACACCGTGCACGATGAGGCGGTGAAGGCGGGCGCGACGAGCGTGCTGTCCCCGCGCAACGTGGGACGTCGCGGTCGCATGGCCGTGATCGTCGACCCGTCGGGTGCGACGGTGGGCCTCAAGCAGCCGTCCGGCGACGAGCCGTTCTTCGCCGCGGGCGAGCCCGGGACCCCGGTGTGGCACGAGCTGCTCGTCGGCGAGCAGTTCGACGCGACGATGAAGTTCTACCACGACCTCGCAGGATGGGACATCCGTCAGCACAGCGACACGGACAAGTTCCGCTACGCCACCGGCGAGTACAACGGTGCCCCGCTGTGCGGCATGTGGGACACCAGCGAGCTGGACGAGAACCCGTCGATGTGGACCCTCTACCTGGGCTGCGTGGACGTGGACGCGGCGGCGAAGAAGGTCAAGAAGCTGGGCGGCAAGCTGGTCCGTGCCCCGTGGAACTCCGAGCTGGGTCGTCTGTGCACCCTCGTCGACCCGACGGGTGCGCTGGTGAACCTCTGCGAGATCGCCGAGCCGACGCCGGAGAGCCTCGAGGACATCCACGAGCCCGACATCATGGCCCCTGGCGCGCCCCAGCCCTGACCCGGACTGGCGCGTACTGACGCACGACAACGCCCTGACCGGTGCTGGCGAAAGCACCGGTCAGGGCGTTGTCGTATGTTGTGTCTCTCCCCCGGGGTGGGGTTCTACAGCTGCGCGGCGAGCATGGGGGCGGTACCGACGGGGTCGATGCCGGCCTCGTCCAGCGCCTGCAGCGCACCGGCGGGGTCCGAGGCGAAGCGGGACGCGGTCTCGTGGTCGACGCCGAGGCGTTCGGCGGCGGCGACGGTCGCGGCCGGGTCCGCGGCGAGCTTGCCGGCGGTCTCGGCGTCCACGCCGGCACCTTCCAGCGCGGCGCGCAGCGCCTCCGGGTCGGCGTCGGACGCGACGGCGTCGGCAGCGGCGTCGGACGCATCGGCGGCCGGGGCGTCCTGCGCGGGTGCCGCCGGAGCTGACTTGACCTGGGCCAGGAGGGCGTCGGTGTCGACGGTGCCGTTGGCGATCTGGGCGGCGTAGTCCGTGGCGCCGAAGGCGGTGAGCAGGCGCAGGATGCTGTCGAGCGTGACGTCGCCGCCGCCGATGAGCTCGGCGAGGCGGGAGATGTCGGGGCCACCGTCGCCGAGGGGCTGGCCCTGCTCGTCGACGAGAGAGCCGACGAGGTCGCCGACCTGGTTGGCGATGTCGCCACCGTCGGCGCCGAGGCCGAGGGCGCCGAGCACGAGGGCGGCGATCGCGGCGACGGGCATGGTCTCGCCGGCGTCGCGCGCCTCGATGCCGGAGGACGCCAGGACCGAGCCCAGGCCCTCGCCGAGGCCGGAGTTCATCGCGGCCTCGAGGACGGCCTCCGGGCCGACGGCGCCGCCGACCAGGCCGAGAAGGTTGACCAGCAGGTCCGTGCTCAGCGGCTGGTCGAGGCCCGGCTCGCCGCCCGCGGCCTCCTGGTGCTCGGTGTCGTTGGCCTCCTCGGCCTGGCCGAGTGCCGCATCGGTGATCGGCTTGAGTGCGTCGACGATGTTGCCGGCGGCGCTGCCGTCCGAGGGGGCGCCGGTGAGGCCCTGGAGCTGCTCGTCGGTGCCGTAATAGGTGTTCATGTCGACGTTGGTGTAGATGCCGTCGACCTGGCCCTCGGAGGAGTACTGCCAGAAGGTGACCTCGTCCCAGCCGCCGGGGATCTCGTTCGGCAGGGTGGGGTTGTAGTAGGCGAGCCACAGCGGGTACTCGGAGAACTCCGTGGTGTTGCCCATGTCGTTGAGCCAGAAGTTCTGGTACGTGTAGATGATCGGTTCGCGGCCGGTCTGGACCTTGATCTCGTCGATCCAGTCGCGGACCCAGTTCTGCAGGTCCTCGGGGGCGAGTCCGCCGGACTCCTCGAGGTCGAGGGTCGGCGGCAGGGAGGGCTGGACGCCGGTGGCCAGGGTCGCGGCGTAGTGCTGAGCCTCGGCACGCGGGTCGGTCTCGCCGGGCTTGGCGTAGTGGTAGCTGCCCGGGGTCACGCCGGCGGCGGAGGCCTTGGCGGAGTCGGAGGTGAAGTAGGGGTTGACGTACCCGGTGCCTTCGCTGGCCTTGATGAAGGCGAAGCTCTGGCCGGACGCCGCGACGCTCTGCCAGTCGATGGCGGAGTCGCCGGGGTGCTGGTGGCTCGCGACGTCGACCCCGTCGAGCGCCCAGGTGGGCACGGGGAGGACGTCGGTGGCGACCAGTGCGGCGACCGCTGCGGCTGAGCCGAAGAGGGTCACTGCGGTGAGTCGGGCGGGGACGGTGGTGCGCGCCGATCGACGCCAGGGGAGAGACAACATGCGCCACACGATACACACGATTCACAACATTCACACTAGTAACACGCGCACCGCGTGTCGGATTTTCTGCTGCTCACCGCGCCGAGGTCGTTTTCTCAGGGGTGCCACAGAGCACGGGAAGAGTCGGGGAAGGCCCGGGAAAGGCGCTGGAAAGGGAGCGGGAGGAACGTCAAAGGTCCTCCCCGCGCCCGCCCGGGAGGTACCGGGGACGGGTGCGGGGAGGACCAGGGTTCGTGCTGGTGGAAGGTGGTGTTTCCTACAGGTTGGCGGCGAGCACGTTGGCGGCCCAGGCCGGGTCGATGCCGGCTGCGCGTGCCGCGCCGAGAGCCTGCTCGGGGTTGTTCGCCGCCCAGACGGCGGTCTGGCGCGGGATGCCGAGACGCTCGCCGGCGGCGATGGTGGCCTCCGGGTCGGCGAGCAGCTGACCCACCACGCCGGGATCCACACCGGCGGCCAGTGCGACGCCGGCGACGCGGCCCGGGTCGTTGATCGTGGCCTTCGAGTTGTCCTGGCCGCCGGTCGCACCGGTTCCGCCGGGAAGCGACGGGAGTTCAGGCAGGGACGGCAGTTCGGGCAGCGACGGGAGGGTGGACGCGGACGACGCCGGGGAGGCGGAGGACGCGGTGGCGGCCCCGGCGGTGGGGGCGGCGATCGCGGTGAGCGTCCCGGTGGTGAGGGCGAGCGCGGCAGCGGTCGCGGCGGCGCGGCGGAATCGGGGGCGGCGAGGGGCAGTGGTCGTGCTGGAGAGAATGGTCATGGCGCCGATGATAGTCATATCAGGAATGAACACAACTGTGCCGGTCTGCACGCCGGTACTACCGGGGCTGTGGCGGGCCGTTCCGGCCCTGCTGTGGGTACTGCTGTGGCGGGTACTGCCGGGGTGGGAACGGCGGCGCCTGCTGCGGGAATTGCTGCATCGGCTGTATCGGCGGCATCTGCTGGCCCTGCTGAGCAGCCACCGGCGGCAGGAACGGCCGCACCGGTGCGACGGGAATGCGCTGGTAGATGCTCACCGCCGGGTACAGTCCCGCGTCTGCGAGCACCCGGGCCTCCTTCGTGGAGATCACCACCGCGGTGACGAGCAGTACCGCGCCGACGGTCCAGATGAACACCATGTTCACGATCTGGGCGGTCAGGGAGTCCAGCTGCAGATTCCATCCGGCGTGAACGAGGAAGCCCGCGGCGCCGCCGCCGAGCACCCAGCTCAGTCGTCGCGTCCAGGTCAGCCCGGCGGCGTAGACGGCCATGCCGATGCCGAATCCGACGAGCCCGGCGCAGATCCCGTGCAGCAGCGGCCCGGCGACCAGACGGAACAACCACATCTCCGAGACCCCGGCCAGGTCGGAGCTCGGGTGGTAGAAGCTCAGCATCATGGCGTAGCCGAAGTTCTCGAAGGCCTCGAAGCCGATGCCGATGAGCACCCCGGCGACGAGCCCGTGCCACGGCCGGTTCCACCAGGCGCGGCCCAGGTGCAGCAGCAGCCACACCCCGAGCCCCTTGGAGAGTTCCTCCGGGTAGGCGCCGCCGAGGGAGAGGGCCATCTCGTCGATGTTCCAGCTGTAGGACAGGTCGATCAGCCGCTCGCCGATGGCGAAGGCGGGCAGCATGGCGCCGGTCATGCCCCACAGCACGGCGGCCGCGGCGAGCAGCCAGGGCGTGCCCCGGTAGATGAGCAGGCGGGAGAACAGGAACCACATCACGGCCGTGAAGACCACGGTGTACAGGGCACACAGGGCGACCGGTCCGGGCCCGGGGAAGATCATCATGATCAGGGGGTTCAGCGCCGCCACCAGCAGACCGATGACGGTGAGGACCAGGAACGTCCACCCGAAGACGTCCCAGGTGGGACGGAGTTTCGGACGCTGCGTCGGTGGGAAGGAGTCGTGGTGGGCACGCGGGACGTCGATCACGCGCCAGCCCTGCCGCGTGGTGTCCCGGGCGCTGACCCCGGGGTCGTTGTTGCCGTTATGCTGCACGGACGCTCCCCAGGAGTTGCTCGGCGGCGGCCGCCACGACGTCTGCGTCGTCGCCGGTCACCGTGACGGTGTAGAGGACCCGTTCCGGGCCGTCCAGCAGGAAGGACGCCGCGGCGGTGTACAACCCCGACCCGGTACTGCCGTCGCTGCCGCTGCCGTCGCTGTCGCCGTACTGCACGGGGCGGGTGTCCGGCGAGGCGGGCTCGCGGAGGCCGTCCTCGAAATCATCGAAGAAGCCGTCGGGGTCGTTCAGCAGGGTAGGTTCCAGTTCGAGCACCGGGGTGGTCAGAACTTCGGTGGTGCGCGCGGCGAGCGTGGGGTGCAGCAGGTCGGCGGCGTCGGAGTCGTCCACGGTGGTGAACGTGGCGCCGGACATGTCGCCGTAGAAGATGGCGCGCATGGACCGCCGGGCGGCCTGCGTGGTGTCCCCGTCCTCGTCGCCGACCCCGTTCATCGACATGATGTCGAGGTCGACGTAGTTGCCGAACCGGTCGGCGCACTCGGCCTCCAGGGTGCCGGGCAACATCGCGTCACCGGTCGCGACGCACTGCGGGTCCAGGGCCGTGAGGTCGAGGGGGTCGTGGTCCCAGGACAGGAGGCTGTCGGCGGCGGCCTCGTTGAGTAGGTACGGTTCGGTGTCCGGTGACGGGTTCATCGGCACGGCGAACGGGACGACGAGCGCCACCAGCACCACGCCGACGAGGATGAACCAGCGCGCGGTGCGGTGCCCGCCGACGGCCGCGGGACGGAAGCGTCCGTCCGGATCGGCGTTCGGCGGGAGAGAAGGAGGCCCAGAAAAAGACCCGGAAACTGGGCCGGGTGCTGGACGCCCCCACCCGTCCGCCCCCGGGTCCGGGGTGATCGGTGCTACCGGCATTCTCAGGAGATTACCAGATCGTCACGCGCTGCTCCTCGGGCAGCCACATGCCGTTGTCGGCGTCCACGCCGAAGGCCTCGTAGAACTCCGCGACGTTGGAGGCGACCACGTTGCAGCGGAACTCTCCGGGGGAGTGCGGGTCGATGGCCACGTACTGCGCGGCCATCTGCGGGCGGATCGCGGTGCGCCACACGGTGGCCCACTGCAGGAAGAAGCGCTGCAGGACGCTGAACTCGCCGTCCAGCCCCTCGACCGGGGCGGTCGGTGCGGAGTCCACGGTCTCGCCGCGGTCGGCGAGCCACTTCTTCAGCGCGACCACGGCGATGCCGAGGCCGCCGAGGTCACCGATGTTCTCGCCCAGGGTGAAGGAACCGTTGACCTTGTGGTCGGTCTGGCCGCGCTGCGCCAGGCCGGTGGGCACCAGCCCGTCGTACTGGGTGACGAGCCGGTCGGTCAGTTCGGTGAAGGCGGCGCGGTCGTCCTCGGTCCACCAGGAGTTCAGGTTGCCCTCGCCGTCGTACTTGGAGCCCTGGTCGTCGAAGCCGTGGCCGATCTCGTGGCCGATGACCGCGCCGATGGCGCCGAAGTTGGCGGCCATGTCGGCGCTGTCGCGGTCGGCGTCGAAGAACGGCGGACGCAGGATCGCCGCGGGGAAGGTGATGTCGTTGCGCACCGGGTTGTAGAAGGCGTTGACGGTCTGCGGGGTGGTGAACCACAGGTCGCCGTCGCTGGGCTTGCCGAGCTTGGCGACCTCGAACTCGTGGTTGAAGTCGGAGGCGGCACGGTAGTTGGCCAGCAGGTTCTCGCCGCGTCCTGCGTGCTCGCCGAGCTCCAGGCCGGAGAAGTCGCGCCAGGTGTCCGGGTAGCCCACGCGGGCGCGGAAGGTGCCGAGCTTCTCCAGGGCACGTTCGCGGGTCTGCGGGGTCATCCAGGGCAGCTCGCTGATGCGGTCACGGTAGGCGGCGAGCAGGTAGTCCACGAGTTCGCCCATGAGCTCCTTGTACTCGGGCGGGAAGTGCTCGGCCACGAACTCCTGTCCGACCTCCTCGCCCACGGCGCCCTCGACCATCATCACGGCCCGCTTCCAGCGGTCGCGCTGTTCGGTGGAGCCGGAGAGCGTGCGCCCGTAGAAGTCGAAGTTGGCCTCGGAGAACTCGCGCGGTAGTTTTCCGGCACGCGCGGTGAGCACCCGCCAGTACGCCCACAGCTTCCATTCGTCGAGGTCACGGCCGTTGTCCGCGCCGGGTACCAGGGAGGCGACGTGCTCCAGGTAGGACGGTTGGCTCACGATCACCTCCGGCGCGACGTCGGTGGTGATACCGACGCCGTCGAGCCAGGCGGCGAAGGGGAAGCCGGACGGCAGGGCGTCCTGCGCGGTGGGGTTGTGCGTCTTCTCCGCGTCGCGGGATGCCACGGTGTCCCAGTGGCCCGCGGCCAGCGCGGTCTCGAAGGCCATCAGCGCGTCGGCGGCGGTGGACGCGTCGGCGTCGGCGAACCTGCCCGGCAGCGGCTGCCCGCCGGTGGCCTCGACCAGGCCCAGGAAGCGCTCGATGAACGCCCGGTACTCGGCACGGACCTCGGCGTGCTGCTCCTCGCGGTAGTAGGCCTCGTCCGGCAGGCCGAGACCGGTCTGCACCAGGTAGGCGACCTCCAGGCCGCTGCCGCCGGCGTCTTTCTCCGTCCAGAATCCGACGACGCCGCCGACGCCGTGCCGGTCGAGCTGCGCGAGCGCGGCGACGAGTCCGTCGGGGCCGTCCAGGTCCGGGGCGTCCCGCACCGGGTCGAGGTCCGGGGACAGGACGGACAGGCCGGCCTGCTCGATGCCGTGCTCACCGTCCTCGTCCATGTAGGAGCTGAACAACGCGCCGATGCGCGTGGACGGGTCCGCGCCCGCCACGATCGCCTTCACGTCCAGTTCGGCGCGGTCGCGCAGCTCGTGGAACTTGCCGTCGACGGCGCGGTCCGCCGGGATCTCGTGGGACGCCAGCCAGGCGCCGTTGACGTGACGGTAGAGGTCGTCCGCCGGCGCGGGGACGGTGCCGGTGGAACGCTCGGTGATGTTGTCGGGGATCTCAGTCATGGCCACCACTGTAGGCATCCGTCAGATCAGCTGCGGATGGAACGTCCACACCCCCGGGTCACGGTAGTGCGGAATCCCCGACCACCTGCGGTTCGCCCGTCTGGCGACGATCCTGGAGTCCACCCCGCCGGGACCGATGCAGAAGTCGGTGTAGCGCAGCACCAGCCACCCCCACTGCGCCGCCGCGGCGTGGGACTTGCCCGGGGTCAGCACGGCGAGGTCGGCGGCGAGCACGTCGTCGCCCTTCGCCCCGTCGTACATCCTGGTCGGGAATCGTCGCAGCTCCCCGTCGGTGGACGTCGGGGTGTGGGACGCCCGGACGTCCACCGCCGCCTGCAGCGGGGTGGCCACCGTGACGCCGTGACGCCGTGGCACCTGCGGTGACGTTCGGTGCCCTTCCTGTCGCGGGCGCGCAGCAGTAGACGGTCCCGCGTGCCGGCGCGTCCGGTGGACGGCACCAGGCCGCGCGCCGGCAAAGAGCATCGGGCGCTCGTCGTAGAGGAACAGGGCGGTCGGCCCGGTGTAGACCAGGTCCGGCACCAGGTGCGACAACGCCTGCAGCGCCGTCAGGTCGTCCGGCGGCGACGAGTTCCGCGGTCAGCCAGAACGGCCGTGAACACAGTGGTGTCGGCGGTGTCGGCGGCGTCGTTGATT
>JAKDIS010000146.1 GCA_030450335.1 Corynebacterium sp. | reverse complement strand
TGTCGCCGTCGTGGGTGAAGGACACCGCGCGTCGGGCCAGACCGGCCGAGCGGGAGTCAGGGCCCTCCCCCATCTCCGGGACCACGAAGTGCTTGGCCTTGCCGCGTCCACCGCGCACCGTGCCCACCGGGATCACCGGGGCGGCCAGGTCCCAGCCGAAATCTCCTCCGGCGAGCACGCGTGCCACCGCGCGGGCACCTCGGGGCAGTCCGAGCGCCGTGGCGATCTCCCCGTAGCCGGTGACCTCACCGTCCTCGATGAGGGCGAGGACCTCCCCGACCTGAGTATGCAGGTCACCCAGATCGCCCACCTGAGCAGCCACTACGAGGACAGGCGTCGGCGGTAGAACACCGAACGCGAGGTCCGGTCGGGGTACACGCGCGGGGCGTCCTCCTCGTGCATCCGCTCGGCGCCGTTCTTCTCCATCGAGCGGCAGGAACGCAGGTTCTCCACGTCCGCACGGAACCACACCTCACGCACCCCTGCCTCGCCGAGGACGCGGTACATCGCGGACTTGAGGTCGCGGTTCGCCGCGCCACCGCGTCCCCGGGCATCCGGCATGACCCAGGTGTAGCCGAGCATCACCGAGCCGGCGTCCTCGTCGGTGTTGTACACGGTGGTGCAGGCCAGCGGCCGGTCAGCAGGCTGCTCACCGGACCACAACGCGTAGGTGCGCTTGGCGGGGTCCGCGATGAACTCGGCCAACGGGAAGGGTCGCACGGTGAAGAAGTGGAAGGTCTCCGCGCGCTGGCCTTCCGGCAACGCGGCCTCGATCGCCGCGGCGTCCTGCGCGGTCACCAGACGCATCTCGCGGCCGTCGCCGGCGGTGAAACGCTCCGGGATCGACGGCCACACGCGGGACCCCATCAGGCCAGGACGTCGTTGATCACGATGGTCTCGTCGCGACCCGGGCCGACACCCACGTAGGAGATCCGGCAGCCGGAGAGCTCCTCGAGCCGGTTGAGGTAGTCCTGCGCCTTGGCGGGCAGGTCGGCGAAGGTGCGGGCGCCGGAGATGTCCTCGTCCCAGGCGGGCATGGTCTCGTAGATCGGCGTGGCGTGGTGCACGTCGGTCTGGCTCATCGGCATCTCGTCGTGGCGCACACCGTCGACGTCGTAGGCCACGCAGATCGGGATCTCACCGATGCCGGTGAGCACGTCGAGCTTGGTGACGAACAGGTCGGTGAAGCCGTTGACCCGGGAGGCGTAACGGGCGATGACGGAGTCGTACCAGCCGCAGCGGCGCTTACGGCCGGTGTTCACGCCGATCTCACCGCCGGTGGTCTGCAGGTACTCGCCCCACTTGTCGAAGAGCTCGGTGGGGAACGGGCCGGCACCCACACGGGTGGTGTAGGCCTTGATGATGCCCAGGGAGCTGGTGATGCGCGTCGGGCCGATGCCCGAGCCCACGCACGCGCCGCCGGCGGTGGGGTTCGACGAGGTGACGAAGGGGTACGTGCCGTGGTCGACGTCGAGCATCGTGGCCTGGCCGCCCTCCATGAGCACGGACTTGCCCTCGTCGAGCGCCTGGTTGAGCTCCAGCTCGGCGTCGATGAGCATCGGGGTCAGACGCTCGGCGTAGCTGAGGAAGTAGTCCACGATCTCGTCGGCGTCGATGGCCTTGCGGTTGTACAGCTTCACCAGCATCTGGTTCTTCTGGCTCAGCGCCCCCTCGACCTTCTGCCGCAGGATGGACTCGTCGAGCAGGTCCTGGGCGCGGATGCCGATGCGCGAGACCTTGTCAGCGTAGGACGGCCCGATGCCACGGCCGGTGGTGCCGATGGCGCGCTTGCCGAGGAAGCGCTCGGAGACCTTGTCCAGCACCTGGTGGTAGGGCGCGACGAGCTGGGCGTTGGCGCTGACACGCAGGCGGGAGGCGTCGGCACCGCGGGCGACGAGTCCGTCGATCTCCTCGAACAGGGCCTCGAGGTTCACCACGCAGCCGTTGCCGATCACGGGCACGGCGTTCTCGCTGAGCACCCCGGCGGGCAGGAGCTTGAGCTCGTACTTCTCCCCTCCGACGACGACGGTGTGGCCGGCGTTGTTGCCGCCGTTGGGCTTGACCACGTAGTCGACCCGGCCGCCGAGGATGTCGGTGGCCTTGCCCTTACCTTCGTCGCCCCACTGCGCTCCGACCACGATGATTGCTGTCATGAGACCTGCCGTCGCTTTCCGTTCCGGTTTATCTTGTGTTGACCAACTGAACAGTGTAGCCGGTCACGTACCCTTGGTCACCATGACGACCGTTGTGCTCGCGTGCGGACCCCGCGCCGCCGATCTCGTCGGCGCGGTGGTCGCCGACGCCGTCACCCTGCCCGACGTGCCGGGACGCCGCGACCTGCGTCTGCTCGACGACCTCGCCGCCGCGCACCTGCCGGTGGACGACACGCCGGGGCTCGACGAGATCGCCGCCGCGCCGGACGTCCCCCACCAGGGGGCACCGCAGTTCGCCCCGCAGCGTCCGGACCGTCCGGTGCGCGTCGTGGTGGTCGGGTCGGACGCGGCGCTCGCCGCGGTGGTCACCCGGCTGATGCGCATCGACGCGATGTGGATCGCGGTCGGGTTCGTGCCGGTGGGCACGTCGGTGGTGGCGCAGAACTGGCAGCTGGGTACAGGGGACACACGAGGGGACGCGCCGGCGGACAATGGTCCGACGGTGGCGGCGTTGAACTTCGCGATGACCGCGTCGGTGCGCCCCACCGCGGTGGTGCGCGACGACTCCGGCATCGTCACCCTGGGCTCGGCGGAGATCTTCCGCGCCGGTGAGGAGATGGTCGGCGAGATCATCGTGGACTCGCAGACCCTGTTCGCCAACACCGGCTCACGGCGCTGGGACGGCCGGGCCGGCGCGTTCGGCGCCCGACTGGTGCCCACGGTGGACGCCCCGGGGCTGGCCGCCACGCGCCTGCTCACCCCGTCGGTGTGGGACGACGCGGCGGCCGCGGTCACGCCGCGGCGTCGCCTGTTCCGCCGTCCGGCGGACCTCGGCGAGGTCGACCCGGACGCGGTGCTGTCCGGGCGTGCACTGCAGGCCGGGGGCGTGGAGCTCACGGTGGTGCGCGACGGGGTTGTGCACCCGCGGACCACGTCGAAGGTGACGTTCTACCGGCACCTGCGCGACGGTCAGTTCGTCCGGCGCTGATTTCCGGCGCTGATTCTCAGGCGGGACGCACCATCGACAGGTGCGGGATGCCGCCCTCGTCGTACTCCTCGCCGTAGACCTCGAAGCCGTGCTTGGCGTAGAGGCCGGTGATGTAGGTCTGGGCGTGCAGCACGATCGGCTCACCGGAGTGCAGCTCCACCGCCCGGGCGACCAGCTGGCCGGACAGGCCACGGCCGCGGAAGCGCGGGTCGGTCGCCACCCTTCCGAGCACCCGGCGCACCACGGCGGTGCCGGGGACGTCCCACAGGGCGGGCACGGCGAGGGTACGCAGGTAGGACACGACCTCGCGGCCGTTGCTGATGAAGATGTGCAGGGTGCCGTCGTCCAGGTCACGCCAGTCGAGCTCCTCGTCCTCGACCTTCTGCTCGCGCAGGAAGACCTCGGAGCGCAGGCGGGCGATCGCGTAGACCTCGGTGGTGTCCAGGTCGGCCCACCTTTTGACGGTGATGTCGGACAGCGCGGTTGTTGCCATACCCACACTGTATCCGAGGAACGCGGCGCACCGTCCGGCACAGGTCCAGCTCTGTGCCGGCACAGTTGCGCTCAGTCCCCCGGCGCGCCCTCGGGGCCCTCGCCCCACACCTCCGGCGGGAAGCGCGGGTCGTCCACGGTGGGGCGCAGCACGGACATCGCCGACTCCCGGGACATGCCGCAGATCTGCAGGGAGTCCACGATGATCGAGCGGCACTGGGCGAGCACCACCGTGCCGGACAGGCTCGATCCGTCGGCGACGCTCAGGTCGGCGCGTCCGGCCAGCACCTGCAGGCGGCGGGTGATCTCGGGGATCTCGACCATCTCCTGGCGGGTGCCGCGGGTGCCGCCGGAGGCGTAGACGGTGCCGAGGTGGCCGAGGGCGTCGGAGAGGTCGCGGAGCAGGCGTGCCATCTCCGGGTCCGGCACCACGCCGTCGCCGACCATGATCTCGGCACGTCGGGCAAGCACGCGCGAGTTGCGCATCACGTTGTCGACCGGGGTGAGGATGCGGTTCATCGAGCGGGTGTATCTTCGCGCCGACCAGTACAACGGCGAGATGTTGACCACCTCGTCGCCGCCGCCGACGGAGGTCATCAGCTCGTTGACCCCGGCCTGGGTGCTGCGGGCGGTGACCAGGGCCTCCTCGATGAGGTCCACGTCGCGTTCCTCGATGCCCTGGGCCACGTCGTCGAGCACCAGGGCGGCCTTGCTGATCAGGTGGGCGACCTCGCGGCGGGCCGTGCGTAGCGGGCTGTTGGGGATCACGGCGACGACGACCAGGCCCACGAGCCCGCCGATCAGGGCGTCGACCATGCGCTCCCAGCCGGCCTGGTCGCCCGGCGGGATGAGCGTGGCGACCAGCACCGCGGAGCTGGCGGCCTGGTTCGCCACGAGCACGCCCTTGTCCACGAAGACGGCGAGCAGCATGGCCACGAAGACGGCCACGGTGATCTGCCAGGCACCCTCCCCGATCTGGGATATCACCAGGTCACCGATGCCGATGCCGACGGACACGCCGAGCACGATCTCCAGGCCGCGGCGGGCGCGTTTGCCGCCGTAGGCGCCGAGGCTGATGACCGCGGCGATGGGGGCGAAGAAGGGTTGTTCGTGGCCGATGATGTTGTGGGCGATGAAGAAGGCCAGCCCGGCGGAGACGGCGCACTGCAGGGCGAAGACGGAGCTGCCGCGCATGCGGTTGACGCGTTCGACGACGGCGAAGCGGCGCAGCGACTCCGCCGCGGCCTTCACCCCGGCGCGCGCCCGGGCCCGGGGGCGTTCGCGTGCCCGCCTCTCACGTTGCTTCCGGCTGTCCGTCATGGGGTCCATTGTGGCACGCGTCGCTGGCGGTTCACCCCCACGTGATGTACACATGTACATGTACATCTGTACATCAACAGGAAGGCCCCGAACCGTGCCCACACCAGGCAAACGCGACCCCGCCGGACGCCGCGCGGCGATCCTCGACGCCGCCGCCGAACTCATCTGCGACGCCGGGGCGTCCTGCCTGACCCACCGCGCCGTCGCCGCCCGCGCGCACGTCGCCGTGGGCTCCACCACCCAGTACTTCGCCTCCATCGACGACCTGCGCGACGAGGCGCTGCAGGCCCTCGCCGACGAGAACGACGAGGCCCTGGCCGAGGTCGCCGGGATCCTCGAGACCCTCGACGACTCCGGAGCGGTGGAGGAGACCATCGCCCGCTGCGCCGGGATCCTGCACGACTTCCTCGCGGACCCCCGCCGGGTCCACGCCAGCCTCGCCATGACCAGCACCGCGATGACCGACCCCTCGCTGCGCACCCTCGCCCTGCAGTGGTCCGACCAGCTCACCGACCTTCTCGCAGGACGCTTCGGACGCCCGCGCGCCGCGGCCGCCGTCGCCTACGTCGACGGGCTGACCGTGCACGCCGCCCTGCACGACGGGGCAACCGACACCTCGTCCATCACCGCCGTACTCACCGCCCTGCTCGCCATGCCCGACACCCAGGAGCCCACCCCGTGACCGCACCGTCCTCCCCGCCGGCACCGTCCCA
>JAKDIS010000145.1 GCA_030450335.1 Corynebacterium sp. | reverse complement strand
GGCGGCGACGTTGGACTGGATGAAGTCAGCACCCTTTAGCAACACGCCCTAGGAGCCGTCCCATGATCGTCACCACGACCAACAGCATCGAAGGCCGCGAGGTCGCCGAGTACCTCCGCGTCGTCTCCGGAGAGACCATCGCCGGCATCAACATGTTCAAGGACATCGGCGCCGGCTTCCGCAACCTCGTCGGCGGCCGGAGCAAGAGCTACGAGGGCGAGGTGACTCGGGCCCGGGAAACCGCAATCGGTGAGATGGTCCAGCGCGCCTCCGAGCTGGGCGCCCACGCCATCATCGGCGTCGACCTGGACTACGAGAACCTCGGCCAGGGCGGCATGATGATGGTCTGCGCCTCCGTCACCGCCGTGACACTGCGATAACCCTCACTGACGGCGTCACTATATACAGTGACAGCGTCAGTGAACTACACTGAGGCCGTCACTGCATACAGTGACAGGACAGTGAGGACCAGATGCCCAAGCCCAACCTTCAGGACCTGGTAACCCAGCTGCGCGACCAGGGACGAGATGACGCCGAGGTGGAGGTCAAGTCCCTGGTCGTCCCTCCCGGGCAGAAGAAGCCGAAGAGTGCCGAGACGCGCAGCCTTTGGGAATCGATCAGCGCCTTCGCGAACACCCGGGGCGGTCTCGTCCTGCTCGGTCTCGATGAAAGGACCGGCTTCGCCCCCGCAAAAGGCTTCAATCCGCAGGACGTGTCCGACCGGATCCACCAGGGACTCAACCCCTCCGACGCGACTGGGCGGCGCCTCAGCCCTGTCCCCGAGCACGACCTGCGGATCGAGGATGTGGACGGGAGTCCTGTCGTTGTACTCACCGTCCAGCCGCTCGCTGTGAACGGCCCCTGCCACCTCCCCGACGTCGGCATCGCGAAGGGCAGTTTCAAACGCGTCGGGGACGCAGACCGACACCTCACCGCACTCGAGATCTACGAGGCACAGCACAAGTTCGACGCCCTTTCCGTAGACACGGCCCCTGTCCCAGGGTCCAGCCCCGAGGACCTCTCCACCGACCTTGTCGACGCGGTCCGACGTCGCCTCGCCAGTACCGCGAGCCGGGCACTCGGCAATGGTGGCGACGAATGGCTGAGACACATGAACGTCGTCACTTCCGGCGGCGAGCTCTCCCTGGCCGGACTCCTCGCACTCGGCACGTATCCCCAGCACCACTTCCCACGGCTGTTCATCGACGTCGCCGTCCACCCCGGCAATGAGAAAGGCAGCACCGACTCAACCCGGTTCATCGACCGCAAACTCTGCGAGGGCAATCTGCTGGACATGATGCAGGACGCCCTCCTCGCCATCCGCAGGAACCTCCGCGTCCGCCGGGTCGTCACCGGCGCCGAAGGCCGCGACGTCCTGGAAATCCCCGAGGATGCCCTCCGCGAGACGCTCGCCAACGCGGTGATGCACCGCGACTACTCACCGTTGGCTCTCGGTAGCGGCATCAACGTCGACATTTTCCGGGACCGGGTTGAGGTCAGCAGTCCCGGAGGCTTCCCCGGGGCCAAATCCTCCAGGCCCGAATCCCTCGTCGACGGCCTGCCCGCCCCACGTAACAGGCTCCTCGCCCGCCTCCTCATGGAGATTCCGTGGCCAGGGAGGGAAGGCGGGGTCCTCGCGGAGTCCAACGGCTCCGGCATTCCCCGGATGTTCCAGTCGATGCAGCAGGCGGGGCTCCCAGTGCCGGGGTACGACGTGGACATCGCGCGAGTGACCGTCACCCTTCGGCGGTTCGGCCTGCTCGACCCCGACACCAATGACTGGTTGACGGCCGAACTGGGTGAGGGATTCGACCCCACCGACGGTATCGCGCTAGTGCTCGCCCACGAGTTCGGGAGCATCTCCACGACCGACCTACGGACCCAGACCGGTCAGGACAGCGATGCCCTTCGCCACCGGCTCCGGGCCCTCGTCGACGGACACAAGCTCGTGGAGTCCTCACCCGACCACTTCCGCCTCCCACTCCCAGTCGACCGACTGACGCCTACCCAGCAGGACATCATCGCCTGCCTCTCCACGGAGCAGGCCCTGTCCACCCGTGACATCGCCGCGGCCACCGGAAGGACCACAGGCACCCTGCGGCCACAGCTCCGCGGCCTCGTCGAGTCCGGTGCCGTCCTCGCGACTGCGCCGCCCACCAGCAGGAACCGGCGGTACCTACTTCCGGAGCAGTAGGGGGCCACGACCGCCCCCTCCTACGACGACGCCCCCGGCCCGCTCGACACGCTCGAGCCGCCGGCGCTCCCGGCGGCCGAGCCGTCCGCCGAGCCGTCCCCGGCACCAGAGCCCGAACCGTCCTCCCCCAGCACCGCGTCCATGAAGCGGCGCGCACCGTCGTCGTCCAGCGCCGCGCGGATCCACGTGTCCCAGTCGTGCGCGCCGAGGAGGTCGTAGCGGTAGTGCACGTTGTCCATGCCGCGCAGCCTTGTGCGCAGCTCCAGTTCACGGGTGAACACCATCGACCCGAACTCGAACGGACCACCCTCGAAGACCACCGCCAACGGGTCGGGCCCCAGGTTTCCCAGGTTCGGCACCCCACTGGCGGCGTTGACCATCACCGGCATCGTCAGGTTCTCCAGGCGCAGCGTGGGGTTGTTGTCCTTCACGCTGTCACCCGACGCCCACGGCACGGCGTGGTGTTCGGAGCGTCCGCGCGCGGAGATGTCCACGACCGCCTTCTGCGCGGGCATGCCGGGGTCGTAGAGCCCGCTCATCGCCCACACCGCGTTGTACTGCCCCGGGTACTTCGACGCCAGGTTCATCGCCCCGTACGCCCCGGAGCTCAACCCGGCCACGCCGGTGCTGCCGCGTCCGCCGTCCGGCACGCCGAAGGTGCCCTCCAGGTAGTCGGGCAGTTCCTCGGCGACGAAGGTCTCGTAGCGCACGGCGTCCACGTCGTCGAAGTCCTGCGTCCAGGTCCACGGGTCCATCACGGGGAAGACCAGGGTGGCGTCGTCGGCGGCGAGTTCGCGGTGCACCTTGATGGTGCTCAGCCAGCCGTTCGAACCGCTGTTGTTCGCCCCGTCGAGGAACGTGGCGACCTCCCTGTTCCCCGCCGTCAGAGACGGCCTGACCAGCACAGGGATGTCCCTGTCCATGGCCTCGGAGTGGGCGGTGCAGCGTAGGGCGTCGGACGCCGCGATGCGCGTGCACCCGTCCGGCGAGATGCGCGGCGCGGCCGCCGCGGCGTCCGACGCATCGGCGGCGGGGTCCGCCGCAACGGACGGCGCGAGGGTGACGAGCGCGGCGATCGACACGAGCAGGGCGGAGAGGGACGTCCTGCGGGATTTCTTCATGGTGAGGGTCATGGTGGGAGGCACAGTGAGAGTCCTGGGGGAAGAAGAGGAGAGGAGGAGAGTTACCCCAGGGATCCTACGAACGCCGCGGCACCGGCGCGACCGGAAGACTCAGATCCGGTCCATGAAGGTGTACATGTTGCCCTGCTCGAAGGACGCCCGGCGCCAGGTGTCCCAGGCGTGGGCACCGATGATGTCGTAGTGGAACTCGATGTTGTCGCGTCCGGCCAGGGCGGCGCGCGCCTGGAACTCCGCGGTCATCACCATCGAGCCTGCCTCGAACGGCCCGCCGCGCACCACCGTGGCCACGGGGTCGGGGCCCAGGTCGCCGGCGAAGTTCGTGATGCCGGTCGACGCACTCACGATGACCGGCATGGTCAGCGCGTCGATGTTCAGCGTGGGGTTGTTCTCCGCGCGGACCTGTTCATTGGCCCACGGGGCCTCCTCGTTGCCGCTGTTCAGCGTGGAGGTGCCGTCGATCACGGCGCGCTGCACGGGCATGCCCGGGTCGTAGAGCCCGCTGAGCGCGTACACCGAGGAGTACATGTCCGGGTGCTTGGCGGCGAGGTTCATCGCCCCGTACGCCCCGGAGCTCAGCCCCGTCACGCCGGTGGTGCCGCGTCCGCCGTTCGGCACGCCGAACTCGGACTCCAGGTAGTCGGGCAGCTCCTGGCTCATGAAGGTCTCGAACTGGGCGGCGGGCACGCCGTCCCAGTCCTGCACCCAGCTCCACGGGTCCATGGCGGGGAAGACCAGCGTGGCGTCCTCGCCGTCCAGGGCCTCCAGTGCCCCGCCGGCGGTGACCCACCCGTTGGTGTCGGTGGAGTCCGCACCGTCGATGAACTGGGCGACCTTCGGGTTGCCCTCGGTGTGGGAGGGGCGCACGACCACGTTGAAGTCGCGGTCCATCGACTCCGAGTGCACCGAGCACGACAGTGCGGCGGTGTCGCCGTAGGGCGTGCAGCTCTCCGGGTCGGCGGCGGCGTTCGGCGCCACGGCCACGGTCAGAGACGTCACCACGCCGGCGCTGAGGGCGAGGGCGGTGAGGCTCTTCTTCATGTTCTTCGGCTTCTGCAGCTTCTTCATTCGGGGAATCCTCCTGTCCGACGGCGACGCTACAAGGAGCCCTCGGGAAATAGCGATACCCCCGGGGGAATTGCCAGGGAACGCCAACATCATGCGTCACTGCAGTTCACAGCCATGACCATCAGTCACGGCGCGGCCGGTCCACGCGTCCCTACACTCGGGCCCATGAAGTTCCACGAGATCACCCTCCCGGTCCACGACCCTGCACGGTGGGCCTCCTGGTTCGAGACCACCCTCGGCACCCTCGGCGCCGCGCGCACCGGCGACACCGGCGACACCGTCCAGCTCGGCTGGACGTCACTGCGCTTCGCCGCCGGCGCGTCCGACCCCGTCGAGCGGGGCCACCACCTCGCCTTCGCGGTCCCCACCGGCACCATCGGGGACGCCGCGTCCTCCATCGTGGCCGCCACCGGGCGGCCCCTGCTCGAACTCGACGACGACGGCACCACCGTCATTGAGCGCGGCGGCAACTGGGCCAGCCGGTCGGTCTACTTCGCCGGCCCGGAGAACTCTGTCCTCGAACTCATCGAGCATGCCGACCGGCCTGCCCCACCCGTCCCGCAGGACGCGCAGGACGCCCCGACGCTGCTCGGCGTCGCCGAGATCGGCCGCGGCGTCACCGACGTGGCCGCTGCCGGCGACGACCTGGCAGGACGCCACGACGGGCGTCTCCCCCACGGTTTCGGGGATCCCGCGAGGCGCGTGATCGCCGCCTACGGCGACATCGACGGTGCCGTCGTCCTCGCCCGCGACGACCGCCCGTGGTACCCGACCTGCGACGTTCTTCCCGCGACCGCCGAGGCGTCCTTCCGGTGAAGTAGCCGGGGAATTAGATAAGGGAGAGAAAGAACCTCTGGACACCGGTCGGTGGCGTGCCCTACACTTCGCAGACATAAGCCACCCCTCACACGGAAGGATCCACCATGAGCATCTCCACCCGTCGTTTCACCCGCCTGTCGCGCACCGGCATCGCCGCCGTCGCCCTGGCCCCCGCCCTGGTTCTCGCCACCCCGGCCGCCGTCGCCGACGAGACCGAGACCCCCGCCGCCGACTCCTCCGCCCCGGCACTCTCCGACGACAGCGGCGAGGGCGAGGGCTCCTCCGAGGGCTCCAGCTCCAGCGAGGGTTCCGCCGAGGGCTCGCTGCCCGGCGACATCAGCTCCTCGGACGCCGCCTCCTCGCTGGCCGACGCCGACTGGAAGGCCGTCGCCTCGATCCTGGGCGACGTGCTCGGTGGCGACGTGTCGCTGCAGACCATCCTCGACATCATCTCCGTGGTCAACGACGGTGACGCCACCGTCGGCGACGTGATCGG
>JAKDIS010000028.1 GCA_030450335.1 Corynebacterium sp. | reverse complement strand
GGTGATCTGGCTACATCGGGGTGGGCCGGTGCAGCGAGGGGTGGGGGAGGCGCCGGTTACCGACCTGCGTGACGTAGCCAGGTCAGCACCGCCCGTACCCGACGGTTCTCGTCCGAAGGCAGCATCCCGAGTTTCATGAACACGTTGGCCACGTGTTTGCTCACGGCACCAGGGGAGAGGAAGAGCTTCTCGCCGATCTGAGAGTTCGAGTCGCCGGCCGCCATGTGCTCCAGGACCTCGCGTTCGCGCGCCGTCAGATCGCCAATGCCGCTGCGCCGGGAACTCACCAGGGCGCGCACCACCTCCGGATCAACGACTGTCCCACCGTCTGCGACGCTCGCTATGGCGGTGAGGAAGTTATCGACATCGGCGACACGTTCCTTGAGCAGGTATCCGAAGCCGTCGTGCTCCAGGAGGTCGTCGAGGTAGGCGGCCGCCACATATTGGGACAGCATCAGCGCGGGGACGGACAGTCGGTGCTCGTCCGCGTCCTGACGAAGCCGGTGCACCATCGCGAGCCCGTCATCCGTCATTGTTGGTGGCATCCGGACATCGCTGACGATGAGATCGGGGGATGCCGACTGAGCAGCAGCCAGCAGTGAGTCGGCGTCGACGACCGCGGTGACCTCGTGCCCGGCGGACTCCAGAAGTCCGACGAGGCCTTCGCGAAGCAGTGTGGTGTCCTCGGCAAGCAGTATCTTCATGGAAGCCTCGTTTCCAGTCGTGTGGTCCATCGTCCTTGTGACGTACCAAGATCTGACAACTGCACGGTCCCTCCCAGCGCGGCGGCGCGCTCGGTGAGTCCGGCGATGCCTGTGCCTCCTCCGTCGGAGGCGGCGGCTACCTTCGCAGAGCCCGTGCCGGTGCCAGTGCCGTTGTTGTCGACCGCGAGGACGGTGTGCCCGTTGTCGTCGGACAGGGTGACCCGTACGGCGTCGGCATCCCCGTGTTTCACGGCATTCGTCAGAGCCTCTGCGGTGCAGTGGTACAGCAGGAGGGCGGGGGTGTCGGTGAGGCGGAAGTCATCCTCGGCTCCGTCGAGGACGAAGCGGTGATCGAGCCCGGAATGGGAGACAAGTTCGTCCACCGCGGCCACCAAACCCTTGTCGGCCAGCACCTGAGGGTAAATGCCGCGGACGGTGGCCCGTAGCGATTCGAGAGCTTGCCGTGCATTGACCTTCACCTTGTCCATGGGCTCAGTCAGCTCTTGTCCCGTCCGCGCAGTCATTTCCAGCGCGGCCACATTGAGCTGCAGCGCCGTGAGGTATTGCTGGGCACCGTCGTGGAGCTCGCGTTCGATGCGGCGACGTTCGCCTGTGAAGGCATCTGCCAGGACGGCCCGTGACCGGGTGATCTCGGCGACGTCGGGGGAAACCGTCGAGTTCGAGGCGACGGTAACAGCGACCGAGCAGCCGGTGATGACCCAGCTGGCGTACAGGAAAGCGAGGGCGCAGACTGCAGCTCCGGCCCCGACGATGGCGACGAGAGCCCCGGTGTCGTGGATCTCCAGGACCCCCAGGTCGATTCCGGTGCCTCCCGGGAAGCCGCGGCTGGCCCACATGAAGGGGGTTGCGGCAAGTACACAGGTGAGGAGACCGAGGCTCAGCGACAGCAGGAAAGCGGCGAAGGACAGTAGTAGCTGGGCGCAGAGCTCAGCTGTCTGCCGCCAGTCGAACCACCGGTTGACCGGGCGGTCGGGCACGGAGACCCTCATCCACCGGGAACCGAGACGACCGACTGAATCCGATGCTCGGGCACTCAACGGCAGCCACGGCAACAGGATGAGCGCCGTGACAAGGGCTGGGAGGAAGAGGGTTGCAAGGAGGAGGGTCCAGGGCAGGGCCCGCCACGGACCTCGGTCAGCGAGGAATCTCCACGGTCGGACGTCGAACCCCGCCGGCCAGTACCTGGGTGCCTGAGGGGCGTTCGATGGATCGTTCGCTGAAAACTCCACGGTCAGTAAGTGTAGTGGTCAGGGGCACGCGTGTCGGTGGACTCACCTCCACCGTTCTTCCGGGGGTGGAGCCAGCTCCCGACGTTCCGGGTTCCTCTCGATCCTGAGCCCTCACTACCGCAGGGTGGGGACATGGACATCACCGCGCATGCATTGACCAAGACCTACCGGGAGCAAGACGGACCGGTCATCGGCGGCGCGGCCGGCGCAGGTGTGGACGTCAGCATCCCGGCGGGTTCCTTCCTCGCTCTGATGGGCCGGTCGGGGTCTGGGAAGTCGACGCTCCTGAACCTTCTCGCCGGTATCGTCCGACCGGATTCAGGAGTCGTCAACTACGGTGACACCGGCCTCTGGGATCTCTCGGACGGGAGGCGGTCGCGTCTCCGGGCCACCACCACAGCGACCGTGTTCCAGGAGTACAACCTCTTCGACTTCCTCTCCGTCCAGGAGAACATTGCGCTGGGGATACGCATGGCAGGCGGTCACGCGAGCCGTGACCGCATCGCTGAAGCGCTGTCGAGGGTCGGGATGCAGGACTATCTGAGGTCACGGCCGGATGAGTTGTCCGGCGGGCAACGTCAGCGGATCGCGATCGCCCGCGCGGTGGCCGTGTCCCCGCAGGTCATCTTCGCTGACGAACCCACGGGTGCACTTGACGAGGCGAACGGCCGTGTCGTCGTGGCGCTGTTGCGTGAGCTCGCGGCGGACGGTACGAGCATCCTCATGGTCACCCATGATGCCGACGTTGCCGCGGTGACGGACAGGACGCTGGAACTCCGGGACGGAACGATCGTCAACGCGATGTCTGCGGGTGATCCGGCGTGACGATGTTCCGACTGATGCTGGCCGGTCACCGCACCGTCTGCCTTGGCTTTCTCACTGTCGTTACCCTGCTCACCGGCCTGGCCGGCGGTGTCATCGGCACCGCGGTTCGTGCCACCCAGGTGGCCGACGGCTACCGAGCGTCGGACGTCGTGACCACCGAGGTGTCCGCGACGTGGGCGAACTACCAGGGGACCGCGACGTTCGCGTTCATGGTTTCCGCGATTGCCTGTGTGGTCGGGGTCATTCTCCTCCCCTCGGTCGCGCAGTTCCTCGTGTCCAGCCTGGCACCGACCTCGAGGACACTGCGACTGCTGGGGGTTTCGCGGAGGTTGGTCCGGCTACGGATTGCCGGGGCCACCTTTGCCCTCGCTGTGGTGGCGGTTGTCCTCGGACTCCTGCTGTCGCCGGTGGCAGGGTTGGCCTACAGGTGGTTGCTGGGCCGGATCGGGCTGGTGACAACCGAGCTCGGCTCGTTGTGGATGCCCGGCCCCACGGTTCTGGCCGGAATCTGCCTGGCCGCATGGGGCATCGTGACCGTGTGGTGGCAGGGGCGCCACCTCGCAGGAATTGAGGCGGACGCACGGCGCCCGGGCAGAGGCCGTCGCATCCTGCGGGTACTGGCTACGCCGCTCCGCTACGCCGTGGGCGTTGGCGCGGCGATGGCCCTGTGGGCACTCCACGACGCCACGACGACCATGGACAACTTCAATGAGATGTCCTTCGGAATCGCTCTGTGCACCCTCCTTCTCATGTGGGGACTCGCCGTGCCGGTGCTGCGTGTGGTCAGTTGGCTGCTGCGGCGCGGAGGGACCGGACGCATGCTTATCGGCGGCGTCGTCAACGACCGGGCCCGTCGCGTCGCAGGGATGTCACTGGTCGCCTCCCTCCTGGTGGTGCTCGGGGGCACGGCGGCCCTTGCTGCACTGACCAGCACGATCGGGGACGCGAACCGGAGCGCGGCCTCGCTGCAGGCCACGGCGGTAACCGCTCGAGACCTGACTGAAGCGCAGTCAACCGCGGCGCGTGAGGCTGGTTTCACCGTGTCTCCGTTGGACACGGACCCCGGGTGGTTGGAGGGTGTGAACTCCGTCGACCAGCTTCCCGTGCACCGGGTCGATCCCGTCTCGATCGGCCAGTTGTCGGTGGAGGGGATGGTTCTCGCCGGATCCCTCGCCGAGATCGGAGGCGACGACGTCGCTGCAGACGAGCGCTGGGAACTCGGTGAGAAGATACTGGTCAGGGACGATGACGGTGTCCGCCGTGAGGTGACGGTGGTCGCCGTCGTCGACCGCGACTCCGCCCTTGGTGGAGGGCTCACGGTGGACGGGACGTCCTTCCCTCTCAGCGTGTCAGCGGTTGAGGGGGAGATGAGTGAGCGCACCTTCGTCGCCGGCGCAGCAGACGTGAATGAGGTGGTCCCGGACGTGCGTTGGCTGGCCCCGCAGGAGGTCGTCGAAGAGCAGATCGACTCGGAGCAGCAGGGGCAGATGGACTCGTTGGCCGGCATGGTCGGCGGAATCGGGCTGATCGCCGTCGTCGCCCTGGTGCATGCGGTGGTCGGGTTCGCCGGGGACCTGCAGGGGACGCGCACCGGGATGCGTCGTCTCAGCTTCTCCCGCGCCCGGGTCAGCGGTGTTCTCGGCGGCATCGGCCTAGTAATCGGCCTGGCTGCGGGTGTGATGTCTGCGGTGTCGCTCTGGGCAGCGCAGTTCGCCCTGTCTGAGATGTTGGTCGGCACGGGGGTCACGACAGCATTGGATGTGCCGTGGTCGTTGCTGCTGGGATTGTGGGGCGTGGTCGTCCTGGCCGCGGTCGCCGGCATGCTTGCTCCCCGGGGTAAGACGGCGAAATAGTCGCCCGCCCAGGAAGGGATTCGGGCGATTTGGCTACCTGGGAGGGTGATCTGGCTACATCGGGGCGGGGTAGGGGCCAGGGGAGCAGCGTAGCCCCCCGCCACCCGACCACCACCTGCACGCCACCTACTGGTAGCTGACGATGTCCGGGGTCGGCGAGATCGCGGCGGTCTGGGCGGGGTCGAGCATCGGCTCGTCCTCGTCGATGAAGTTCTTCCAGCCCAGGGCGATCGCGGGGTCGAGGTCCTGGCGCACCACGTTCCAGGTCTCCATCTTCACACCCTGCGGTCCGTGCCCGTCGCAGTGCACGGCGACGCTCACGTTGTCGGTGCCGGTGGTCATGTTCTCGCGGTTGCGGATCATCTGGAGCTGGAACTGGTGGATCATCAGCAGTTTCTGCGGCAGCTTCTCGGCGACCACGAGCCCCTCGAGCCAGTCGGCGACCTCGTTGATCTCGGAGGCGTCGACGTGGCCGACCTCGACCATCGGCTGGTCGTCGGGGCCGAGCCGCCACTCCGGGTCCAGGGCGAGGCCGACCGAGGGGTTCTTCAGCAGGTCGGCGTAGTGCTGGGCCTGCTGCAGCAGGGTCTCGCGTCCGGGCTGGATGTCGATGATGGCGTAGCCGCCGGCGTCGACGATGGCGTCGATCCAGGGCACGACCTCCGCGGGGTCGCTGTAGTTGCTGAAGTTCCCGGAGGGGCCGGGTTCCGCGGCGGCGACGGTGACGATGATCTCGAAGGAGGGGATCACCGGGACGTCGCTGGTGGCGTCGTACTCGGCGGCGAGGCGGCGGGCGCGTTCCACGGCGTCCTTCGGGGGTTGTTCGCCCATCACGCCGAGCAGGGGTTCGGCGGCGTGGCCGTAGAGGGCGATGATCTTGCGCCCGGGGAACATGACCTGTCCGCCGCCGGGAAGGTTGCCTTCCACGGTGGCGGCGAGTTCGGCGCGTCGGCGCAGGTCGTCGGCGGTGCCGAAGTGGTCGCCGAGGGCGATGAGGTTGCCGTCGCCGGTGATCGCCTCGACGCTGGCGGCCACGGACTCGTCGGTGGAGCGTGGGTCGGGGGCGATGACGCGGGTCAGCGAGTATCCGGCGGCGACCGTGGTGGCGACGCTGACGGGGGAGGACGTGCTGGCGGCGAGTGCCACTCCCGCGGACTCCAGGTCCTCGCCAGCGACGCCGGGGTCCAGGTCCTCGGGCCAGTTGTCTGCATCGCCGGTGTCGACGGTGTGAACCGTGATGTCGTTGAGGTCCCCGAGGCCGTCGACGTCGTCGGCACTGCCGCCGACGAGCACGACGTCGGTGGCACCGAGCCGCGACAGCTCCTGGATGACGGGACCGGAATCGCCACCGGCACCGTCGAGCAGGACGGGCACGCCGTTGTCCCGGGCCAGGGTGCAGGCGGTGCCCACCTGTTCCGGGGTGGGGTCGGACGCCACGAGCACCGCGGTGCTCGCGGAGGCGAAGAGAGCCGCGCTCGTGGCGACGCCGGACGGGTCGTCGGGAACGACGGCCACGCCGACGCCGTCTTCGGCGGTGGCCTGGCTGTCGCCGGACGTGGCGTCCTGCGCTCTACCGGAACCGTCGCGCGAGCAGGCGGCGAGCGGGACGACGGCGGCCAGGGAGAACGCTCCGGCGCTCAGCAGGAACTTGCGGCGGGACAGGGACACGTTGTCTGGCCTTTCGGACGATGTCAGGCGGGGGGAGGGGACCGTCCCGACCCTATCGCGGAACTCAGGCGATCGCGGCGGCGGCCTCGGTTCCCTGCCGGATGGCGCGCTTGGCGTCCAGCTCGGCGGCGAGATCGGCGCCCCCGACGACGTCGAAGGTCACCCCCGCCTCCCGCAGCGGTGCGACGAGTTCGGTGACGGACTCCTGGCCGGTGCACAACACGATGGAGTCGACCTCCAGCACGCGACGGTCGGTGAGGGTGCGGGTGCCGTCCTTGTCCTCGTAGAAGGCGAGGTGCAGGCCGTCGTCGTCGATCTTCTCGTAGGTCGCCCCGCTGATCTGCTCGACCTCCTTCATCTTCACCGCCGCACGGTGCACCCAGCCGGTGGTCTTGCCCAGCGACTTGCCCTGCCGGGAACTCTTGCGCTGCACCATGTACACCTTGCGCAGCGGCGCGGAGGGACGCGGCTTCGTCAGTGAGCCGACGGCGGCCGGGTCGCTGTCGACACCCCACTCCTGCTCCCACTCCTTGAGGTTCAGGGTGGGGGAGTCGGGCCCGGTGGGGGTGGTGAGGAACTCGGAGACGTCGAAGCCGATGCCACCGGCGCCGAGCACGGCGACGCGGTCGCCGATCTCGCGGTCGCCCAGGACGGCGTCGGCGTAGGTCATCACGCTGGGGTGGTCCACGCCCTCGATGTCGGGGATGCGCGGGGCCACGCCGGACGAGACGATGACGTGGTCGAAGCCGCCGTCGACGAGGTCCTGCGCGCTGGCGCGGGTGTTGAGGTGGACGTCCACACCCAGGGTGTCCAGCCGCGTGGAGAAGTAGCGGATGGTCTCGTGGAACTCCTCCTTGCCCGGGATCCTCGCGGCGATGGAGAACTGTCCGCCGATGGCGTCGCGGGACTCGAATAGCTCCACGTGGTGACCACGCTCGGCGGCGGAGACCGCGGCGGACAGACCCGCCGGTCCGGCACCGACCACGGCGATCTTCTGCGCATGGCGCGTGGGGGAGAGCACCAGCTTCGTCTCACGCCCGGCACGCGGGTTGACCAGGCACGAGACGCTCTTGCCCACGAAGATGTGGTCCAGGCAGGCCTGGTTGCAGCCGATGCAGGTGTTGATCTCGTCGGCGCGGTCCTGCTGTGCCTTGGCCATGAAGTGGGGGTCGGCGAGAAGCGGGCGGGCCATGGACACGGCGTCGACCTTGCCGTTGGCCAGGATCCCCTCGGCGACCTCGGGGGTGTTGATGCGGTTCGAGGCGATCAGGGGGATGGACACCTCGTCGCGCAGCCGTTCGGTGAACTTCACGAACGCACCGCGCGGCACGGAGGTGACGATGGTGGGCACGCGGGCCTCGTGCCAGCCGATGTCGGTGTTGATGGCGTCGACCCCGTGGCGCTCGGCGCGCCGGGAGAGCAGGGCGATCTCGTCGAAGGTCTGGCCGTTCTTGACGAAGTCGGCGATGGACTGGCGCAGGATGACCGGGAAGTCGCGGGGGACCTGCCGGCGGATCTCGTCGATGACCTCGATGAGGAAGCGCTGGCGGTTGGCCGTCGAGCCGCCCCAGCGGTCGGTGCGGTCGTTGGTGTGCGGGCACAGGAACTGGTTGACCAGGTAGCCCTCGCCACCCATGATCTCCACGGCGTCGTAGCCGGCCTTGCGGGCCAGGCGGGCGGCGCGTCCGAAGGAGCGGATCGCCCGACGGATCATCCGCTCGGTCATGCGCATGTGCTTGAACGGGTGGATCGGGGAGGGCTCGGAACCGGGGGCGGCCTTGAAGGGGGTGACCCCGTAGCGTCCGGCGTGCAGGATCTGCATGGCGATGCGCCCGCCCTCGCGGTGGACGGCGTCGGTGACACGGCGGTGGTGCAGCACCGCCAGGGGGGTGGCCATCCGTCCGCCGAAGGACATGAGGTCACCGCTGCGCAGCGGGGCGATGCCGCCGGTGACGATGAGGCCGACACCGCCGCGGGCGCGTTCGGCGTAGAACTCGCCGAGTTCGTCGGCGTGCCAGATGCGGTCCTCCAGGCCGGTGTGCATCGACCCCATCACCGACCTGTTCGGCAGGGTGAGGCCACCGATGGTGAGGGGGCTGAAGAGGTGGGGGAACGGGGAACTCGTCATGATCCGTCGTCTTCCTTCTCGTGTGTGGTCGCAGTTGTGGTCGCAGGTGTGGTCGGTTCTGTGCCGGTACTGCCGAGGGCGTCGATCACCTCGGCGCACCAGTCCACGAAGCTGGTCTCCAGGCGGATGCCCAGGCGCAGGACGAGGTGCTGGTGCAGGCGGCGTCCGGTCAGCGCGGTCCTGCCGCCGTCTGTGGCGTTCCCGCCGTTCCCGGCGAGCTCGGGGAACTGGCGCGCCTCGTAGCTGCGGTAGAGCCGCAGCGTCTCGGTGTGGGCGTCGCGGTGCGCGGCGACGTCGGCGAGCAGGTCGCGCAGGTCGCCGTGTTCGGCGCCGCGGATCTTGACCGACAGGTCGTCGCGGATCTTCATGACCTCGGACGGGTCGGCGATCCAGTCGTGCAAGGCGGTGCGCCCGGCGGGGGCGAGGGTGTAGATCTTCTTGTCCGGCCTGCCGTCCTGGGCGACGTCGCGACACGTCACCAGTCCGTCGTCGTGCAGGCGTCCGAGCGTCCGGTAGATCTGCTGGCGGGTGGCGGGCCAGAAGTGGCCCAGGGATGTGGCGAACTGTCGTCCCAGGTCATAACCGGTCCCCGGGCGTTCCGCCAGGGAGATCATGATCGCGTGTTCCAGTGCCATGCCCGTCAGGGTAATCCACGTCACAGTGGAATACAGCACTATGCCACGAATTGATGTGAAACTCGTTGCCTATACCCCCACTTCGGGGTTGGGGGTGTCCGGTGCCCCGCGCCCACCCCATACACTTGCCGACCATGAGCGTGGAACTTGACGAGGTCCGGCGGTTCCTCAGCGGCCACGAGCCGTTCAGCCACCTGCCGGACGAGGAACTCGACGACCTGCCGGCCAAGATGGAGATCATCTACGTCCGCCGCGGGGAGACGGTGATCACCGCCGGGCAGCCCAACGACGTCCTCTACGTGATCCGCTCCGGCGCCGTCGACGTCCTGGACTCCCAGGACGTGCTGCTCGACCGCCGCGGCGCCGGCCGCTTCTTCGGCCACTCCACCATCGTCACGAAGGGCGGATTCGGGGTGGACCCGGGTCCGTCGCACTACACCATGATCGCCGTCGAGGACAGCCTCCTTCTCACCATGGACCGCGAGGAGGTCCGCGGCCTGATCGAGCGCAACCCCGAGGTCGCCCGCTACTTCGCCGGGGTGTCCGAACGCATCCGCGCCGCTGCCGAGCGGCTCAGCGTGCGCTCCGGGTCGGACGCACTGCGCACCCACGTCGCCGAGCTGGTGGACCGTGACCTGGTGTCGGTGAGCTGTGAGGCGAGTGTGCGCGAGGCCGCCCAGCTGATGAGCGAGAACAGCATCTCCTGCCTGCCGGTCCTCGCCGACACCGCCGATACGGGGGACACCGCCGACACCGGGGACTCCGGGGACACGGGAGGAGCCGCCGACCCCGCCGACACCGCAGGCCCCGAGCTCCCGGACGTCTCCGGCAATGAGCTGGTCGGCATCATCACCGACCGCGACCTGCGCACCCGCGTGCTCGCCGCGGGCCTGGACACCGAGACCGCCGTGTCCGGGATCATGACGCAGAACCCGTTCTCCACCTCCTCGGACACCACCGCCTTCGAGGCCATGCTGATGATGAGTGAGCAGGGCGTGCACCACCTGCCCGTCGTCGGCGGGCTCGACGGCGGCGGCGACGGTGTCATCGGGGTGATCTCGGCCTCCGACATCATGCGTGCGCTGCGCAACGACCCGATCTACCTCACCGCGGACCTGGCCAAGGCCACCGACACCGAGCAGATGCGCAGCATCATCAACGACACCGCCGAGATGACCAGCGGGTTCATCACCCGCGGTGCCTCGGCCGAGGAGGCCAGCGAGATCCTCACCGTGGCACTGGACTCCCTGGCCCGCCGGCTGCTGGTGCTCGCCGAGGAGGAGCTCGGGCCCCCGCCGGTGCCCTACGCCTTCATCGTCATCGGCTCCCAGGCGCGCCGGGCGGTGGGCTTCTCCTCCGACCAGGACAACGGCCTGGTGCTGCACGACTCCTATGACGAGGAACTGCACGGGGAGTACTTCGCCGAGTTGGGCCGGCTGGTGTGCACCGGGTTGGACGAGGCAGGCCAGCGGCTGTGCCCCGGCGACATGATGGCGATGAACCCGAAGTGGCGGATGACCGTGGACCAGTGGAAGGACTCCTTCCACACCTGGGTCACCGCGCCGAACCCGGACGCGCTGCTGCACGCCCAGACCTTCTTCGACATGCGCCCGGTCTACGGTGCGCGCGAACTCGCCGACCGGGTGCACCGCTACTCGGTGGCCCTGGCACGCAGCTCCTCGCGCTTCCACGCCCGGCTCGCCGCCCTGGTCGCACGCAAGGAGACGCCGCTGGGCATCTTCCGCGGCCTGGTCGTCCAGCGTGGCGGCGACTACCGCAACACCCTGGACGTCAAGGCCGGCGGCACCGCGCCGATCGTGCAGATCGCCCGGTTGTACGCCCTGATGGGCGGGGTGAAGGCGGTGGGCACCCACCAGCGCCTGGCGCAGGCGGCGTCCACCGGGGCGTTGACGCACAAGGCCGCCCGCGACCTGACGGAGGCCTTCAACTTCCTCAAGGCGCTCTCGCTGCGCCACCAGGCCGGCCAGCTGCGCAGCGGGGAGGTCGCCGACTACCGCATCGACCCGGACAACCTGGGCAAGCTCGACCGGGAGAACCTGCGCGACGCCTTCGGCATCATCAAGAGCATCCAGACCTCCCTGGCCGTGAAGTACCCGGTGAGGAACACGTGAGCATGCTGCGCAGGACGTGGAACAGGCGTCGGGCGACCGGGGCGTTGGCGGACTTCTACGCCGAGCGTCCCCCGGCCGGCTCGACGCGCCTGGAGGACCTGCCGGTCCTCGCCGTCGACGTCGAGGCCACCGGGCTGGACCTGTCGTCCGACCGGCTGTTGTCGATCGGCTGGGTGCCGATGGAGGGACGGCGCATCGTGCTGTCCGGGGCACGCGAGGTGGTGATCGCCGGACCGCAGGACGACGACGAGGGCGTGGGCCAGTCGGCGACCGTGCACGGGCTCACGGACGACGTAGTCGACGCCGGCATGCCGTTGGAGGACGCGCTGGGCGAGCTCCTGGAGGCCCTGCAGGGCCGGGCGATGCTCGCCCACTTCGCGATGATCGAGCAGGACTTCCTCTCCGCGGCGTGCCGGACGGCCTTCGGCACCGGGCTCACGGTGCCGACCCTGGACACCTACGCACTGGAGCGCCGGCGCATGCAGCGCAGGTCCGTGCACCCCCGGGGGGAGGACCTGCGCCTGCCGCGCATCCGCGAACGCTACGGACTGCCGACCTACCCGCCGCACCGGGCGGTGACCGACGCGCTGTCGTGTGCGGAGCTGTTCCTGGCGATGACCTCCCCCTCCAACGGCCGGTCACCCTACTCGACCCTACGGTCGGCACAGGTGTAACTGCCTGGAATCCGGGGGCGCCCACAGCTAGTCCAGTTTTCCACTGTAAGCTAACCGACCATGAGAATTTCGCGAATCGCACATCCGGAAGGCATGGCCTTCGTGGCATTGGAGGGCGGGGAGGCCGACGGAACCGGCGCGACCTGCCGTGAGATCGCCGGGCACCCCTTCGGGGAACCCGAGTTCACCGGGCGCAGCTGGGCCTTCGAGGACGTCCGCCTGCTTGCACCGATCCTGCCGTCGAAGGTCGTGGCCGTGGGCCGCAACTACGCCGACCACGTCAAGGAGGTGTTCAACAAGTCCGCCGAGCACCTGCCGCCGACACTGTTCCTGAAGCCGCCGACAGCCGTGGTCGGCGCCGGCGCGCCGATCCGCAAGCCGGAGTGGGCCACCCGCGTGGAGTTCGAGGGTGAGCTCGCCATCGTCATCGGCAAGCCCTGCAAGGACGTCAAGCGCGACGACTGGAAGAACGTCGTCCTGGGCTTCACCATCGTCAACGACGTCTCCTCGCGCGACCTGCAGTTCGCCGACGGCCAGTGGTCGCGCGCCAAGGGTCTGGACAGTTTCTGCCCGCTGGGCCCGTGGATCGAGACGGACCTGGACTTCGCCGACCTGACCGACCTGCCCATCAAGGCGCACCTCACCCACGACGGGGTGACCGAGACCAAGCAGGACTCCAACTCCGACCAGATGATCAAGGCCATCCCCGAGATCGTGGAGTGGGTCTCCCAGGCGTTCACCCTGCTGCCCGGCGACGTGATCTGCACCGGCTCCCCGGCCGGCACCGCCGAGATGGTCCCCGGCGACCGGATCGACATCGAGATCCCCGGCCTGGGCCACCTGGTCAACCCCATCGAGGCCTACTAGAGCCTCTACCTGGAGCCTCTTACAGGGGGATGTCAGACCGCCCGCATCGCGGCGGGCACGTTGAGTGCCCGCAGTGCGGTCTGCAGTTTGGCGGTCGTCTCGGCGGCCTCGGCCGAGGGGGAGGACGTCGCGATGATCCCGCCGCCGGCCCACGCCCTGGCGGTGGCACCGGCGATCTCGGCGCAGCGGATGCTGACCATGTACTCGCCGTCGCCGTCGTCGTTGCACCAGCCCACGAAGCCGGCGTAGAAGCAGCGTGGTTCCTCGACCTCGTTGATGATCCCGATGGCGTCGTCGGTGGGGGTCCCCCCGACGGCGGGTGTGGGGTGCAGCATCAACGCCAGGTCCAGTGCGGAGAAGTGCAGGTCCGGCAGTGTGCCGCGCACCGGGGTGGCCAGGTGCCACATCTCGTTGGTCTTGATCAGCTCGGGGGTCCGGGGGATGGACAGTTCCGAGCACACCCCGCCGAGCACCTGCCGGTAGTGGTCCACGACCAGCTGGTGCTCGGTGAGGTCCTTGGTGGAGTCGCGCAGCGTGCGTCCCACGGCCTCGTCGGCACCGCGGTCGGCCAGCCGGGCGGCGGAGCCGGCCAGCGGACGGGCCTCCACGGTCGTGCCGCGTCGGCGGATGAGCACCTCGGGGGAGGAGCCGACGAGCATCGTGCCACGGTCGTCGGAGCGTCCGGTCGCCGAGAGGTCCACGGCGAAACCGTCGCGGTGGGCGGACAGGTCGATCAGCCGGGCGGCGATGAGCAGCGGGTCGACCTCCTCGGCGAACTCGATGTCCACCGCGCGGGCGAGCACCACCTTGCGCAGGGTGGTGGTGCGCATCGTCTCGATGGCGGCGGCCACCGTGGACTGGTACTCCTCGGAACTGCTGGTGGGGTGCACGTTGAGCACCTCGAGCAGCTCGCCCAACTCACGGCCGCGGTAGTAGGCCGGCGGCTCCAGCGGCCCCTCGGTCTCGACCACACTGCCTGGCACGGTCAGTGCGGCCCGGTTGGCGGTGTCGAAGGGGACGGCGCCGACGACGAGCCGCGCACTGCCGTCGCGCAGGGCCGTGGCGGCCTCGAACGGGTCGGGGAAGGACGCGCGTGTCCCCTGGGTGCGGATGCTGCCCGACGCGCGGGAGAGCAGGAAGTCCGGCGCAGTTGACGGGCGATCGTTGTTGATCACACCGTCACCGTACTCAGGGGTGGGAAACAAACTGAAATTATCGCCGGTCGTCCCTATCCTCTCCCGAGGTACGGCATGCCTGCGGCGGTGACGGTGACCCGGTCCACGGACACGCCGGTCGGCATGTCGGCCACGCTGACCAGCAGACGGGCGGCCTCGGCGGCGTCGAAGGTGGGTTCGGCGGCAGGGTCGGCAGCCGTGAAGGTGCCCAGCAGCTCGGTGGCGGCGTTGCCGATGTCGAGTTCGGTGGCGGTGATACCCCGGCCCCGTCCGTCCAGCGCGGTGGAGACCGTGAGGGACGCGACGGCGGCCTTGGACGCGGCGTAGGCCGCCGCGCCGGCACGCGGGGCGTGCGCGGCGATGGAGCCGTTGTTGACGACGCGTCCTCCGCCATGGGCGGCCATCCAGGAGAAGGCCGCCCGGGTGCACAGGAAGGTGCCGGTGAGGTTCGTCGCGATGGTGGCCTCGAAGGCGGCGGCGTCGACGGTGTCGATCCGCCCGGTGGCTCCGGGGACGCCGGCGTTGTTGACCAGCAGGTCGAGGCCTCCCAGGGTGCTGGTGACCTGGTCGAATGCGGCGGAAACGGAGGACTCGTCGGTGACGTCGCAGACGACGGCGAGATGGTCGGCAGAACCGCCCGCCGTGTCGCCTGCCGTGCGGCACGCCTCGACGGTGGCCTCCAGCGTGCCGACGCTGCGTCCCAACGCGGCGACGCTCCAGCCCTCCTGCGCCAAGGCGGTGGCGAAGGCACGGCCCAGCCCGCCGCCGGCACCGGTGACGACTGCGACCCTGGGGGCGACCCTGGGGGAGTGTGGGGATTCAACCATGGGGCTCATTATGGCCGATGCGCCTCCGGCGGGTCGCGTAGATTGGGGACAATTCCGACGTGAGGGACGGCAGGCATGACAGGTACAGCAGGCACGACGGCGGTGAACTGCTCGATCGGCAGGCCCGCCGGGCACCCCGACCTCGACAGGGCGGGCGCCCTGGGGGTCGACAGGATCGAACTGTGGTGGCCGTGGACCACCCCGGAGCCGGACGACACGGAGGTCGACGACCTCGTCGCGGAACTCGCGCGCCGCGGGCTCACGCTCGTCGCCGTGAACTTCTGGGCGGGTGACCTCGCCGCCGGCGACCGCGGCGTCCTGCACGAGGAACCTCTGAGCCGGCGCCACGTCGACGCGATGTCCCGGCTGGCCGACGCCACCGGCGCCGGCCGCTTCAACCTTCTGCTCGGGCGGGGAGGACGCCGGTTGAGCCCCATGCAGCTCGACAACACCGCCGCCCTTGCCAACCTGGTGCAGGGGCGAGGCCACGGCACCGTGCTGATCGAACCCAGCTCCGGGGTCGAGGACTACCCCGTGCAGACCGTCGTCGACGCCCGCGCGGTTACCAGCAGCTTCCCCGGGACCGGGCTGCTGGCCGACCTGTGGCACCTCAGCCGGACCGACGACGTGGCGGCGTGGTTGGACGGTCTGGACGGCGCAGAAGGGTCCGGCGACCCGTTCACCTTCCCCGCCCACGTCCAGATCGCCGACGACCCCGGACGCGGCGCACCGGGCAGCGGCGGCCTCCCGCTGGACGATTGGGTGGGTGCGCTGCGGGCCGCCGGGTACTCCGGGGACGTGGCGGGGGAGTGGATGTGGTGAAATAGTGCACCATGAGTGATGTTCGCGTTCGTTTCTGCCCCTCGCCGACCGGGACCCCGCACGTCGGCATGGTCCGCACCGCACTGTTCAACTGGGCCTACGCCCGGCACACCGGCGGAAAGCTGGTGTTCCGGATCGAGGACACCGACGCCGCCCGGGACTCCGAGGAGTCCTACGAGGCCATCGTCGAGTCCCTGACCTGGCTCGGACTGGACTGGGACGAGGGGGTCGGCGAGCCCGGCGGCCCGCACGGCCCGTACCGCCAGTCGCAGCGCATGGAGATCTACGTCGAGGTGCTGGAGAAGCTCAAGGCGTCCGGCGACGTGTACCCGGCGTACTCCACCGCCGAGGAGGTCGAGGAGCGTCACCGCGCCGCCGGCCGTGACCCCAAGCTGGGCTACGACAACTTCGACCGGGACCTGACCTCCGAGCAGGTCGCCGCCTTCGAGGCCGAGGGCCGTTCGCCGGTGTGGCGTCTGCGCATGCCGGAGAAGACCTGGACGTGGAACGACCTGGTCCGTGGCGAGATGAACGTCGACGGGTCCACCGTGCCGGACTTCGTGGTCGCCCGTTCCAACGGGCAGCCGCTGTACACCCTGGTCAACCCCGTGGACGATGCGCTGATGAAGATCACCCACGTGCTGCGCGGCGAGGACCTGCTGCCGTCCACGCCCCGCCAGCTGGCCCTGTACGAGGCGCTGGTGCGCATCGGCGTGGCGGATGCGACCCCGACCTTCGGGCACCTGCCGTTCGTGATGGGCGAGGGCAACAAGAAGCTCTCCAAGCGTGACCCGGAGTCCAACCTCTTCAACCACCGCGACAACGGCATCATCCCCGAGGGCATGCTGAACTACCTGTCGCTGCTGGGCTGGTCCCTGTCCGCCGACCAGGACGTGTTCGGCGTGGACGAGCTGGTGGCGAACTTCGACGTCGCCGACGTGAAGCCGAACCCGGCCCGTTTCGACCAGAAGAAGCTCGAGGCGCTCAACGCCGACCACATCCGCCTGCTCGACCTGGCGGACTTCACCACCCGCCTGCGCAGCTACCTGGAGGAGTACAAGGGCTTCCCGGCCGACTACCCGGCCGACAAGTTCGCCTTCGCCGCGGAACTGGTGCAGACCCGCATCAAGACCCTCGGCGACGCCGACGGCCTGCTGCGCTTCCTGGTCACCGCCGACGCGGACCTGGAGCTGGACGAGAAGGCGGCGAAGAAGAACCTCAAGGAGGAAGCCGTGGAGGTCCTGGACGCCGCGATCGAGGAGATCGAGGCGCTGGAGTCTCTCGGTGACGCGGGGTTCGTCACGGAGAAGATCGAGGCGGCCCTGTCGGCGCGTCTGATCGACTCGATGGAACTCAAGCCGCGCAAGGCCTACGGGGCCCTGCGGGTGGCGGTCTCGGGCGCGGCGGTGTCCCCGCCGCTGTTCGAGTCGATGGAGCTGCTGGGACGCGAGTCCACGCTGGCACGTCTGCGTGCCGCACGGGCGGTCACGCTGTACGTCGCCGCCGAATAACAGGGTTGTAGCCGGCGTACGCCGGTCGCAGCGGGCGCAGGACGCCGCGATCGGCGTCCTGACCTGGCAGTTTGCGAGTGTGCGAGCGCTCTGGTTATAGTATCCACCGTTGCAAGGCAGCGCGGGGAACACCGCGGAGCACAGCAACGATTGGCCTATGGTGTAATTGGCAACACAGCGGTTTCTGGTACCGTCGTTCTAGGTTCGAGTCCTGGTAGGCCAGCGGAAACGCTGAAGAGTTGATCTCCAGCATGTTTTCATGCCCCGTTCGTCTAGCGGCCTAGGACGCTGGCCTCTCACGCCGGTAACACGGGTTCAAATCCCGTACGGGGTACAAGGTATGTGAAACGGCAAAGCCCGGTCTTCGGACCGGGCTTTCCGCATGTCCGGGGTCGGGGTATCCCCGGAGCAGAAGGGGGTGCAACTGTTCCTAGGCGAAAGGTCTAGGGTGGGTGGGGTGACCATGCCGAAGAACCTGATCCTCGTCCGCCACGGCCAGAGCGAGGCCAACGTGATCCAACGCGCGGACAAGGCCGGCGACCAGGCACTCTTCAGCGAGGAGACGATGCTGGTCGCCGACCGCTCATGGCGTCTGACCGACGCCGGTGTGGCCCAGGCGCACGCGGCGGGACGGTGGATCACCGACAACGTCGACCCGCTGGACCGCTGCATCACCTCCCCGTACGTGCGTACCCGGGAGACCGCGGCGAACCTCCAGCTCGACGGTGCGCTGTGGGAGGAGAACCGGGTGGTGCGTGAACGCTCCTGGGGTGAGATCTCGCCCTTGCCGCGCAAGGTCTTCGAGGAGCAGTACGCCCACAACGCCCTGCTGCGCCGCAAGGACCCGCTGTACTGGGCGCCGCCGGCGGGGGAGTCGATCGCCAACGTCGCGGAGAACCGGGTGCGCAACATGCTCAGCACCCTGCACCGTGAGAGCAGCGAGGACAACGTGCTTGTGGTGACCCACGGAGACTTCATGTGGTCCACCCGCCTGGTCCTGGAGCGTTGGAGCGACGAGGTGTTCCTGCGCTACGACAAGGACAAGGAGATGACCATCTTCAACTGCACGGTCCTGCACTACACGCGCATCGACCCGGACACCGGGGAGATCGCCCCGTGGATGCGCTGGGTGCGTGCCGCGCACCCGTTCTGCGACCGGACGACCGGGGTGTGGCGCATGGTGGAGCAGCCGTGGCAGCGCTTCGACCGCGACTACCTCAGCAACGAGGACCTGGCCGCCGTCGCCGAGGAGCAGTCGCGCCTGCTCTCCGAGTAGGCGGCTGTCCTTGACTGTCCTTGACCGTCCTCAGTTGTCACAGCCGGCCGGTGACGGCCCCGGCCTCGACGCGGCAGGGGTGGAACAGCCCGTTCTTCGTGGGGCCGACCTCGCCGGCCACCGCGTCCGAGATCACGTCCGAGCGCTCGGCGTAGCCGAGCAGGTACTCATCGAACGCGGGTAATTCCAACGTCAGAGCCAGAGCCTGGGTGATCTCAGCGGCGGTGACGTCGACTTGCCAGTCGGCCAGTAGGACGCTGCGTCCGTCCTGCGTGGAGCCCTCCATGACCGTTCCTGTGGCGAGCGCGAGGGCGGTGGCGGCGCGGGCGTCGCGCACGGTCAGTCCCGACCACCACGCCAGGTCCTTGACGCCGGCCGGGCCGCGCGAGCGGTAGTAGCGGCAGGCGAGCTCGCGCAGTGCGTCCTCCCCGTCGAGGTTCCGCGGGTCGGTCACCACGCTGTCGTGCAGCACGAAGGTGTCCTCGGGGCGTCCTGCGGCCGAGGAACGCGGGCCCTGGACGATGTCGCCCTCCCCGCCGAAGTGGCGCAGCATGTGCGGCCCGCGGCCGCCCTCCGGGTCGATGCCGGCGCGGGCGAACACCTGGTAGGCCTCGCTGCGGGCCAGGGGAGTGCAGGACGCCGCCAGCGCGTCCAGCAGAGCGGTGCGGCATACGTCGACGTCCTCGTCGGACAGGCCCAGTTGTCCACGTCGCTTCGCCGAGGCCTTCTGTACCCGCGGGGTGCACAGGCGAGTGAGCCAGCGGACGTCCTCGGCGGCGAGCAGGTGGTGGGTGCCGCGCTGCGACCAGCTGCGCACCACGTGGGCGACGGTGAGATCCTCCTCGGTGAGCATCGGGGCACCGGCACGCAGTCCCAGTGCGCGGACGCCCGCGGGGAGGTTCTGCGCCTGGCTGGCGAGCATGTGCGCGGCGACGGCGTGGACTGCGGCGTCCTGCCCGTGCGGGGAGTCCGGCAGTGGGGGACGAGCCGCGGCGGGGGCGAGCAGCTGGGCGGTGAGGCGCAGGCCCCGCAGCTGCGTGGTGGTGAGCGGGTTCATGTCACCATCATTGCACGTCACGGCGGTGATTAGGTGCCGATGTGGATCGTCATATATAGTTCTCCCCGTTGCACAGCGCGGCCACGGTGCCCTGCTGGACGACATACGTTAGTTCCTGCCCCGTTCGTCTAGCGGCCTAGGACGCTGGCCTCTCACGCCGGTAACACGGGTTCAAATCCCGTACGGGGTACAAAGTAGTAGTCGAAATGCCCGGTCTTCGTGACCGGGCTTTTCGTATGTCCGGGGTCGGGTACCCGGCCCGTCGCTGATACCTCACGCTATTGTTGGTCTGCTTTCAGAAGGCCACCCGTAGCGCGGGGTTGTGGGACCGTCAGGAGAGGTACTTGATGACCTTCACCACGGCCCAGACGACGACCGCGATGAACGCGACGGCCAGGACGATGACGGCGAGTTCGTTGATTCCGAAGCTACCGAGGATGATGGGTCTCCATTCGTTGGTGCCGGTGTGAGGCACGGCGGTATTGTCCGTGTCAGCGTAGGACACCCCTGCGCATTGCGCAGGCTATATCGGAAACACGGGCATGGGAGCCGCCCCAGACCGCCCCGTATCACCCCCAGGCCATCATCTCCCGATCAACGCAGGTAGTGCTCCAGCTCGGCGGCGCTGTGCTGCAGGGCCTCGCGGTGGCGGGCGGCGGGCGAGGGGCCCATGCGCTCGGCCGGCCCGGAGATCGACAGGGCGGCGATGACGCCCGAGGCGTCCCGCACCGGTACAGACACGCTGGCCAGGGCGGCGTCGCGCTCGCCCACGGACTCGGCGATCTGGCCGGCGCGCACCAGTTCCAGGTCCTCGGCGGTGTAGTGGGCCGAGGTCAGCACGTCGTCCTGGAAGACCTTGGGGGAGTAGGCGACGAGCACCTTCGCCGCGGAGCCTGCGGTGAGGGTCAGCCGGTTGCCCACTGGTACCGTGTCCCGCAGGCCCTGGCGCGGTTCCGCCGTGGCGATGCACACGCGCTCGTGGCCCGAGAGCTTGTAGATCTGCACGGCCTCGCCGGTGCGCTCCACCAGGTCGGGCAGCACGTGCTCGGCCGCCTCGTCCAGACGGGTCGAGGACTTCGGTGCCAGCTCGGCCAGTGCCGGTCCGGCGGTCCACTGGCCGTCCTCCAGCCGCGTGACCATGCGGTGCTTCTCCAACGCGACGGCGATGCGGTGCGCCGTGGCGCGGGGCAGGCCCGTGGTCTCGCACAGTTCGGAGAGGCTGTGCGGGCGCCGTGCGACGATGCCCAGGATGAGCAGGGCACGGTCGAGGACCTGGATACCGCTGGTGGTCGCGGTCGCCGCAGTAGGCGTGGGTGAGGGCGTCTCGGTGACGAAGGGGTTTCCCATGATCTGATACTATACATTCCAACCAGTGGAACTTCCAGGTTGCCCCGCAGTGACGGGCGGGCGACGACCGGAACCTCCGGACGACTGCAGCGAGCAAGCACGAGGAGAGAACTGTGAATGCTGTGACCCGGCAGACGCACCCAGACGACACCACCACGCACGCCCCGCGCACCCTCGCACAGAAGGTGTGGGACGCCCACGTCGTGACCAGGGGGGAGAACGGTGGGCGCGACCTGCTGTTCATCGACCTGCACCTCATCCACGAGGTCACCAGCCCCCAGGCCTTCGACGGACTGCGGCAGAACAACCGGCCGCTGCGCCGGCCCGACCTCACCCTGGGTACCGAGGACCACAACGTGCCCACCCTGGGCGTGCACTCCGGCAACCTTCTCGAGATCGAGGACAAGGTCTCACGCCTGCAGGTCGAGACGTTGCGCAGGAACTGCGAGGAGTACGGGGTCGTCCTGCACTCCATGGGCGACGGCGAGCAGGGCATCGTGCACACTGTCGGCCCGCAGCTCGGCGCCAGCCAGCCGGGCATGACCATCGTCTGCGGCGACTCGCACACCTCCACCCACGGTGCCTTCGGCTCCATCGGCATGGGCATCGGCACCAGCGAGGTCGAGCACGTGCTCGCCACCCAGACCCTCCCGCTGGCACCGTTCAAGACCATGGCCATCGAGGTCTCCGGGGAACTGCGTCCCGGGGTCACCGCCAAGGACCTGATCCTGGCGATCATCGCCAAGATCGGCACGGGCGGCGCCCAGGGCCACATCATCGAGTACCGCGGCGAGGCCATCAGGAAGCTGTCCATGGAGGGGCGGCTCACGATGTGCAACATGAGCATCGAGGCCGGCGCCCGCGCCGGCATGATCGCCCCCGACGAGGTCACCTTCGACTACCTCAAGGGACGCCGCTACGCGCCCACCGGCCAGGATTGGGACGACGCCGTCGCCTACTGGCGCTCGCTGCCCACCGACGACGGGGCGTCCTACGACACCGTCGTCGAGATCGACGGTGCCGCGCTGACCCCGTTCGTCACCTGGGGCACCAACCCTGGCCAAGGCCTGCCGCTGGACGCCGCGGTGCCGTACCTGGAGGACATCACCGACGAGACCGAGCGCATCGCCGCCGAGTCCGCCATCGAGTACATGGGCCTGGAGCAGGGCACCCCGCTGCGCGAGATCGGCATCGACACCGTCTTCCTCGGCTCCTGCACCAACAGCCGCATCGAGGACCTGCGCGCCGCCGCCGACGTGCTGCGCGGACGCCGCGTGGACCCGTCGGTGCAGATGATGGTCGTGCCGTCCTCCACCGCGGTGAAGACCCAGGCCGAGCAGGAGGGACTGGACAAGGTCTTCCTCGACGCCGGGGCGGAGTGGCGCACCGCCGGCTGCTCGATGTGCCTGGGCATGAACCCCGACCAGCTCGCCCCCGGCGAACGCTCCGCGTCCACCTCCAACCGCAACTTCGAAGGACGCCAGGGCAAGGGAGGACGTACCCACCTGGTCTCCCCGCCCGTCGCCGCGGCGACGGCGGTGCTCGGCCACCTCGCCAGCCCCGCCGACCTGCCTGAAGCGTCCGGAGCGTCCGAGAACCTCGAGAAGGGAGCGTAAGCGCACCATGGAGAAGTTCAGCACCCACACCGGCGTGGCCTGCCCGCTGCGCCGCTCGAACGTGGACACCGACCAGATCGTGCCCGCCGAGTACCTCAAGCTGGTCACCAAGACCGGCTACGAGTCCGGGCTGTTCAAGTCCTGGCGCCGTGACCCGGAGTTCGTCCTCAACCAGGAGCCGTTCGTGGCCTCCTCGGTGCTCGTCGCCGGACCCGACTTCGGTACCGGCTCCTCCCGCGAGCACGCCGTGTGGGCGCTACTCGACTACGGGTTCCGCGTGGTGTTCTCCCCACGCTTCGGCGACATCTTCCGCGGCAACACCGCCAAGAACGGGCTGCTCGCCGCCACGATGACCGCCGAGGACATCGAGCTGATCTGGAAGCTCATCGAGCAGCGCCCCGGTGTGGAGATCACCGTGGACCTGCAGGCGCGCACCGCCAGCCTGGGAGAGCACGTCTTCGCCTTCGAGGTCGACGACGACACCCGCTGGCGGCTGCTCAACGGCCTCGACGACATCGGCATCACCCTGCAGGACGAGGCGGCGATCAGCGACTTCGAGGCCACCCGCCCCGGATTCAAGCCGCTGATCGGCTGAGATGTCGTACCCTCGGAGGGCATGACCCAGCACACCACCGGCAACCACCAGCGCATCGTCCCGCGGTTGCGCCTGCAGGTCGGCGACCACGGGGTCGTCGGGGCGGCCCGGTTCTACACCGACGTCTTCCGCCCCTTCGAGGAGGCGGGCCTGGAACTCGGGGCGACCGGGGGCACGGCCACCGACGAGGGCGTGGACCTTTTCGTCGCCGGCATGCGACTGCACCTCACCGACGCCGCCGACGCCGCCGATACCTCCGGCGCCGAGGGGATCTCTCCTGCGACCAACATGATGGTCAACGTCGACCCGTCGTTCTTCGGCTGGTCACCGGACGCCACCCCGGAGGCGCAGCAGGCGGCGCAGGCGCGCGCACGCGCGGTCCTCGACACCATCTGGGAGGGACTCGCCGAGGACGCCCAGGCCGTACTCATGCCCTTGGACGAGTACCCCTTCAGCGCCCGCTACGGCTGGGTGCTCGACAGGTACGGGATGAGCTGGCAGGTCATGCTCACCGATCCGGCCGGGGCCCCACGCCCGGCGTTGATCCCGTCCTTCCTCTTCGGCGGGGAAGCACAGAACCGGGCCGGTGAGGCGCGCGAGCTGTGGACCGGGGTGTTCGCCGAGGTCTTCGGTCCTGACGGGGCCGGAGGCACCGGAACCGGCACCATGGTCACCTACCCGCAGGACAACGGCCCCGCGGTCGCCGGCTCGGTGATGTTCGCCGACGTGCGACTGCTCGGGACCTGGTTCTCGATGATGGACTCGGCCACCGAACAGCCCTTCACCTTCACCGACGCGGTGAGTTTCCGGGTGTACTGCGACACCCCGGTGCAGGCCGAGGTGCTCGGCCGTGAACTGGGGCTGGACGGTCACACCCGCCGCGGGGTGGACCGCTTCGGCGTGAGCTGGGAGATCCTGCTGCAGGGCTGAGCAGGACTGAAGCGGTGCAGCCTCAGCGCACCGGCAGCGGGGACGCCAGGTAGTCCGCGCCCAGCAGCGTGTCGCCCTGCCCGAAGTGCAGCACCCACACGCTGGCCTTCTTGGCATGCAGGTCCTCGACCTCGAAGCCGGCGTCCTGCGCCAGCCCGGAGACGACCGCCGGGATGATCTCACCCTGGGCGCACACCACGCTCACCGGCGCGGAACTCGCCCTGACCAGGGCCTCCATCACGGTACGAGGGGAGTGCGCCAGGGCGGCGTCGCCGAGGTTCACGTCCGTCTCGATGTCCAGGTTCAACCAGGCGGCCGTGGGCTCCACCGTGGCGCGGCAGCGCTCGGGGGTGGCCGAGGACACCGTGCGCGGACGGTAACCCTCCAGCACCGCCGGCAGGGAGGTGGCCTGCAGGTAGCCCTTCTTCGTCAGCGGTCGCAGGTTGTCGTCCTGCTTCCAGTTGTCCCGCGACATCGCCTTGGCGTGGCGCACGTAGAGCACCCGTCGGGTGCAGCCCAACGCCAGGACCTCCAGCGCAGCACCGATCACGTCGCGGTCGGCGTCGTAACTGACCTTCGCCTTCGCGTCCTCCGGGGAGAGCCAGTGCAGCTCGTCGACCTCGTTGTTGTCCTTGAAGTCGCCGCCGGTGACCTCGGCGGTCCAGTAGTAGACCACCTTCGTCTTGTTGCCCAGCGGGTAGTGCACATGGCCCAGCAGCCAGCCCAGGGTGGGGGAGTAGCCGGTCTCCTCGGCGATCTCACGGGTGGCGGTCTCCACCAGGTTCTCGCCGGGGTCGACCTTGCCCTTCGGCAGCGACCAGTCGTCGTAGTGGGGACGGTGGATCACCGCGATCTCGATCGCGTCCTGCCCCTCCGCGCTGCCGGCGGTCTCCGGGGCACCCGGGCCCTGGGGCACCGTGCGCCGCCACAGCACCGCACCGGCGGCGAAGACGGGGCGCTCGAACTCGTCGGCGGGGGTGCTGCCGATCCGGGCGACGT
>JAKDIS010000144.1 GCA_030450335.1 Corynebacterium sp. | reverse complement strand
ACGTGGGGGCTACCCGGCTGCAGGCCGGGGGGCCGGGCCGCGCGGTACCACGCAGCGGGGGGGGGGCGTCCCCGCGGTTTTTCGTGCGCGTGGGGCATGCACGGCAACGCCGATAGTGCTGCCGACACGTGCTTTGGGAACCCTGAACCACCCCCCTGGGTGACCCCCGATATCACGAGGACGTGAAAGAAACCCCAGCACACGGACCTGTCAGTCGGTAAAACTAGTTCACCCTGCGAACGGCTTTGCGGCCAGCGCACGGGCGGATACCGTGAGACGCACATCACGTTCACCGCAATCCCGCAGAAGGGGTCACGTCCATGGTTCCGATCAGTAACGTCTCCGTCGACGGCAGCTTCGCACCGCTGCACTTCCCGGAGTACCGCACCACGGTGCTCCGCAACCCGAACAACGACCTGCTGATGGTCCCCGAGCGTCTCGGCGAGACCACCGGTCCCGTCTTCGGCGACGGCGCCCTCGGTGCCGAGGACAACGACATGACCAAGGCCAACGGGGGAGAGGCCATCGGTCAGCGCATCTTCGTGCACGGCCGGGTGCTCGGCTCGGACGGCAAGCCGGTGCCGGACACCCTCATCGAGGCGTGGCAGGCCAACTCCGCCGGACGCTACCGCCACAAGAACGACTCCTGGCCCGCCCCGCTGGACCCGCACTTCAACGGTGTGGCGCGCACGATGACCGACAAGAACGGCGTCTACAGCTTCTACACCGTGCAGCCCGGCGCCTACCCGTGGGGCAACCACAGCAACGCCTGGCGTCCGGCGCACATCCACTTCTCCCTGTTCGGCCGCCAGTTCGCCGAGCGTCTGGTCACCCAGATGTACTTCCCAGGGGACCCGATGTTCTTCCAGGACCCGATCTACAACTCCGTGCCGGAGGGTTCCCGCGAGCGCATGATCGCCGCGTTCGACTACGACGAGACCCGCGAGAACTTCGCCCTGGGCTTCAAGTTCGACATCGTGCTGCGCGGGCGCGACGCCACCCACTTCGAGTAGTTCGAGCAGTTCGAGAAGAAGGAGAAGACCGATGATCGACAGTGACCCGACGGGTCCGTTCCGCTATCCCGCCCCCGCCGTCCGCGACCAGGACGACGCCCCGTTCGGCATCATGCCCTCGCAGACGGTGGGCCCGTACGTGCACATCGGGCTCACGACACCCGGCGCGGAGAACATGGTCGACGAGGACGCGATGTCCTTCGCCGCCGGCGAGATCGTGGAGGTGACCTTCTCGGTCACCGACGGTGCCGGGCACCGCGTGAAGGACGCCATGATCGAGCTGTGGCAGGCCGACGTCCACGGCATCTACCCCTCGCCGTTGGACGAACGCTCCGACGAGGGTTCGCTCAAGGGCTGGAACCCGTTGCTCGGCGCGGGTGTGGGCCGGGGCATGGCCGACGAGGACGGGGAGGTCACCTTCCGCACCCGCCGTCCCGGCGCGACGCCGGCGGAAGCCGGAGAAGCAGCCACCGAGGCCCCGCACCTGAAGGTGAGCGTCTTCGCCCGCGGCATCCTGGAGCGTCTCTACACGCGCGCCTACTTCCCAGCGGAAGGTGACTCCGATCTCGCCACCGACCCGGTGCTCGCCGTGGTGCCGGAGGACCGTCGTTCCCGCCTGGTGATGGAGCAGGTGGGGGAGGACTCCTACCGCATGGACATCGTCCTGCAGCACGAGGACGCCACCGCCGAGACCCCCTTCTTCCGGGTCTGACATGGCGAGCACCCGCACCCTCTACAGCGACGTCGCCTCCGGCGACACCACTGCCGCCGACGCGGTGTCGGACGCCGCGTTCGTCGCGCGCATGGTCGACGTCGAGGCCGCGCTCGCGCATGCGGTGGGCGACGCCGGCCTCGTCGATCCGGCCACCGCCGAGGCCACTGCCGACCTCATCGCGTCCACCACCTTTGACGGTGAGGACCTGACCGCGCTGGCCGAGGCGTCCATCGCCGGCGGCAACCCGGCGATCCCGCTGGTGAAGCGGCTGAAGGCCGCGGCCACGGACGCCGGGCTCGAGACCGCGGCGGTGCACCGTGGGGCGACGAGCCAGGACATCATCGACTCCGCCCTGGTGCTGTGCGTGCGCGACGCCGGCGCGGCGATCCTGGCCACCGCCGCCGAACTCACCGACGACCTCGCCGAGCTGGCGGGCACCCACCGTGACACCCCGGTGATCGGCAGGACGCTCGGTCAGCAGGCGGTGCCGACGACCTTCGGCGTCATCGCCGCCGGCTGGTTGCGCCAGACCGACGCCGCGGCGTCGGCGTTGCGCGATGCCCTGGGCGTCCTGCCCGTGCAGTACGGCGGGGCCGCCGGCAACCTGGCCTCCACCGCGCCGAATGGTTTGAGCGTGCACGATGCGCTGGCCACGCGACTGGACCTGGCGTCCTCCCCGCTGGTGTGGCACACCGACCGCCTGCCGTTGGTGCAGGTCGCTACCGCGCTGGCGGCGCTGGCCGGCTCGGTGCGCAAGATCGCCGGCGACGTGATCGTGTTCTCCGCCACCGAGGTCGGGGAGTTGCGCGAGGCCTCGCCCGGGGGTTCCTCGGCGATGCCGCACAAGGCCAACCCGGCCGCCGCCGTCGCCGCCGACGGGTACGCCCGGCGCACCCCGGCGCTGGCGGCCACCATGCTCGACGCCATGGACCAGCGCATGCAGCGCGCCACCGGCGCCTGGCACGCCGAGTGGCAGACACTGCGCGACCTCGTCGCCGCCACCGCCGGGGCCGTCACCCGCACCCGCGCCAGCATCGACGGCATCACCGTGGACACCGCGGCGATGCGCCGCAACCTCGAGCTCACCGGCGGGGCGGTGCTCGCCGAAGCATTGGGACGATACGTCCCGCGCGCCGAGGTCGACGCCGCCGTCGCCGGCGGCACACTGCGCGAACTGATGGACAAGGCCCGGGCGGAGCACGGTTTCAGCACCGACCCGGGGGACCACACCGGGCACGCCGGCGACATCGTCGACGCCGTGTTCAACGACAGGAAAGGCAGCACCCACCATGGCTGACGACTACCAGGCAGGCCGCGACGCCGCGCACGCGAGGGGCATGGCCAACCGCCGCGCCGTCCTCGGCGACGAGCACGTGGACCGCTCCATCGAGAAGAAGACCCCGGTCACCGAGAAGTTCCAGGACTTCATCACCCGCACCGCCTGGGGGGACGTGTGGGAACGCCCCGGCCTGGACCACACCCAGCGCCGCCTGCTGACCATCGCCGTACTCACCGGCGTGGGCAACGACGGGGAACTCGACATGCACATCCGCGCCGCCCTGCGCGCCGGGGTGGACGCCGACACCATCGGCGAGGTGCTGCTGCACACCGCCGTCTACGCCGGCGTGCCGAACTCCAACCATGGCTTCTCCCTGCTCGACGCCGCAGTGAAGGACCTCGCGTGAGGACGCAGGTCGCCATCATCGGCGCGGGTCCGGCGGGGCTGACCCTGTCGCACCTGCTGCACCTCCACGGTGTGGAGTCGGTGGTGCTGGAGTCGCGTTCGCGCTCGGAGGTGGAGACCACGGTGCGTGCCGGGATCCTGGAGCAGGGCACCCTGGAGCTGATGCGCCGCACCGGCGTGGCCGAGCGCATGGAGCGCGAGGCCGACATCGACGAGGGCATCGAGATCTCCGTGCAGGGTGAACGCACCCGCATCGCGTTGACCGAGCTGACCGGGCACACCGTGGCGGTGTACCCGCAGCACGAGTACCTCACCGACCTCGTCGCCCGGCGTCTCGCCGACGGTGGCGCGGTGCTCTTCGACACCACCGTGGACGCCGTCGAGGGGACCGAGTCCGCTGCCTCCGCCGAGGGGCCCGTGGTCGTCGACTACACCGACGGCGCAGGACGCCACGGCCAACTGCGCGCGGACTACGTGGTCGCCGCCGACGGGTCCGGCTCGCCGCACCGCGCGAGCGTCACGGCGTCCGGCACGTCCGGCACAGCCGGCTCAGGCCGGCACCGTCACGAGTACCCCTACGCGTGGTTCGGTGTGCTGGTCAACGCGCCGAAGACGCAGAAGGAGCTCATCTACGCCACCCACCCGGAGGGCTTCGCGCTGATCTCCACCCGCTCGGAGACCGTGCAGCGCTACTACCTGCAGTGCGACCCGTCCGACACGGTGGCCGACTGGTCGGACGCCCGGATCTGGGAGGCGCTGCACACCCGTGCGGACTCCCCGGACCTGCAGGTCAGCGAGGGGGAGATCTTCGACAAGGCGGTGCTGCGCTTCCGCTCGGCGGTGAGCGAACCCATGCAACGCGGCCGCCTGCTGCTCGCCGGCGACGCCGCCCACACCGTCCCGCCCACCGGGGCCAAGGGCATGAACCTCGCCATCGCCGACGTCGCCGTGCTCGCCCCCGCACTCGTGCGCGTGCTGCGCGGCGACCCGGGCCTGCTCGCCGACTACTCCGACATCGTCCTGCCGCGCGTGTGGCGGGCCCAGCACTTCTCCTGGTGGATGTCGTCGATGCTGCACCAGACGCCGGACGCCACGACCTTCGAGTCGCGTCGGCGCCTGTCCGAACTGTCCTGCGTCCTGTCCTCCGAGGCGGGACGCCGTTACCTGGCCGAACAGTACGTCGGCCGCGATCTTCCCGAATTCGAGGTCTGAGACGTGAACACCACCGTGAACACCACGACACCACGCTCCACCGCCACCGTGACCGTGCTGTGCTGGATCGCCGTCCTGCTCGACGGTTTCGACCTGGTGGTCCTGGGCACCACCCTGCCGTCGATGCTCGACGACCCCGGCTGGGACCTCACCGGCGCCCAGGCCACCCAGATCAGCACCATCGGCCTGGTCGGAATGACCATCGGCGCGCTGGTCATCGGGTTCCTCACCGACAAGCTGGGACGCCGCCGCGTGCTGATCACCGCGGTGTTCCTCTTCTCGGTGTTCACCCTGTTCCTGGCCTTCACCACCAACGTCGCCTGGTTCTCGCTGTGGCGCTTCCTCGCCGGGGCGGGCCTCGGCGGCGCGCTGCCGACGGCGATCTCCCTGGTCACCGAGTTCCGTTCCGGACGCAAGGCCGGTTCGGCGTCCACCACCCTGATGACCGGCTACCACGTGGGCGCGGTGCTGACCGCCCTGCTGGGCATGTTCCTCATCGACGCCGCCGGCTGGCACGCGATGTTCATCGCCGGGGCCGTCCCGGGCCTGATCCTGGCCCCTGCACTGTTCCTGCTGCTGCCGGAGTCGCCGGCGTACCTGCGCATCACCGGCCGGGTGGAGCAGGCCGAGGCGATCGAGGCGTCCTACGGGCTGCAGGTCGACACCGAGATGGACACCCTGCAGGCGCAGGAGGAGGGCGACAACTCCGGTGGTATCCGTGCCCTGCTGCAGCCGACCTTCCGGCTCAACACCATCGCGATCTGGGGCACCTCGTTCATGGGCCTGCTGCTGGTCTACGGGCTGAACACCTGGCTGCCGCAGATCATGCGCGCGGCCGACTACGACCTGGGCAACTCCCTCGCCTTCCTCATGGTGCTCAACGTCGGCGCGGTCGTGGGCCTGTTCATCGCCGGACGCGTGGCGGACGTGCAGTCGCCGCGGCGCACCGCACTGCTGTGGTTCCTGCTCTCGGCGGTGTTCCTGGCACTGCTGGCCATCCGCCTGCCGTTGGTGGGGCTGTACGTGATCGTGTTCCTCACCGGTGTGTTCGTGTTCAGCTCCCAGGTGCTGATCTACGCCTTCGTCGGCGAGAACCACCCGTCCTCGGTGCGCGCGACGGCCATGGGCTTCTCCGCGGGCATCGGACGCCTCGGCGCGATCTCCGGGCCGCTGCTCGGCGGCGTGATGGTCACCGCCGGCATCGCCTACCCGTGGGGCTTCTTCGCCTTCGCG
>JAKDIS010000143.1 GCA_030450335.1 Corynebacterium sp. | reverse complement strand
ATGCCTGAACCGCGATCTTGTTGACCAGCGGCCACCCGACACCTAGGGCTTTCGCAGTGGCTGAGACACTCATGCGGTCGATCGCGAGGCGTTGCAGGATCCAGCGAGTCACCCGGTGGGTCAGTTTTCGACCCATCGTCCGCACAACCCAGTGAAGCGTGGAAGATCTTCCGGCTGCAGGCATCGTTGGGGCAGGTGAACCGCGGGACACGGACGTGAAGTCGCGTCGGGAAGCCGACGACCGGCAGGTCCACCAGCTGCCGGGTGACGTGATCTCGCAGCACACCTGCATGTTTGCAGCCAGGACACTGATCGTCGACGGTCACCGGGGCGACGTCCGCGGCGCCAGTGATGGTCAATCCGATTTCAGCGGTGCGGCAGATGGTGTCAGCTACGAGGTTGCCAGTAGTGTGCATTGTAGGGTCCTGGTTCGGTCAGATGAAGGTGTGGTAACTCTCATCTTGTACCGGCCAGGACCTCTATATGTTGTGCCACACCGCATCGGCCCCACCGTCAGCCATGCACTCCGTATCGCGAAGAGCCCGTTAACCCTCGGGAAATCCCGTCGGGACCGCGAGGAAACTCCCCTCTCGTAGATTCACATTTGTCCTACATAACGGACACCGATCAACGAGAAGGAGTGCTCATGCCTGCTGCAGACGTAGCGTGGATCCTCGCCGCATTCTCCCTGGTGCTGCTCATGTTCCCGGGACTGGCGATGCTGTACGGAGGGATGCTCAACGGCCGCAGCGTCCTGAACATGATGATGATGGTGATGTCCTCGCTGGCGGTCACCACGGTGGTCTACATCATCGTCGGTCACGGGCTCGTCGTCGGCGACAGCGTCGCCGGCCTACGACTGATCGGCGACCCCCTCGAGTTCGCCTTCTTCAACGACCTCATGACCGACGACGGAAACGGCACCACCCTGAACACGGCGTTCTTCACCCTCTTCGCCGCCATCAGTGTCGCCCTGGTCTCCTCCGGCGCCGCCGGCCGTATGAAGTTCGATGCCTGGATGATCTTCGCCGCCGTCTGGGTTCTGCTCGTCTACGCCCCCATGGCCCACTGGGTCTTCGCCGCCGACGACGAGGAGGCCGGCACCACCGGCGGATGGATGATCAACGTCCTCGGCCTGCACGACTTCGCCGGTGGCACCGCCGTGCACATGAACGCCGGCGCAGCGGGCCTCGCCCTGGCCGTCTTCCTCGGACGACGCGCCACCAAGGACCACCGGCCCCACAACCTCCCGCTGATGCTCATCGGCGCGGGCATGATCGCCATGGGCTGGATGGGCTTCAACGGCGGCACAGCCGGCGGAGCGAACTTCCTCGCCCAGTACGTGATCCTCACCTCCCTGCTCTCCCTGGCGGGAGGAATGCTGGGCTTCATCATCATGCAGCGGGTCGTCAACGGCCACTACACGCTGATGGGCCTGGGGACCGGCATGATCGCCGGTCTCGTCGGCATCACCCCGGTGGCGGACGCCGTCCACCCCGTCGGAGCGGTGTTCGTGGGCATGGCCGCCTCCGCAGCCGCTTTCGGCGCGATCAAGCTGGCACGACGCTACGGCGTCGACGACTCGGCGGACGTCTTCGCCGTCCACGGCGTCGGCGGGATGGCGGGTGCCATGTTCGTCGTGTTCTTCGGCGCGGCCGCCGCTCCGGCAGGACGTGCCGGGATCTTCTTCGGCGGCTCCCCCGACCTGGTCTGGCGGGAGATCGTGGCGATCGTGGTGACCGTCTCGTTCTCCTTCCTGATGACCTACGCGATCGCCTGGGTGATGGACAAGATCCACCCCATCCGCATCACCGAGGAGGACGAGGGCCGCGGGATCGACGCAGCGATCCACGACGAACAGGCCTACGACAGGACGATGGAGCCGGCCGGCACCGCCGACCGCACCATCAGCTGAGCTGGCATGTTCAGGCCAGTTCCGGCTTCTCCCACAGGTTCAGTACCGTGCCGAGGTTCTTCTCCTCGGCGGTGGCGTAGAGGTCGGTGGCCCAGGCCACGTCCTCGACGGGCATGCCGCCCACGGAGTACACGGTGACGGTCTCCGGGTCCCAGCCCGGGGCCTTGCCCTCGGCGACGTCGGCGATGACCTCGATCTTCGACTTGTCGAGACTTCCCTCACGCACCAGGTCGTACCACTTCGTCCCCGGGATGCCGAGCAGCACGAAGGCCTGGTCGCCGTACTCCTCCTCCCACGCCTCGTAGAGACCGTAGGCGTCGAGGACGAGGCGGGCGTCGCCGGCGAGGAAGTCGTCGTCGAACCGGGCGGCGGCCGGGGCCGCGACGAGACAGCCCGGCTTCAGCCACTCCTCCTTGAAGTACGGGAAGGCCGACGGGCCGGCGAAGTCGGTGGTGGTCGAGGCCATCACGATGTCGGCGTCGGTCACCGCCTCCTCGATCGAGTCACAGCCCACGACCTCGACCCGGGGGTACTCCCCCTGGATGTAGTCGCGGAAGGAGTCCACACCACGCTGGCTGCGGCCCTTCACCTTGATCGTCGTGATGCCCGGGCGCAGCGCGAGGATCGCGTCGGTGTTGGTGCGCGCCATCACGCCTGGGCCGACGACAGCCAGGGTCGTCGAGTCCGGGTTGGAGAGGTACTTCACGCCCACCCCCGGCACCGCACCGGTGCGGACCGCGGAGAGGATGTTCGCGCTCATGATCGCCTTCGGCGCGCCGGTCACCGTGTCATTGAGCACGAAGACGTGGATCGAGCGCGGCAGTCCCTCCTTGCGGTTCTCCGCATTGGACCCGTACCACTTCACGCCGGTGTTGTTGAAGCGTCCTCCCAGGTAGGCGGGCATCGCCATGAACCGACGGTCGGGACCGTCGGCCGGCATGCCGTCGAACTCGGGCTTCTCCGGGAACGAGATCATCGCCCCGTGGGAGTTGTGGTTGAGTCCGGCCATCATGTAGTCGCCCCTGTTCAGGAGGATGAGGGTCTCCTCCATCACGTCCACGCAGCGGGCGATGTCGCGGACCCCTGCCTCGATCATGTCGGGTTCGCTGAGGTAGCGGAAGTTGATGCTCGTGTCGGGTGTGGTGGTGTCGGGCTGCTCGGCCATGTCGGCACTCTCCTTGGTGGTTACCAGTGTTGAACAGAAGTAAATTTTATGGCGGGGGATTTTCCCGTCGGTCTCGCCCTGATTTCGGGCGCATTAAGGTTGCCGCATCAGGAACGCCAGGGACCTGACCAGGGCGCGCAGTCCTGCCAGGACGTCGGCGTCCGCGGCGTCCTCCCGCGGGGAGTGCGAGATCCCGTGCGGTGAGCGGACGAACAACATCGAGGTCGGTACGCGTGTGGCCAGGATCCCGGAGTCGTGACCTGCCTGGGTGGGAAGTTCCGGCAGGTACTCCCCCGCGTCGGCGGCGAGCTTGGCGTGCACGTCGCGCAGGTCGGCGTCGAATTCCACGACGGGCGCGTAGGACACCCGCGTCACCGTGCAGGTCACGCCATGGTCCCCGGACGCCTGCCGGGCGGCCTGCGCCACCCGGTCGACGAGGGACGCCAGGGTGCCGTCGTCGGCGGCGCGCGCGTCGAGCAAGGCGACGACCCGGGCGGGAACCACGTTCGGGCCGGCAGGTTCGACGTGGAAGCGCCCGAAGGTGGCCCGGGCGTCCAGCGCTCCGGCGGCCGCGCGCGCCGCCAGCACCGTCTCGGCGAACGGCAACGCGGCGTCCTTCCTGTCCTCCAGACGCGCGGTCCCCGCATGGTCGGCGACGCCGTCGAAGACGAACTCCCACCGCCCGTGCGGCCAGATCGCCGAGGCCACGCCCACGGCCGCGTCGAGACGTCCGGCGAGGTTCCTCCCCTGTTCAACGTGCACCTCGACCTGTGCACCGATGCGCGCGAGCTCCTGCGGGTCCTCCCCCACGTCCTGCGGGTCGGCGCCCGCGGCGGTCATCGCCTCGGCGAGGCTCACCCCGTCGGCGTCGACGAGTGCGCGGGCGGTGGCGGGGTCGATCGCCCCGCTCATCAGCTTGGACCCCAGGCAGGCGACGCCGAAGCGTGCACCCTCCTCGTCCATGTAGTCCACGACCGCCAGGGACCGCGGTGCGGCGAAGGAGCCCGCCTGTTCCGCGGCCTGCAGTTCATCGACGGCGAGGAAGCCGAGGACCACGCCGAGGGGGCCGTCCCACAGTCCCCCGTCCGGCACGGAATCCAGGTGCGAGCCGGTGACCACGGAGCCCTCGCGCGGCTCGCCCCACCAGGCACGCAGGTTGCCGTTGGCGTCGGTGGCCACGTGCATGCCGCGCTCCCGGGCCTGCGCGGTGAATCACGCCCGCAGCGCCCGGTCCTCTGCGGTCCAGGAGAAACGTCGTACACCGGATTCGGTGACGCCGATCTCGGCGAGCTGCGCCCACATCCGGTGGAAGCGCCCGAGGGCGGCGTCGGGGTCCCGGAGTTCGTTGATCCCGTTCATGCCGGTGGTCCTCTCCTCAGGGTCGCAACGCACTCGTCACGTCCCCGTCACATGTGTAGTGTTTCATGTCAGTATCGTTTGATTCACAAGAAGAATCACCCCCACGATAACCCAGCCACCCGGCCACCACAACAGGGAGCATCCGAAGATGGGCACCACGACCAGCACGAAGAGCACGGAAAACACCGCGAACTACGACTACGTCATCGTCGGCGGCGGTCTCGAAGGCCTCGCCATCGCCTGGGGGCTGACCTCCCGCGGGGAGAAGAGCGTGCTCGTGCTCGAACGCGGGCAACTCTGCGGCGGCATGACCGGCAAGTCCTCCGGCGTGGTTCGTTCGCATTACGGCACCCCGTCGGTGGCGAAGATGGGGTGGAACGGAACAAAATTCCTCCACCGGGCCGAGGAGATCCTCGGCGACGACTGCGGCTTCCGCAACTGCGGGTACATGGTCGGCGTCGGCGCCGAGAACTCCGACGCGCTGAAGGCCAATGTCGCCATGCAGCAGGGTCTCGGCATCGACGTCTCCTTCATCACCGGTGACGACGCCCGCGAACTGTGGCCCGGCCTGCGTGTCGACGACTTCGACGCCATCGCCTACGGACCGCTCGGTGGACGCGGCGACGCCCCGATGCTCGGCATGGCCTTCTCCGTCGCCGCCCGCCGGCAGGGCGCGACGGTACGCAGCGGCGTGAACGTCACCGGCTTCACCTGCGGCGCGGACGACAGGGTCACCGGTGTGGCCCTCGCCGACGGCTCCACCGTCGGTGCCGGTCAGGTCATCCTCGCCACCGGCGCCTGGGCCCGGCAGCTGGGCTCCACCGTGGGCCTCGACCTGCCGGTGCACGCCCAACGCGCCCAGTTGATGCTCGTCTCCCCCGGCGCCGACCTGGGACGCGTCCCCGTACTTTCCGACCTGGTCAGCCTGCAGTACCTGTGCGGTGAACCCAACGGCGAAATCCTCTGCGGCAATTCCGACCACCGCGATCCCCACTGGGCGGACCCGGACAACTACCGCAACAGGGCCGACGACGACTTCGTCGAGTGGACCATCGGCAAGCTCATGCACCGTCTGCCCGACATGCCGAACCCGGCGCTCAGCTCGTCCTACGCCGGCTGCTACGACACGACCCCCGACTACAACCCGATCATCGGGCCGTCCGGGGTCGACGGACTGTTCCTCGCCGTCGGCTTCGCCGGACACGGCTACAAGATCGCCCCGGCCGTCGCCGACCTGCTGCTGGACGGAGCATCGTCGGACGCGGACGTCCCGGCGTCCGACTTCCGACTGGGGCGCTTCGCCGAGAATGACCTGACCCGCAGCCTGCACCCCTACGTAGGTGCCGGCGAGATGCGGTGAGGATAGGATCTGACCCCATGCCGAACCCTGAACAGGACACAGCACAGGACACCGCACAGGAC
>JAKDIS010000027.1 GCA_030450335.1 Corynebacterium sp. | reverse complement strand
ATGCCGACGGTTACGCCCCCGGGGGGGGGGGGGGGGGGGGTTGTCATGCTCGTCTCCTCCTACAGCGGCAGGTTGCCGTGCTTGCGGGCGGGGCTGTCGACGACCTTGCGTTCCAGCAGGCCGAGACCGTCGATGAGCCGGGCGCGGGTCTGCGACGGGGGGATCACCGCGTCGACGTAGCCACGCTCGGCGGCGGCGTACGGGTTGACCAGGGTCTTCTCCACCTCGTCGGTGAGCTCCACGGTGAGGGCGTCGACGTCCTTGCGGCGTTTCTCGGCCTTGGCCAGTGTCTCGGCGTGGACGGCGGCGACGGTGTTCTGGGCGTCGGCGTTGGAGATCTGGGCGCTCGGCCAGGCGAAGACGAGGTCGGCGCCGATGTTCTTCGAGCCCAGGGCCACGTAGGACGTCCCGTAGGCCTTGCGCGTCACCACGGTGACGATGCCCACGCTGGCCTCCGCCACGGCGTACAGCAGCGGCGCGGAGTTGCGCAGCAGGCCACCGCGCTCCTCGTCCTTGCCGGGCATGAAGCCGGGGGAGTCCACCACGAAGACGAGGGGGAGGTTGAAGGCGTCGCAGGTGCGGACGAAGCGGGCGGCCTTGCGCGACGCCGCGGCGTCCAACGCGCCGGCGAGCACCATCGGCTGGCTGGCGACGACGCCGACGCTGCGTCCGGCGACGCGGGCGAAGCCGGTCAGCACGTTGCCGGCGTAGTCGGGCTGCAGCTCCAGGAAGGACCCCTCGTCGACGATGCCGGCGAGGACGTCGGTCACGTCGTAGCCGGCCAGCGGGGAGTCCGGGATCACGGCGTCCAGGGCGTCGGTCGCGGAAGAATCCGAAGAATCCGAAGAATCCGAAGAATCCGAAGAATCCGAAGAATCCGAGGCATCCTCGCCGAAGGGCACCACCGAGCGGTTGTTGGACGGCAGCTGCGACAGCGCTGCCTGCACGAAGTCGAGGGCGGCGCGGTCGTCGGCGGCGGTGTGGTGCGAGGTGCCCGTCACGGCGGCGTGCACGGCGGCGGAGCCCAGGTCGTCGGCGGTGACGTCCTCACCGACGACACGGCGGGTGATCTCCGGGTCGGTGAGGTACAGCGACGAGGAACCGTCCACCATCACCACCAGGTCGGCCAGGACCGGCTGGTGCGCCTCGGTGCCGGCCGTCGGCCCGGCGATCACCGAGATCTGCGGCACCACACCGGACATGCTGGTGCGCAGCCGGTACAGGCGTGCGGCCATGCCCAGCGACACCACGCCCTCCTTCACCCGCGCGCCGGTGGAGTCGTGCACGCCCACCAGCGGCACACCGGAGCGCAGCGCCAGCTCCATGACCTTGACCAGTTTCTCGGCGTGCACCTCGCCCACGGTCCCGTCGAAGACGGTGCCGTCCTGCGAGAACACGCACACCTGGCGGCCGTCCACGGTGCCGTAGCCGGTGACGACGCCGTCGGACACCGGCCTCGAGCGGTCCATGCCGTAGGCGTTGGCGCGGTGGCGTGCCAGGGCGTCGATCTCGACGAAGGATCCGTCGTCCAGGAGGTGGTCGACCCGCTCGCGGGCGGTGAGCCGGCCGGACCCGTGGATGTCCGCGACGGCCTCGTCGCCGACCGGGGCGGACGTCTCCTCGAGACGGATACGGAGATCCTCGAGTTTCCCTGCGGTGGTAGACGTGTCGACCTGGCGCGGGGCGGGGGTGGGTGAAGTCATGGCCTACAGTCTAGGAGCAAACCCGTCCGGAAGTCCTCACCGCCTGGTCGGTGCGGCCCACTCCGCCGTCGGGGCGCGGGCGCGTTATCCTTGTGGCCATGACAGGTGCCCCGTCTGAATCCGTCGACCCCGGGAACTCTGGCCCCGGGAACTCCCGTGCCGCGCTGGACGCGACCCGCCTCGCCCGCCTCGTGGCGGACGGCGCCGGGGCGGGGGTGGCCGGTCCGCTGACCGTGGTCGGCACCACCGGTTCCACCAACGCGGACCTGGCGGACGCCTACCGCGCCGACCCGGACATCGCCGACCGTTCGGTGATCCTGGCCGAGGAGCAGGTCACCGCCCGCGGACGTTTGGGCCGTCGGTGGTCGGCGCCGGCGGGCGCGCAGGTGATCATGAGCGTCCTGCTGCGTCCGTCCGCCCGGGAGGTGCCGGTGGAACGCTTCGGCGAGCTGCCGCTGCTGGTCGGGGTGGCCGTGGCGGAGGCCGCGCGCAGCGTGGGGGTGGACGCGCAGCTCAAGTGGCCGAACGACGTGATCGTGCCGGAGGCCCCCGGCGAGCGCACCCCGCACGGCTACCGCAAGCTCGCCGGCATCCTCGTCGAGGCGGTGAGCACCAACCCGGTCGCCGTGGTCGTGGGGGTCGGGCTGAACGCCTCGATCACCCCGGAGGAGTTCGACGAGGCCGGTGTCGAGGCCGGCACCTCCCTGACCACGCAGGGCGCGTCGTTGGCCTCGGTGGAGGACCGCGAACGCGTCGCCGCCGCGGAACTGCGGAGCATCCTGGCCGTGGACGAGGCGTGGCGCTCCGGCGGGGCGGCGCTGGACGGGCTGCGTCGGCGTTACCGGGAACTGTCCGCGACCCTGGGCACCCGGGTGCGCGCCGAGCTGCCGGGCGGCGAGGAGCTCACCGGCACGGCCGTGGACCTCGACGCCCACGGTGGGCTCGTCATGGAGACAGGCGCGACAGGCGCAGGGGAGCGGCGGACCGTCACCGCCGGTGACGTGGTGCACCTGCGCCCCGTCGGACGAGGGTAAGGGGGCGCGGTCGTGCCGAAGATCCAGTTCGCCCCGGACGAGCAGGTTTTCGCCGAGCTCAGCCCCTCGCGGCGCAGCACGCTGTTCCCGGTGCTGGAACTCATCGTGATCACCGGGCTGGTCTGGATGGTCGTGGGCCTGCTCGACTCCTACCTCGGCGGGCTGGCGACCACGTGGGTCGGCTACGTGCCGGACAACATCGGCGACGTCCCGCTGCTCGTCGGCGAGTCGGACGCGTCCACCGCCACCGCGGCGCTGTGGGCGCGCCGGGCGTTGCTGGTGCTGTGGGTGTGGCTGGCGTGGCGGAGGTGCCTGCGTCACCTGCTGTTCCGCCACCGCAGCCGGATGATGCTCACCGACCGCCGGCTCATCACCGCCACGGGGCACCTGCGCAGCCAGGTCGGCGAGGTGCCGTTGGGTCAGATCGTGGACGTGAGCGCGCACAAGTCGGAGGTGCGTGTGTTCCTGCGTGGCGGCGGGCGTCCGCTGGTGCTGCGCGACGTCCCCTACGCCCGCAGGTTCGCCCGCATGGTTCGTTCCCGCATCCCGGTGAACCTGCCGCGGCCGCTATACTGAACCACCGTGACTGACGAGCAGAAGAACCTGGAACCAACTCTGGACCGAACTCTCGCCCGCCCGGAGGCGCACTCCCCGGACATGCCGCTGGTCACCGTGATCGGTGACGGCCAGCTGGCCCGGATGATGCAGCAGGCCGGCATCGAGCTGGGGCTCACCGTGCGACTGCTCGCCGGCTCGGGGGCGTCCTCGGCGTCGCAGGCGACGGCGGACGTGTGGCTGGGGGAGTACACGCGGGAGGACGTGGTCCGCGCGGTCTCGGACGGTGCGGACGCGGTGACCTTCGACCACGAGCACGTGCCGAACGCCTACCTCGAGGGCCTGATCGCCGAGGGCGTCAACGTCCAGCCCCAGCCGTCCGCCCTGATCAACGCGCAGGACAAGCTGGTGATGCGTAAGCGCATGCGCGAGATCGGTGCCCCGGTGCCGCCGTTCCTGGCGGTGGAGACGGTGGAGGACGCCACCGGTTTCTGGGACGCCACCGACGGTGCCGTGTGCCTGAAGGCCCGCCGTGGCGGCTACGACGGCAAGGGCGTGTGGTTCCCCGGCTCGCGTGAGGAGACCGCCACCCTCGTCGCCGAACTGCTGGCGCAGGACGTCCCGCTGATGGCGGAGAAGAAGGTGCGTCTGGTGCGCGAACTGTCGGCGATGGTGGCGCGCACCCCGTCCGGCGAGGTCGCGTCCTGGCCGGTGGTGGAGTCGGTGCAGGCCGACGGGATCTGCTACCTGGCGGTGTCGCCGGCGCCGGTGGCGTCGGACGGCCAGGCGCGTGTGGTGGCCCAGGCCCACGACCTGGCCCGCGAGGTCGCCGCGGAGCTGGGCGTCACCGGTGTGCTCGCCGTGGAGCTCTTCGAGACCGAGGACGAGGCCGGTCAGCCGGAGATCATCGTCAACGAGCTGGCCATGCGCCCGCACAACACCGGGCACTGGACGCAGGACGGCTGCGTGACGAGCCAGTTCGAGCAGCACCTGCGCGCCGTCCTGGACCGCCCGCTGGGCTCCACCGAACAGCTCACCGGTGCCACGGTGATGGCCAACGTCCTGGGGCACGACGAGGCGGACCCGCAGATGCCGATGCCGGAGCGCATGGACGAGGTGTGGCGCCGCTTCCCGACGGCGAAGATCCACCTCTACGGCAAGGACTGGCGGCCGCGCCGCAAGATCGGGCACGTGAATATGTCGTTGCCCTTCGGGCAGGCCGCCGCGGCCGACGCGGTGGAGGCGCTGCGCCGCGACGCGCGCCTGGCGTCCGACTTCCTGGTGACGGCGCGCTGGACGGACGCCTGACGGGGTAGGATCGGTCGGCGTGACTACCGAGAGCAGTGAACACAACGTGGCGCCGACCCCGCTGGTCGGCATCGTGATGGGGTCGGACTCCGACTGGCCGACCGTGGAGCCTGCCGCGCAGGTCCTGGCGGAGTTCGGCGTACCCATGGAGATCGGTGTGGTGTCCGCCCACCGCACCCCCGAGCGGATGCTGGACTACGCCCGCGCGGCGCACACCACCGGGGTGAAGGTGATCATCGCCTGCGCCGGCGGCGCCGCCCACCTGCCCGGCATGGTCGCCGCGGCCACCCCGCTGCCGGTCATCGGTATCCCGCGGGCGCTGAAGAACCTCGACGGGCTCGACTCGCTGCTCTCGATCGTGCAGATGCCGGCCGGTGTGCCGACCGCCACGGTGTCCATCGACGGGGCGAAGAACGCCGGCCTGCTGGCCGTGCGCATGCTGGGGGTGGCCGATCCCCGTCTGCTGGAGGGCATGGTCGCCTACCAGGAGCGCATGCGCGACGAGGTGCTAGAGAAGGACCACCGTCTCAAGCAGCAGCTGATGGGGGAGTAGGAACCGCCGGAATGTCGGGAATGCTGCTGGTCACCGTCCTCGTCGCGGTGGCGGTCGCCGCCACGGCGTGGACGGTGAAGTCGCGGTCGCGCTGGCACGGCAACGGGCTGATGGTGCTGCTCGTCGCCGAGTTGATGTGGGCGTGGCTGATCGTCGCCGCCCACGGCGGCGGTTTCCCGGTGCCGTTGTGGATCGCGTGGGGGATCTCGCAGCTGCTCGTGGCCGGCGTGGGGTGGGTCGTCGCCCGGTGGATGGGAGACGCCCTGCCCGGGGTCGACGGTCGCGGCTGGTTCCATCTGAGCACCGTGGTCGCCGCGGCGATGATGCTGACCCTCGGACTCGGCAGCGCGGTGCTTGCCACGGCCGCGTGGCGCACCTGGCGTAGCTGGGGCCCGGGCGTGAACGACGCCCTGATCGTGCTCACCGTGCTGGGTGCCGCCGGGGTGGTGCTCTGGGTCGCCGCGGTGGGCTCGATGATGCTGTTCCTGTGGCAGGTGCGGCGGGGTCGACACCGGCCGGTGCCGGTGGATTCCGGTGGCGCAGGTGTGGACGCCGTGGTCGTCCTCGGCGCGGGCCTCCACCACGACAAGGTCAGTGCACTGCTGGCCTGCCGGTGCGACCGGGGTGCCGCTGCCTGGCGCACGCTGACCGACGCGGACCCGGGCTCACCGGTGGAGCTGATCGTCTCCGGCGGGATGGGGGAGGACGAGCCCTGCACCGAGGCGGAGGCGATGCACCGCTACCTCGCGTCCCGCGGATTCCCGCGCGAGGTGATCCTGGAGGAGCGGGACGCCACGGACACCACCGAGAACCTCCACTTCAGCCTCGACCTCCTGGCAGGGCAGGGGGTGCGTCACCCGTCGATCGTGGTGTGCACCTCGGACTTCCACGTGATGCGCACCGAGCGCATCGTGGCGATGCTGCAGGAGGAGCGGGGTGGCAACGGGCGTCCCTTCGACGCGGTGGTGCTGGGTGCCCCGACGCCCAAACCGTCGTTGCCGGCGGCGTACCTGCGCGAGTACGTGGCGCTGATGATCCACCGGGTGCTGGGGCGGGCCTGAGACGGTGCGGGGAAGGCTGGCGTCCTTCGTCCTTCAGTCGTAGCGGCGCCACCGGCGCCACACCGCCCACGTGGCGAGGAGGAGCGCGGCGAGCAGCAGGGCGGGCCACACCGCCGGGTCGTCCTGGAGCACGTTCCACACGGCCTGGACGAGGGCCAGGACGCAGAAGAACGCCAGGAATCCGAGGACCGCCTCCAGGACGGTGCGTCGGCGACGGTACTCGGAACTGTCGGGGGTCACTTCACGCCACCGGCGGTCAGCCCGGAGACGATGCGGCGCTGGAACACCAGCACCATGACCACCAGCGGGATGGTCACCAGCGCGCCGGCGGCCATCGTGGCGGCGTAGGGGAACTGGAAGGCGCTCGCCCCGGTGAAGCGGGCGATGGCCACCGTCACCGGCTCGGTCGACGTGGTGGACAGCTGCTTGGCCAGCATGAACTCGTTCCACGTGGCGATGAACGCCAGGATCGCGGTGGTGAACAGCGCCGGGGCGGCGAGCGGCAGGATGACCTTGCGGAAGGCGAGTCCCCGCGACGCCCCGTCCACCCGGGCGGCCTCCTCGAGCTTCCACGGCAGCTCACGGAAGAAGGACGTCAGGGTGTAGACGGTCAGCGGGAGGACGAAGGAGATGTTCGGGATGATCAACGCCTGGTAGGTGCCGATCCAGCCGATGTTGCTGAACAGCTGGAACAACGGGGTCACCAGGGCGATGCCGGGGAACATCGAGGCGGCGAGGATGATGCCGGTGACGAACCCCTTGCCGCGGAAGTCCACGCGTGCCAGGGCGTAGGCGGTGAAGACGCCGACGACCAGGGCGATGGCGGTGGTCGCCACGCCGATGATCAGGCTGTTGCCGATGGCGCGCAGGAAGTTGTTGCCCGCGTCGGTGGCCAGGGCGTCCTTGAAGTTGTCCAGGGTGAGGTGGCTGGGCACCGGGTTGGTGGAGAAGGTGTGGGCCTTGTCGCGGAAGGCGGTGACCACCATCCAGTAGAACGGGGCGAGCGCCCAGACCAGGATGACGAGCACGGGCAGGTAGTTGCGGACGACCTTCATCATCGGGTGGCCTCCGTGGTTTCTTCAGGGGTCTTGTCACCGGTCGTGTCACCGGTCGTGTGCCGGGGTTCCGGGGGTTCGTCCGGGTCACGTCTGCGTCCGAACAGGCCCCTGCGTGCCGTGCGCGGCATGTTCTGCGTGCCGGCGACGTCGGCGCCGAGGAACTTCACCATCACGAAGGCCACGGCGAAGATGAGCAGGAAGATCAGCGTGGACACCGCCGAGGCGGAGTTGAAGTTGCCGGACTTGGTGTCGGTGATCACCAGCTGGCTGATCACCGCGGTCGGCGAGTTCGTCGACTCGCTGATCATGATCACCGGCAGGTCGTACATGCGCAGCGCGTCCAGGGTGCGGAACAGCACCGCCACCATCAGCGCCGGCTTGATCAGCGGCAGGGTGATGCGGGTGAACTGCTGCCAGCGTGACGCCCCGTCCACCCGCGCGGCCTCGTAGACCCCGCCGGGGACCATCTGCAGGCCGGCGAGGATCAGCAGCGCCATGAACGGGGCGGTCTTCCACACGTCGGCGATGATCACGGCGAAGCGGGCGGCCCAGGGGTCGGTGGTCCAGGCGACGTTCAGCCCGAACATGGAGTTGACGATGCCGTCCGGGGCGAAGATGAACTGCCACAGCTTCGCCGTCACCGCCGTGGGGATCGCCCAGGGGATCAGCACCGCGGCACGCAGCAGGCTGCGTCCCCAGAAGGTCTTCGACATGGTGATCGCCATCCACAGCCCCAGAGCGGTCTCCAGGGCGACGGTGACCACCACGAAGAACAGGGTGATCCACAACGCCGGCCAGAAGTCCGTGGCCAGGTTGCCCGGCGCACAGGTCGTGGCCTCCCCGGTGGGGGACAGACACCGCTGCGTCAGCCAGTACAGGTAGTGGTCCAGCCCGGCGAACCCGCCGTCGACGAACATACCGGTGTCCGGGTCGAGGTGACGGTCGGCCTGGAAGGATAGGTAGACCGCGCGCAGGATCGGGTAGCCGATGACCACGGCGAGCAGCGCGAGACTGGGGCCGACGAGCCACACGGCGCGCAGGTCACGCTTCTTCTGGGGTGTTACGGAAGTCACAGGGTGAACCTTATCGGTAAAACGCGACGCCCGGAATGCCGTCGACGGGGTGCGACGGCAACCGGGCGCTGCGGGTCTGGCGGGGAGGAGAGCGGGACCGTGGTTAGCCGGTCACGTTCGCGATGGCGGACTCCATGTCGTTCGTCGCGTCCTCGACGCTCTTGCCACCGGTGATGGCGGCGTAGGCGTTGTCCTGGACCGCCTTGGACAGCGAGTCGTAGGACGGGGACACCGGGCGCGGCTCGGCGTTCTCCAGCGACTCCTTCAGGGCCGGGAGGTAGGGGAACTCCTCGATCAGCGACTCATCGTCGTAGATGGAGGACAGCACCGGCGGGAAGGACTCCTCGGCGAAGGAACGCTGGTTCTCCTCGCTGATGATGAACTGCATGAAGTCCAGGGCGGTGGCCTTGTTCTCCGAGTTCACGTTGATGCCGTTGTTGTAGCCGCCCAGGGTGGAGACGCCCACCCCGTCCTTGCCGACGAGCGGCTGGACCTCGACCTTGCCGGCGACGGCGGAGCCCTCGGCCTCGGCCTCGCCGTACATGTACGGCCAGTTGATCGCCATGGCGTTCTGGCCCTGGGTGAAGCTCAGGTTGGTCTCCTCCTCGGTCGCACCGGTGGAGGAGCGGGAGATCGTGCCGTCCTCGTAGGCGTCGACCAGGGCCTGCAGGCCCTCGCGGGACTCGTCCGAGGTCACGGTGACGTCGCCGTTCTCGTCGAGGATGCCGCCGCCCCAGCCGCTCATGAAGCCGGCGGTGGAGACCGTGAGTCCCTCGTACTGCTTGAGCTGGGTGATCAGGCAGTCGTTGTTGTCGTCGGTGACCTCCTCGCAGGAGGAGACCACGTCGTCCCAGTTCTCCGGGGCCTCGGGCACCATGTCGGTGTTGCGGTACAGCAGCTGGCCGTTGGTGTTCTGCGGCAGCGCGTAGAGCACGTCGTTGTAGGTGGCGGAGTCCACGGTGGCCTCCAGCAGACCGTCGGTGGAGACCTCGAGGTCGTCCTGCAGCGGGGCGAGCCAGCCCTGCGCGGCGAACTGCGCGGTCCAGACCACGTCGAGGGCCATCACGTCGATGTCGGAGGCGCCGGCCTGCAGGGACTGCACGAGCGTGTCACGCTGGGCGTCCGCCTCGCCGGCGAGCTCCTGGAGGGTGACCTGCTCGTCCGGGTTGTCCTCGTTCCACTTGTCGATGATGGGGCGGAGCTTGTCCGTGTCGTTCTTGCCCATCGCGAAGGTGATGGGGCCGTGACCGTCGGAACCGCCGTTGCCCCCGTTCCCCCCGTCGCCGCCGTCGTCGGAGGAGCAGGACACCAGCGCTGCGCTGAGCCCGACGGCCGAGACACCGGCCAGGATCTTCTTTGAGAGGTTGGCCATGGCCCGAACCTTTCTACGTAGGTACGGCTCCGCACGACCACCGCCGACGGAACTCAACTGATGAAACGTCACCCCCACCGTGGCGGGAGGTGCGAGGCACGCCGCCGGGCGGGTTCTTCGGTTGAGTGTAGTATCTGCGCACCGGATCCGGGGTGCAACGGGGGTGTCAGCTCACCCGCCGACCGGACACCGCGTCGAAGAAATGCACCCGGGCTGTGTCGGTGAGGGTGAACGAGACGCTCCCCCCGATGCGCGGGAGCTCCGGTGCCTGCGCCTGCGACTTCGCGGTCACCTGGCCGGCCGCGGTGTCGGCGTAGACGTTGGAGTCCGCCCCGAGCTCCTCGACCAGCGACACCGTGCCGCCGAGACCGTCCTGCCCGGCGCCGACCACCAGGTGCTCGGGACGCACCCCCACCAGCAGCTCGCCGGTGACCCCGTCGGGCCGTCGGACGCCGAGACCGGCCAGCTCGTCCTGCCCGGCGGGCAGGACGAGCAGGTTCATCGCCGGGGAGCCGATGAACCCGGCGACGAAGGCGTTGACCGGCTCGTTGTAGAGCCTCTGCGGTGTGTCGACCTGCTGCAGCCGTCCGTCCTTGAGCACCGCCACGCGGTCGCCCATGGTCATCGCCTCCACCTGGTCGTGCGTCACGTACACCGTGGTCACGCCCAGGTCGTGCTGCAGCTTCACGATCTGGGCGCGGGTCTGCACGCGCAGCTTCGCGTCCAGGTTCGACAGCGGCTCGTCCATGAGGAACACCTGAGGCTCACGCACGATCGCCCGGCCCATCGCCACGCGCTGCCGCTGACCGCCGGAGAGGTCCTTGGGCTTGCGGTCGAGGTAGTCACCCAGGTCGAGCAGGTCGGCGGCGTGCTGCACACGCTCGGCGATCTCGGCCTTGGGCCGCTTGGCGATGGTCAGCGCGAACGCCATGTTCTCGCGCACCGACATGTGGGGGTAGAGGGCGTAGTCCTGGAAGACCATCGCGATGTCCCGGTCACCGGGCTCGACACCGGTCACGTCGCGCCCGCCGATGGTCACCGCGCCCGCACTCGTGGGTTCCAGGCCCGCGAGGGAGCGCAGGATCGTCGACTTTCCGCAGCCGGACGGCCCGACGAGCACGAGGAACTCGCCGTCGCCGATGGCGAGGTTGAGGTCCGGGACGGTGGGGGACTCGGCACCCGGGTACCGGATGTCCACATGCGAGAATTCGACGTCGGCCATGGTGGGGAATCATACCGCAGGACGATCCGTCGCAGGTGGGGACTGCCGTAGGATCTGAGAGCGTGATGGAACAGCCGGAAGTCGCCGTGACAACCCGCCCCCGGGCGCCGAGAGCCCCGCAGGCCCAGCGGGGGCCGTTCTGGCGCGACCGGGGCCTGTGGCTCCAACTCGTCATCCAGTCGGCCGTGTTCTTCCTGTTCGGCGCATTGGACGCGGGCAACGCCTTCTCCTTCGGCAGTCCGGTGCCGGCCTGGATACTCGTGGTCGGCTACACCCTGGTGTTCGTCGGGCTGCTGGTGCAGCGGTGGCGTGCGGAGCTGGGGCTGGCCATGGTCGCCGTGGGGCTGCTCGCCGCGGGTGTCAGCCTCTCCGGCATCTACCTCCTGGCCTACCTCGTGGTCTGCTACGAGGCCTGGTTCGTCTCCGCGTTCGTCCGGCGCCGCCGACGCATGTGGCTGGTGTTCCTCGTCGCAGGCTCGGTCGTCGCCGTGGTGGTCGTCAGTGTGGTGTCCGGCCTCGGCAAGGCATGGGGCGCGTCGGCGGCCACCGTCGACCCCGCGGTGGAGCAGTACAGTCCGCCGCTGGTCCAGCTCCTGGTGATGTGTGTGGTGCTGGCCCTGCTCGCGGTGATCTCGATCGGCCTGTTCTGGCAGCTGGGCTTGACCACGCGTCGCCAGTACCAGCGCATGGAGTCACTCGCCGCGCGGGCGGAGCTCGCCGCCGTCACCGAGCGCACGCGTATCGCCCGGGAGATGCACGACATCGTCGCCCATTCGCTCACCGCCGTCATCGCGCAGGCGGACGGCGGGCGCTACGCCGGACGTCAGGACCCGGCCAAGGCCATCGAGGCGCTCGACACGATCAGCGCCACCGGACGCGACGCGCTGGCGCAGATGCGCCAGCTGCTCAGCGTCCTGCGCAGTGACGGTGGCGCAGGTGTCGGTGCCGGGAGCGCCGGCGACACCACCCGGGACACCACCGCCCCGCCCGGGGTGGCAGGGGTGCCGGGCCTGGTGGACGACGCGCGCCGCTCCGGCCTCACCGTGGACTACGAGGTCCTCGGCGTGCCCGTCGACGTGGACGTCGCCACGGGTCTCACGGTGTACCGCACCGTGCAGGAGTGCCTGACCAACATCCTCAAGCACGCCGGGCCGACCCGCGCCCGGGTGCTCGTGGACTGGAACGTGCCGGGCAAGATCCACCTCACCGTGGACAACGCGCCGGGGACCGGGCTCATCGACGGTGGCGGGTCCGACGGGCAGGGGCTGGTCGGGTTGCGTGAACGTGCCAGGATCCACGGGGGCACGGCAGAATGGGGTGCGTCGGCGACGTACGTCGGCGGTTGGCGGGTCGACGTGGTGCTCGGCATCTGAGCGCACTGTCCACCAGGGGCACAAGGTATGAGGTACGAGGAGCACGGGAGAGCATGAGCGAACACACGATCACCGTCGGACTGGCCGACGACCAGCAGCTGGTGCGCGCGGGGTTCGGCATGGTGCTGGACTCGCAGCCGGACATCAGTGTGCTCTGGCAGGCGGTCGACGGGGCCGAGGCGGTCCGTCTCGCCACGCGGCAGCCGGTGGACATGATCCTCATGGACGTGCAGATGCCCGAGCTCGACGGCATCGCCGCGACGAAGCAGATCGTGGACGCCGGGGTCGCGGGCCCCTCCGGTGAGCCGACCAGGGTGGTGGTGCTGACCACCTTCGACAACGACGAGTACGTGATGGGCTCGATCACCGCCGGCGCCAGCGGCTTCCTGCTGAAGGACGCCGACCCGGAGGAGCTCATCGACGCCGTGCGCACGGTGGGGGAGGCGGAGGCGGTGATCTCGCCGAAGGCGACGGCGCGGCTGTTGCGCCAGGTCAGGGGAGGGGCGGCCCCCGAAACGAACCCCGAGACCGCCCCGTTGGACGTCGCCGCGGCCGCCGCGGCCCTGGACCTTCCGGACCCCCTGACTCCGCGTGAACTCGAGATCCTCGTGCTGGTGGCCCGCGGCTACTCCAACCCCGAGATCGCCCGGCGGCTGTTCGTCTCCCTGCCCACGGTGAAGACGCACGTGGGGCGGATCCTGGCGAAGACGGACTCGCGCGACCGGGTCCACGCCGTGCTCTTCGCCTTCAGCAACGGGCTGGTAGACCCGGTGCGCGTGCTGGAGGACTGAGCCGGAGGACTGAGCTGGAGGACCGGCACGGGGGCGGATCTCATACCGTGGCACGATGCGAACGACGGTCGCAGGAGGCAGACTGTCAGCCATGATCACAGTAGAAGGTTTGACGAAGAGGTACGGACGGCAGGACGCCGTGAAGGACCTGACGTTCACTGTCCCGGACGCCGCGGTCACCGGTTTCCTGGGGCCCAACGGGTCGGGGAAGTCGACGTCGATGCGCTGCATGCTGGGGCTGGACAGTCCCACCGCAGGTCAGGCACTGTTCGACGGGGAACCGTTCGCGAAGGTCGCCGACAAGCCGTCGGTGGCCGGCGCGCTGCTGGAGGCGTCCTGGTTCACCCCCGCGCGCAGCGGACGCTCGCACCTGCGCGTCCTGGCCCGCGGTGCGGGCATCCCCGACTCCCGGGTGGAGGCCTGCCTGGAGCTGGTGGGCCTGTCCGCGGTGGGCGGCAAGAAGGTCGGCGGCTACTCGCTCGGCATGAAGCAGCGCCTCGGCCTGGCCGGCGCACTGCTCGGTGACCCGGCACACCTGATCCTGGACGAGCCGGTCAACGGCCTCGACCCGGAGGGCGTGAGCTGGATGCGCCACACCATCCGCGCGCTGGCCGCGGAGGGACGCTCGGTGCTGGTGTCCTCGCACCTGCTCTCGGAGATGCAGCTCACCGCCGACCGGCTGGTGGTCATCGGCCGCGGCGAGCTGATCGGCGAGTACTCCATGGAGGAGTTCCTCGCCGGCGGCAGCCGCGTGTCGGTCGAGACCGTGGACGCGCGCTCCGCGACGGTCCTGGCGGAGGCGCTGCGCAGCGCTGGTTTCGAGGCCGGGGCGGGAACGGGCGCGCAGGACGTCGTCCTGACCGTCGCCGTCCCCGACGGTGCGAAGGACGCGACGGTACGTCGCGCCGTCGCGGAGACCGCACTCACCAACGGCATCCCGGTCACCGCACTGGGTGTGGAGCACGACAACCTGGAGGCCCGCTTCCTCGAGGCGACGTCCGGGGCCCAGGAATACCGGACCGGAAGGAACTAGACAGACATGCCAACACCAACCTCATTGCTCAACGCCCTGCGCTCGGAGACCACCAAGGTCCTGAGCATGCGCTCGTCGGTGGTCTACACGATCCTGATGGTCGGCTCGCTGTCCGCCCCGGTCGCCCTGTTCATGATCTTCGCCGACGCCCCCGACCAGGTCGTGGACTGGGCGTTGCTCTCCGCCGGCGCGATGATCTTCCAGATCGTGGCGATCATCTTCGCCGCCGCGACCACCGCCGGCGACATCCGCAACAACATGCACGCCCAGGCGTTCCTCACCCAGTCCGACCGCTCCCTCTGGATCCTGGCGAAGGTGGTCGTCACGATGGTGTTCACCGCCGTGACCTACCTGGTGGGTACGGCGCTGGCCCTGGTGGCGGGGCTCGCGTTCGGCGGGACTGCGGAGCTCGGCACCGGCGTCGCGCAGTTCGGTGCGAGCCTGCTGGGCAGCGTCGTCTTCGCCGCCGTGTCCGTGGGTCTGGCCGCGGTGATCCGCAGCCAGGTCGGTGCGGTCGCGCTGCCGATCGTCTGGCTGATGGTCATCGAGGGCATGATCGCCATGGGCACGGCATACTACGAGTGGCTGCGTCCGGTCGCCGCCCTGGCCCCGGGACTGCGTCAGGGACAGCTGGCCTACGGCGCCGACCCCTACGATCTGGGGGTGAGCACCGTCGGCTGCTACGTGATCCTCGTGGGCTGGGTCGTTGTCATGACCGGTCTCGGACTGTGGCGCAACGCGCGCACCGACGTCCGGTAGCGTGTGCCCCATGGAGATCAGCATCGGGGACACCGGCCGCACACTGACCCTTCCGGAGCACTGGCAGGGACTGGACACCGTGCCGGAGGACGCGCCGGGCACGGTGGCCTTCGGGTACCGCACGGCGTCGAGCTTCGCCGCGGTGACCCTCGCCCCGCTCGACGGGCAGATGATGCCGGTCGACCGCGACGACGTGATCTCGGGGATCCGCCCGGCGCTGGAGGAGGCGGACGCCGAACTCGTCGACGTCGACGCCGGGGAGACCCCGTCCGGTGACCTGCTGGTCTACACCATCGTGCGCACCCCGGAGCCGGCGGAGGGCGAAGGCGCCGGGGAGGGCGACCAACTGAACCTCACCCTGCACTTCGCCCTGGAGACCGGCGAGTACATGGCCCCCTACATGGTCCAGGGGTTCCTCCTGGGCGACCAGGACGAGGCGCTCGACCAGGCACGCGACCTGGTCACCCGCGTCATCACCGCGGAGTGACGGTGCCGCGCTCGGTTTCGGCGAGGTGACGCAGCCGCTCGGCGGCGTCGTCGGTGGAGGCCACCACGGAGCCGCCGACGAACAGGGGGAGCAGGGTGTCGACCAGGCCGTCTGTGTCCGCCCACGCGCCGGTGACCGCCCGGGTGCCGGCCTCGAAGCGCTGCGCGGCGCGCTCACGAAGCTGCGCCCCGGTCACCTCCGAACCGTCCGAGGCGTGCAGCAGCACGGTCTCTGCGCCGTCTCGACCGCCGGTCTCCGGACCGGCGTAGCGGTCGCCCTGCACCCGCAGCTCCGGGGAGAGGTCCGTGACCCCGAAGTCGACGTCCCCGCCGGCCTCGGCAACGCCGCGTCCGAAGGGGTCGGTGGAGAGCTGGAGGATCTCGGCGTCTGTGTCGGGATGCGCGTCCGGGTCCGTGGTCACCACCGCGGCCGCCGATGCCGCGGCGGGCGCGTCCGGTGAGCACACCGCGACCCCGGCCCGCCAGCAGCCGACGACGATGGCGGCGGGCATCCAGTCCGCCGGTGCGTCCACCACGACCACGTCACCGGGGCCCAGCCCCAGCTCACCAGCCATGAGGTTGCCGCCCTTGGCGGCCCAGTTGGCCAGGGTGGCGGCGGAGAGTTCCATGCGCCCGGCGTCCGTGTAGGTCGTCAGGCGGGGGGAGGCGGGGTCGGTCGCGAGGAAGGGGGACAGCAGATCCATGGCGACCACACTAGCGGTAGCGTCCGGTCACCCGACGACCTTGTCCGGGTCGCCGAGCGCCGGGCCCAGGATCACCAGCACCACGAAGACCAGCACCGCCAGCCCCACGGCCGCGGTGAGTACGGTCTGCCACCTCTTCGACCACACCGGACGCGAGGCGAACCAGCAGGCGATCCAGGCGCCGAGGGCGGCACCGGCGGTGTTGCAGATCAGGTCGGTCACGTCCGAGCGTCCCAGGGAGAACACGTACTGCGAGACCTCGATGCCCAGGCTGAACAGGGCGGCGATGCCCACCGTCCACCTCCACCGGCAGGACAGGACCATCAGCATCATGCCCAGCGGCACGAACAGGGCGAGGTTGCCGAGGATGTCGAAGACCCAGCCGAAGGTGGTCGAGGAGTCCTCGATGATGCCGAAGGGCACGAGACGCAGCTGGCGGACCCGCTGGTTCTCCGGCTTCCACAGCAGCCCGATGGTGTAGAAGGACTTCAGCGTGGTGAGCGCCAGGATGACCCCGGCGTACCCGACCAGGGTCACCGAGACCCACGTCCGCCAGGGCGTGCGCACGGCAGGTTCCACTTTGGCGGGGGAGGGTACGGCGGTGGTGTCCATGCGAAGAGACATTACCGGGCCGTAGCGTGTGGGTATGAGTCAGCAGGAAGCGTCGCCGAGAAACTACGAGGTCCCGGGCAGTCTGCAGGGTGAGGTGTTCACCGTCGGGGAGGTCCGCGCCGCGGAGCGTCCGCTCCTGGAGGCGCAGGACGGGCCGGACGCGCTGATGCGCTCGGCGGCGTCGGCCGTGGCGCAGGCCGCGCGGGTGATGCTCGCCCGCGACAACCGGCTCAGCGCCGACGACCGGGTCCTGGTCGCCGCCGGTGGCGGCGGCAACGGCGGCGACGCCCTGTACGCCGCCGCGGAGCTGGCGGCCGAGGGATGGTCGGTGGACGCCGTCCTGTTCGGACGCGACGGGCGGGTGCACCGACCCGCGTTGGACGCCTTTCTCGCCGCCGGCGGCACCGTGGTCGAGGTGGACAGTGTGTGGCGCCGTCCCTCGCACCACCGGCTGGTCGTCGACGGGGTGCTCGGCATCGGCGGGGACGGCGGTCTGTCGCAGGGGCCGGCGGTGCTGTTCGCCTACGCCACGGCCTGGTTCGTGCCCGTTCTCGCCGTGGACGTGCCCTCCGGGATCGCCGCGGACACCGGCGCCACCCCGGCGATGGTCGACGTGGAGGACCCGCCGGACCCCCGTGCCGAGGAGTGGAACATGCCGGGACTGACGGTGCTGACGCGGACCCGGGTGCCGGCGCACGTCATCGCCGACGTGACCGTCACCTTCGGTGGGCTGCGCCGGGCGCACGCGGTGAGCGCCTACTGCGGGCAGGTGCTGCTCGCCGACGCGGGCCTGGATCCGGAGCGGACGATCTCCGCGGGGTTGTCCGGGACCGTGCGGGACAGGGCCAGACTGTCGGTGACCACCGTGCGCGCGGTGACCCCGGGGTGCGAACGCCCCATGGACGAGGAGTACGACGTCTCCGGAACCCTGCTGCTTAACGGGATCGGACGCGCCCATGCCGACGGTGCGCACGAGCCCGGCCCCGACGACGACAAGTACTCCGGCGGGGTGGTCGGAGTGTGCGCCGGCTCGGCGGTGTACCCGGGGGCGGGCGTGCTCACCACGACGGCGGCGGTACGCACGACCAGCTCGATGGTGCGTTACGTGGGGCTGGGCGGGGGAGAAGCAGCGCAGACAGCCGCAGCGGAGGTCGTCCGGGCCTGCCCCGAGGTCGTGTGGTCGCCGGGCGTGGCGCGCACCGGCCGCGTGCAGGCCTGGGTGGCGGGACCAGGAAGGGGCACCGGGGAGGACGCCGCCGGTGAGCTAGCCGAACTGCTCGGCCGCCCGGAACCGTTGGTGCTCGACGCCGACGCGATCACCCTGCTCGCCGGACGTGGGGACCTGCGCACCGCGCTGCAGGGGCGGGCCCTGCGCGACGAGGCCCCGGCGGCCACGCTGCTGACCCCGCACGCCGGAGAGTTCCGCCGGCTGGCCGAGGTGTTCCCCGAGGTCCCCGACCCCGACGAGGACCGCATCGGCGCGGTCGTGGCGCTGTCGGATGCGCTGAACTGCGCGGTGCTGCTCAAGGGCCGGCGCACGCTGGTCACGGACGGCAGGGCGGTGTCCTGCATCGACGCCGGATCGTCCTGGGGGGCGACCCCGGGTTCCGGGGACGTGCTCTCCGGGATCCTCGGGGCCCTGGCCGCGGAGAGAGAGGCGATGTTCGGTGACGAAGCGAAGGCAGCGCAGGGACGTCCCTCGTTGCCGGACGACGGTGACGGGCGTCGTCCCCGGTGGAAGGCTGCTTTCCCGGCACCCCAGGCGGTGGTGCTGCATGCCGTGGCCGCCGAGTTGTCGGCCCGGACCCCGGCGGGGCACGCCCCGACGTCGGCGAGCCGTATCGCCGAGGCGATCCCCCACGCCGTGGCGTCCTGCGCCCCGACCGTGCGGACGCGGCGCTACTGACGCCGGCGGCGGATCAGTTGATGCACATCGGGCCGTCGCCGCCGGCGTCGATCGCGCCACGGTCGCTGGTGGCGTCCGACTGCTCCGGGGTGCCGGTGTTGCCGACGGTCCCGGAGTCACCGGAATCGCTGCCCTCGGCGCTCTCGTTCTCGCCGAGCACGTCGCCACCGGTGGCGTCCTCGCCGGGCGTGCCCACGTTGTCGGAGCTGCCCGAGCCGCCCGAGGAGCCGGACTCGCCCACGGCGGGCAGCGGCTCGTCGACACCGGTCTCGGAGGTGCCGGGGCCGTCGTAGGTGCCGGCCAGGGTCACCCTGATCTCACCGGGCTCCAGGCTGGAGTCCTCGACCACGGTCAGCCCGCCGAGCTGGTCGGCCAGGCCCCGTGCCGCAGGGTCGTTCTCGTCGGCGACGTTGACCTGGCTCTCGGAGATGCCGGTCTCGTCGGCGTTGCCGACCTCGCCCATGCCGTAGCCGGCGCCGGAGACCAGGTCACCCACGCGGGCGGCGAGCCCGCTGACACCGCTGGCGTTGTAGACCGAGACGGTGGACTCGGAGGGCTCGTAGTCCTCGATGTCGCTGGCGGAGTCCTCGGAGTCGGAGTCGTCGGAATCCTCGGAGTCGCTGTCGGAGTCGTCACCGAGCAGGTCGTCGAAGAAGCTGTGGACCTGGTTCTTGTCGATGGTCACCACCGACTGCCCGTCGTCGCTGGTGCCGTCGATGCTGGTCACCGGGATGGTCTGGAAGGTCACGTTGCCGCCGGTCAGGTTCTGCATCTGGGTGGCGAGGCCCATCACGTCCCACCCCTCGTCCAGGACCACGGAGTCCTCGATGGCCTTACGCAGCTTGCTCAGGGCGGACGGGTTGGTCAGCGTGGAGGTGCTCAGCACCTTGTTGGCCAGGCTCGCCATGTAGACCTGCTGGCGGGTGATGCGGTCCAGGTCGCCGCGGGGGAGGTCGTGGCGCTGGCGGACGAAACTCAGGGCGTCCGGCCCGCTCAGCGTCTGTTCGCCGGCGGGGAACTTCGCGCCGGAGAGCGGCTCGTCGACGGCGTTGTTGAGGCAGACGTCGACCCCGCCGACGGCGTTGGTGAGGCTCACGAAGCCCATCAGACCGACCTCGGCGTAGTGGTCGACGGTGATCCCGGTGACGTCCGCGACCGTGCTGATGAGTGCCTCGCGGCCGGCCTGCGAGGACTCGTTCTCGATCTCCTGCTCGTCGGGGGTCTCGCCGGAGTTGACAGCCTTCTCCTGGAGCTCCTCCTCCTTGTAGAACTTCGTCTGACCGTAGATCGCGTTGATCTTCTGGTTGCCCAGTTCGGAGCCGCCGTCGACGTAGGTGTCGCGGGGGAGGGACACGGCCGTCGCCGAGGAACCGTCGTTGGGCACGCGGATCAGGATGATCGTGTCTGTACTGGTCGTTTCTTCCTCACCTGCGCGGAGCGTGTCGATCTGCTCCTGGGTCAGGGGCTCGCCGCGGGCGTTGGTGCGCGAGTCGATGCCGACCAGCAGGATGTCTGTGGCACCGTCGGCCTGGTCGCCGAGGTCAAGGCCGCCGGCCTGGCTGATGTCGGAGTTGAGGTTGCCGAACAAGGCGTGGGCGAAGCCTCCGCCGACGAGTATGATCGCCGACAGCAGGGCGAGAACCACCTTGACCGGTGTCGAACCGAGCTGGCGGTGCCCGGCCACGGCCGTGCCGGTGGCGGCACCGGCGACGGTGCGCGAGGAGCGTCCTGCATTGGTGCCCTCGGTCTGCCTGCCGTTGGAGGGCCGGCTGTGACGGGCCCGCCGCGGCTGGCCGTCCGGCCCGGTCTGGCTGGACTGTCCGGTCTGACGGGGCCTCTCGGCCCGTGGGGCCACCTCGTCGCGGCGGTGGTGCCGACCGCCGTGACGGGGGGCGTCTCCACGGTCGTTGCGCGGAGACCTGTCAGCGTCGCTCATTCCAGACCTTTCGGCGGGGTTCGTCGATATGTACACAAGATAGGGGGGACTCTACTAGTTACCACGGTGGTTGCCCGGATCACGTCGCGAACACGCGCCCGCGCGAGCGGCCGGTCAGGGGCCGGCCAGCGTAGAGTCGGTGCCCGATCGTAGTACCGGGTCACGCCGCAGGCACATCGGTGTCCGCGCCCGGCACGCAGGAGGTTCACGCACAGTGACGGTATGGGTGACCGGTGCACAGGGCCAGGTCGGACGGTGTCTCGTGGCGCTCGGGGGCGTGGGTCTGTCCCGCGCGGACCTGGACCTCTCGACCGCGGGGACCGAGGCCTTCCGCGGGACGGCCGGGGCCCTGCTGGCCGGTGGCGCGCCCCACGGGGACGCGCCGCACGTGATCATCAACACGGCCGCCTGGACGGACGTGGACGGCGCGGAGGACGACGCGAACCGCGCCACCGTGGAGGCGGTCAACGCCGTCGCCCCCGGCGAACTCGCCCGGGTGGCGCGCGACGCCGGGGTCGGGTTCATCCACGTCTCCACCGACTACGTCTTCTCCGGCACCGCGCCCGAGGGAGGACGAGGCTGGCGTCCGGACGACCCGGTGTGGCCGGCCAACGAGTACGGCCGGACGAAACGAGAGGGCGAGCTGGCGGTGCTCGAGGCCGGCGGCACCGTGGTGCGCACCTCGTGGGTCTGGTCGGGACCCGAGGCCCCCGGACGAGACTTCGTCTCGGTGATGGCCACCCTGGCCGACAACGGCGTGGACCCGAAGGTCGTCGACGACCAGGTGGGACGTCCGACGTTCGCCGCGGACCTGGCCGCGGAGCTGTGGGCCCTGGCAGGGGAGCAGGTAGGCGCCGGCCCCGCGCCCGAGATCCTCAACCTCACGAACTCCGGCGAGCCGGTGTCCTGGTGCGGGCTGGCCCGCGAGGTCTTCCGCTGCACCGGCCACGACCGCGCGCGGGTGAGCCCGTGCACCACCCAGGAGTGGCCCACGCCGGCGGCGCGTCCCCCGTGGTCCGTCCTGGACCTGGAGGCATGGTCCACGCGCACCGGGCGCACGCCACCGGACTGGCGCGATGCGTTGCGACGGGGTCTCGGGGCCGGTTATCGACTAGGGTGAACTCCCGTGAAACCGATCGCCGTCATCACCGTCACCTACTCGCCGGGGGAGTACCTCACCCGATTCCTGGACTCCGTGCCCGCCGCGTCCGGACAGGGCGCGGTCGTGGTCATGGCCGACAACGGCTCGACCGACGGGGCCCCTGAGGCGGCGACCGCCCGCGAGGGCGTGGAGCTGCTGCGTACCGGCGGCAACATCGGCTACGGCGCCGGGATGAACGCCGGGGTGGAGGCGTTGCGGGCGCGCCGGGAGGCCGGTGAGATCGACGGGGAGTTCCTGGTGATCTCCAACCCGGACGTGGTCTTCGACGAGGGTGCGATCGACCGCATGGTCGAGGCCGCCCGCCGGCACCCGCGTGCCGGGGCGGTGGGCCCGTTGATCCGTGAGGTCGACGGCACGGTGTACCCCTCGGCACGCTCGGTGCCGACCCTGGGCGCGGGCATCGGCCACGCGCTGCTGGCACCGGTGTGGAAGGGCAACCCGTTCACCCGCCGCTACCTGGCGGACGCGGTGATGAACCGGGAGCGTACGTCCGGCTGGCTGTCGGGGTCGTGCCAGCTGCTGCGGTGGGAGGCCTTCGACGCCGTGGGCGGCTTCGACGAGCGTTACTTCATGTACATGGAGGACGTGGACCTGGGCGACCGCCTGACCCGGGCGGGCTGGGAGAACGTGTTCACCCCGTCCGCGGAGATCACCCATGCCAAGGGGCACTCGGCGGGCAAGCACCCGGAGATCACCCTGCCGGCGCACCACGACAGCGCCTACCGCTTCCAGGCGGACCGGTTGTCGGCGTGGTGGCAGGCGCCGGTGCGCGCGGCGCTGTGGGCGGGGTTGAGGCTCAGGGGGGCCGTGGCGGTCGCACTGGCGAAGCGGGCGCGCCGTTGACGGCGGAACTGCGTTCGATCGGATAACCTCCCAAGGGTGAACAGTGACGAACGAGACAATCCCTCACCCTCGACCCCTGACACGACCCCTGAGACCGCTGCGGACGTCAACTCCGACCTCGCCGCCAACACCGACGCGGTCATCCTCGTCGGCGGCAAGGGAACGCGTCTGCGGCCCCTGACCAACTCCATCCCGAAGCCGATGCTGCCGGTGGCGGGCTACCCGTTCCTGCAGCACCTGCTCGGCCGGATCCGTGAGGCGGGCATGACCCACGTCGTGCTCGGCACCTCCTTCAAGGCCGAGGTCTTCGAGGAGCACTTCGGTGACGGCTCCGAGATGGGCCTGGAGATCGAGTACGTTGTCGAGGACTCTCCCCTCGGCACCGGCGGCGGCATCCGTAACGTGCTGTCGAAGCTGCGGCACGACCGGGCCATGATCTTCAACGGCGACATCCTGGGCGGCACGGACCTCAACGCGGTCCTGCGCACCCACGTGGACAATGACGCGGACGTGAGCCTGCACCTGCTGCGGGTCGCCGACCCGCGCGCCTTCGGCTGCGTCCCCACCGCGGAGGACGGCCGGGTGGAGGCGTTCCTGGAGAAGGCGGAGGATCCGCCCACGGACCAGATCAACGCCGGCTGCTACGTCTTCCAGCGCGACGTCATCGAGTCTATCCCGGAGGGCCGTGTGGTCTCCGTGGAGCGTGACGTCTTCCCCGACCTGCTGGTGAAGGGGCGTCGCCTCTACGGTCACGTGGACCAGGCGTACTGGCGTGACCTCGGGACGCCGGACGACTTCGTGCGCGGGTCCTCGGACCTGGTGCGCGGGATCGCCCCGTCACCACTGCTGGCGGGACGCAACGGCGAGGCGCTCGTCGACGAGTCCGCCGCCGTCGCCGGCGGGGCGCTGCTCCTCGGCGGCACGGTCATCGGCCGCGGTGCGGAGATCGGCGCGGGTGCCCGCGTGGACACCTCGGTGGTCTTCGACGGTGTGGAGATCGAGGCGGGCGCGACGGTGGAGCGCTGCGTGGTCGCCGCCGGCGCCCGGATCGGCGCCCGTGCCCACCTGCGCGACACCGTGGTCGGCGAGGGCGCCGTCGTCGGTGCGCGCTGTGAACTTCAGGGCGGTGCCCGGGTGTGGCCCGGGGTCGTGCTGCCGGACGGTGGCCTGCGTTACTCCAGCGACGTCTGACCCCCGTACGGGGCAGGCTCGGGCTGAACGAAAATATTTCGATATCTTGTGTCTCAGGGGCCGGATTCCGGCCCCTGACGTCTATATGTAGTGGTTAACCTCGCCTGATTCTCCCCATGTCGTGTCTGTCAGGACGCTGTGAATGCGCTCCGGGGCCCGCATACCGTTACGCGTGTGACTCATGTGACGGATGGGATCTACCGGCGTCAGCGAAAGGTTGACGCTATGGAATTACCCGTGTGTAATCTTTCCTGTAGGAAGAGGCCGGTGGAAGACCGGCACGGCGGATTTCAGTGAGGAGACAACGGTGGACAACCCGGCGGACGCCTTTCGTGGTCCCTTCTCAGAGGGGTCCGCAGCCGTGGACGGCGACGAGGTCCGTTCCAGCCGCGCAGGCGGTACTGGGGCGTCAGGGGAACTCCCCGACCTGCTCCGCGGCGGAATCGACGACTTCACGCCCAGCGCGTTCTCGGATCTGACGGAGGACTTCGACCTCCTCTTCGACGCGGTGGAGCAGGACTGGCAGGAGCAGGCTCTCTGCGCCCAGACCGACCCCGAGGCGTTCTTCCCCGAGAAGGGCGGCTCCACCCGCGAGGCCAAGCGCATCTGCCGGGCCTGCGGCGTGCGCGACGAGTGCCTCGAGTACGCACTCGAGCACGACGAGCGTTTCGGTATCTGGGGTGGGCTGTCCGAGCGCGAACGCCGCCGTCTCAAGAAGCGGCTCGGCTGAGTCCGACCCTGCCGCTCATTCCCAGCTGAACCCGGGGTCGATGACCTCGGGTTCGACGTTGAGGTAGGTCGAGACCAGGCGGGCGATCACGAACCGCAGCCAGTCCTCGGTCTCCAGCCGGTCGGCCGAGCGCTGCTCGATGGGCCGCCGGAAGATGATCAGTCGGGGACGGGTGGGGGACCCGGTCTCGTCCACGCCGGCGGGGACCAGCCGGCCCAGGGGCACCTGACCGTCGGCGGCGACCTCGTCCGACCAGTGGGCGGTGGCGGACTCCAGGCGCATGCGGGGCACCAGGTCGATCGCAACGTCCAGCCCGTTCAGCCGGTCACCGAACTGCTCGAGCACCGGCGCGTAGGCGTCCAGCACCGCGGTGTCGAAGAGCTCCGCGCGGGTGGCGTAGCGCGGCAGCCGCGGCATCAGCACGCCCCGCAGGCCGTGCCCGCGGGTGTCCCTGGCCAGGGCCCGGGGCGCGGAACGGTCCGGGGAGGGGGACCGG
>JAKDIS010000026.1 GCA_030450335.1 Corynebacterium sp. | reverse complement strand
GGTTGAGGTGGCGTTGGATGTCGTCCATGCTCATCGCGGGTGTGGTGTTGTCGGTGGTCATGACCCTGGTTCCCCCTTTGTCCGTTTGTTGGACGAAGTGTACCTCAGGGCACGGACATGAATGACCCACGTGTTCGAATGAACACCACCTAGGACTTTTGCTGCCGCGCCCCGCGCCTACCGTAGAGACCACCGACTGCGGCGACGCAGGCGCACACCACCATGACCGTGGCCATGGTCAGCAGACCGTCCTCCCCCAGCCCCACCAGCGGCGCGACGATGCCGGCGGCGAGGAACTGCCCGGCACCCAGCAGTGCCGAACCCGCCCCCGCACGCCCCGGTGTCAGGTCCATCGCCAGGGCGGTCGTGTTGCCCAGGTTCAGGCCCGTACCGATCGTCGCCACGAAGGTGAAGACGATCACCGGCACCAGCGAGTGCACCGTCAGGGCGATGACGAGCAGCCCGAGACCACCGGTGATCAGCAGGACCTGCCCGATCGCCTGCATCCGGGCGGGACCGACCAGGGCCACGACCCGGGCGTTGACCATGTTCGCCAGCACCAGTGCCACCGCGTTGCCGGCGAAGACCAGGCTGAACTGGGACGCGGTGAGCCCGAACTGCTCCTGCATCACGAAGGACGAGCCGGAGACGAAGGCGAAGAAGCCACCGAAACCGATGGCGAAGGCCACGAGGTGCCCCATGTACGGGCCCACGCGGAACAACCCGGCCATGCGCCGGTACACCACGAGCATCGCGCCCTCGGTGCGTTTCTCCGCCGGATGGGTCTCCGGCAGGAGCACGGCAACCAGCACCTGGGCCACGGCGATGCCCGCCAGCGTCCAGAACACCGCCCGCCACCCTGCCAGGCCGGCGACGGCGCCACCCACCACGGGCGTGACGATCGGGGCGACGGAGGTGAAGATCATCATCGTCGACAGGGCCGCCGCCGCGGAGGCGCCGGACAACCGGTCGGCGATCATCGAGCGTCCCAGCGTCACCGCCGCGCCACCGGCGGCACCCTGGAAGAAGCGCACCACGATGAAGAGCCAGATGGACGGCGCCAACGCGCACACGACGGACGCCGCCAGGCCCACCACGGTGGCCGCGACCAGCAGGCGGTGGCGTCCTGCGCGGTCGGAGAGCGGCCCCACCACGAGCTGGCCGACGGCCATCCCGACCATGAAGGCGGTGATCGTCAGCTGGGTGAGGGAGGCCGTGGTCCCGAGGTCGTCGGTGATCTCGGGCAGCGACGGCAGGTACATGTCCGTACCGAAGGGACCGCCGGTGGACAACAGCGCGATGCCGGCGAGCATCGCCAGGGAGATCGTCGCAGCAGATCCCCCCGTACCCCGGGTCTGTGCCCGGGAGGAGTCGTCACGCATCACGTCGACGCAGCGTGACCGCACCGATGACGAAGACGACGAGGCAGACCACCACGAAGTAGAGCACCGAACCGTTCTGACCCCACGGCGCGTCCGCGATGTCGTTGAGGTTCACCGCCGAGCCGATGTTGTTGAACGGGAGGTACTGGGGAACCCAGTCCTTCACCTTCGGCACCATCGAGACGATGTCCTCGAGGACGAGGACCCACAGCAGCAGGACGGCCATGGCACCGGCGGTGCGGCGCACCAGGTACGCCACGCCGATCGCCAGGGCGACCGCGCCGAGCGAGTAGATCACCATGCGCAGGACGACCGTCCAGGCGTCGTCGGCGGACAGGGAGATGTTGGACAGGAGCGCGTCGTCGTCGATCTGGGTGCCGGCCGCCCACCGGGTCACGAGCACGCTGATCACGGCGGACACGAGCGTGACCACCGCGGCGATCACGCCGTAGACGATGAACTTGGCCACCGGCAGCTGCCAGCGCTTCGGCACCGCCAGCACATTCGACTTGGCGGTGTTGTTGCCGTACTCGCCGGTGACCAGCAGCGCACCCTGGATCAGGAGGATCATCACCCCGAAGAGCTGCAGACCCAGCAGGGCGCTGGAGACGGTGAGCCCCTCCACGCTGGCGGCGGCGAGCTCCGCGTTGCCGTCGTCGACGGCCATGTTGTAGTTCATCGCGTTCGCCCACCCCATGAACCCGCCGAAGGCCACGGAGAAGACGACGATGAGCGCGGAGGTCCAGTAGACCGCCTTGGTGGTGCGGATCTTGATCCACTCGGCGTTGATCGTGTGTGCGAGCATTACTTCTCCCCCTCGGAGGTCGGGGTGGTCGGCAGGGCGCTGAGGTCGGGGACGTCCCCGATGCCGTCGGGCCCGTCGCCCAGGTTCGCGTGGTAGTCCACCGCGTGCCCGGTCATCCGCATGAACGCGTCCTCCAGGGAGGCGCGACGCTCGCTGAGCTCACGCAGCAGCAGACCGTAGGTGTAGGCGATGGCGCCGACCTCGTCGGGTTCGGTGTCCTCCAGGACGAGGATGTCGCGGCCGTCGTCGTCGGTGCTCTGCTCGAAGGCCACGGACTCCTCCCTGAGCGCATTCTTCATCTCCGGCAGGTGGTCGGTGCGCACCACCGTGGTCGCCGTGGAGGCGTTCTTGATGAAGTCGTGGGTGGAGGTGTCCGCCACCAGCCGGCCACGGCCGATGACCACCAGGTGGTCGGCGGTCTGCGCCATCTCACTGAGCAGGTGCGAACTGATCATGACCGTGCGACCCTCGGACGCCAGGTGACGCACGAAGTCACGGACCCACCGGATACCCTCCGGGTCCAGACCGTTGACCGGCTCGTCCAGGATCAGGACCTCCGGGTCGCCCAGCAGGGCGACGGCGAGGCCGAGGCGCTGGCCCATACCCAGGGAGAAGTTCCCGGCCTTCTTGCCGGCGACGTCGCTCAACCCGACGAGGTCGAGGACCTCGTCCACCCGCTTGCGCGAGAATCCGTTCGCCGCCGCCAGCCACCGCAGGTGGTTCGCCGCGGTGCGGTTGGGGTGCACCCACTTGGCGTCCAGCAGCGTGCCGACCTTGTGCAGCGGCTTGGCGTACTGGTCGTAGCGCATCCCGTCGATGGTGGCGGTGCCGGCGGAGGCACGGTCGAGGCCGACGATCATACGCATGGTGGTGGACTTGCCTGCACCGTTCGGCCCCAGGAATCCGGTGACGATCCCCGGCTGCACCGAAAAGTTCAGGTCGTCCACGACGGTCGCGGAACCGTACCGCTTGGTCAAGGATTCGACGTCAATCATGTCCCCCATCGTGCCATACGCCACTGACCCCGGGTGCTGACACTTCTTCGCCCCTCGAATGTAGGATGTCCTACATGCCCGTGCCGACACGAGATCCGAGTGACGGGGCCACCGATCCGGCCTCGACCGGCACGTTCACGACCCTGGACGAAGGCACCGCGATCGGGCCCGGCGGCCGTCGCCAGGACACCGACCGGTGGATGGACGACACCACCACCGACGGCCACGGCTCACGCCGGCTGAGCGTCTTCACCCCGGCGATGGAGGTCCCCCGGCGGTTCCGCCGCTTCGTCTCCACGACACCGGGCCTGCTGACCGTGGTCTCGGTGATCCTGGTCCTGGCGATCCTCGCCGCCGGCGGCGCGATGGCCGCCCAGTCGTCCAAGCAGCAGGGCTCGCTGAACACCCTGGTCAACCGGACCGAGCCGGTCTCCTTCGCCGCCCAGGAGCTGTACAACTCCCTGTCGGTCGCCGACTCGGTGGCGACCACCGGCTTCGTGGAGGACGCCGCGGGCGGCGCCGACACCGACGCGTCCTACCGCGAGGCCGTCGACATCGCCTCCCGGGCGATCATCCGCGCAGCCAACGGCATCGACGACCCGTCCACCCGCGAGATGGCGTTGATCCTGGAGATCCAGGAGAAACTGCCGATCTACACCAGCCTGATCACCGAGTCCGGGGTGAACAACCGGCAGGCCAACCCGGTCGGTGCCGCCTACGTGACGCAGGCGAGCACGATGATGCAGGAGGAGATCCTCCCGGCCGCGGGAGAGCTGTACTCCAACACCAGTTCCGAGGTCGCCGAACAGCAGCTCGCCCTGACCAAACCCGGCTGGTTCGCCATGTCCGGCCTGGTCGCCGCGGTCCTGCTGCTGCTCGTGGCCCAGTTCTGGCTTGCCGCGCAGACCAACCGGCGGATCAACGGCGGCTACGCCGCGGCGACGGTGCTGATGACCCTGTCGCTGCTGTGGGCCGGTGGCGCGGCGCTGACCACCTGGACCGACGGCACCCGCGGGCTGGACGGCACCGCCCAGCCGTTGGAGTCGCTGACCTCGCTGCGCATCACCGTGCAGCAGACCCGAACCACCGAGGCCCTGGGCCTGGTGCAGCGCGAGTACACCGACGACACCCAGACCAACTTCTCCGACCAGGTCACCCGCCTGGACAGCGGGCTGGAGGCGCTCCGCAACACCGTCGGCGACCGGGACGTGCTCGACGAGGCGCGGGAGAACCTGCGTGCCTGGGACAACGCCCACGCGCAGATGCTGGCCCACGTCCAGCAGGGCGACTACGCCGCCGCGATCAACGCCACCATCGGCGACTCCGACACCCACCCCTACCAGCAGCTGGACGAGAACCTGCGCTCGTTGATCGACGACACCCGTGACCAGTTGCGCACCTACCTCGCCGATTCCCGTGTCTCCGCCCAGCAGGTCTCCGCGCTGGTGATCCTGCTGGGCATCCTCTCTGCCCTCTGCATCATCTACGGAACCCGGCCCCGCCTCCAGGAGTACCTGTGAACACGCACCCCCGCCTCCGTACCGTCCTCACCTGCGTCGTGGCGGCCGGTTCCCTGGTGCTGGCGTCCTGTGCGACGAACGACCAGGAACTGCAGCAGTGGCCGGACGAGCCGAACCCCACGCTCGCCCTGCCCAACGGCTCGTCGCTGTCCGACAACGTCGACGACCTCTCCACGCACACCAGTGAGGAGAGCGATGACTCCTCGCGCGGCACCTACGGTTCGCTGCGTCCGGACGTTGAACCGGACACCGGGGAGGACGTCTCCCCCGCCCGGCGCGTGCCCGAGATCATCGAACGCGGCCGCCTGGTGGTGGGCGTCGCCCAGTCGCTGAACCAGGTCGGTTTCCGCGACCCGGTGACCGGCGAGCTCGCCGGTTTCGAGATCGACCTCGCCCGCGAGGTCGCCCGCGACATCTTCGGCGACCCGACCAAGATCGAGTACCGCTACGTGGAGGGCAACGACCTGGAGGACGTCCTGGCCGCCGGGGCGGTGGACCTCGTGGCGCGCACGTTCACGATCACCCCGGCACGCCAGGAGCAGGTGGAGTTCTCCGTGCCGTACCTGACCACCTACCCGCGCATCCTGGCGATGCGCGACTCCGGCATCGAGGACGAGGACGACCTGGACGGCAAGACGGTCTGCGTGACACGCGACTCCACGAACCTGCAGGCACTGCGCGACGAGGTGCCGCACCGCGACATCCTGGCCACCCAGACCTGGTCGGACTGCCTGATGGCGATGCAACGCCAACAGGTCGACGCGATCTACTCCGACTCCGCGATCCTCTCCGGGCTGCAGGCCCAGGACCCCTACACCGAGATCGTCGGCGACGACTCCGACGGCACGGACTACGGGATGGCCGCCGCCCTGCCGCAGCAACGTGACACCACCGGTCTGATCCGGCAGGTGAACTCCACGATGGAGCGCATCCGCGACGACGGCACCTGGGACCGGATCTACGACCGGTGGCTCGCCGGCTACCTGGGTGAGGCCGACCCGCCGCCCGCGGAGTACCGTTCCGCGGCGGAGAACCGGGAGCTCAACGCGGTACGCGAACGCGTCAGTTCAGCCAGTTCGGACGACTCGAACGACTCGAACGACTCGAACGGATCCGGAAGCGAGGACGACCAGTGACGAACTCCGACGAGCAGCGCCCGGACGACCGACCGTCCGAGGGACCCGCCACCGAGGCGACCTTCTTCGACCCCTTCGCGGCCGAGGATGCGCAGCCCACCCACGGCGCCGCGACCAGGGGGGGCGGCAGTGACGGCGGCGCCGACACCGACACCGACACCGACGGCGACAGCGAGCCCACCGGCGGCGAGTCGACGCAGGCGACGCCTTTCGACCCCTTCGCCGACGACAGCGAGCCCACCCCGGTCCCTGAAGTCGCTGACGGCACAACCAGTACAGCTGGCACGGCCGGTGACAGCACCAACGCCACCGACCGCCAGCCCACCGTCGACTCCGGTGAACGCAGCCGCCGCGAGGCCCTGTCGACCTTCCGCCGCCGCCGCGGCACCTCCCGCGCCGGCGCGGAGGTCGCCGGCGGCATGGTCCGTCTCCCCTTCATCCCCCCGACGAACCCGCAGGACGCCGTCATCAGCGACGACGCCATCGCCAAGGCCGTCGAGGACGGGACGGACTCCCCCGTCCTGCAGCCCGGCGACATGGTCGCCGCCCAGTACGAGGTCCTCGGGCCGATCGCCCACGGTGGGCTGGGCTGGATCTACCTCGCCGTCGACCACAACGTGTCCGACCGCTGGGTCGTGCTCAAGGGGATGATGGCCACCACCACCGCGCACGAGCGTGCCGTGGCCGAGTCCGAGCGGGCCTTCCTCGCCGACATCACCCACCCCGGGATCGTGAAGATCTTCAACTTCATCGACGACCCGCGCAGTCCCGGCGGGTTCATCATCATGGAGTACGTCGGTGGGCCGTCGTTGCGCCACCGGCGCCGGCGTCAGCCGGGCAACACCCTGCCCATCGACATCGCCATCGGCTACATCCTCGAGGTCCTGCCCGCCCTGGACTACCTGCACTCCCGCGGCGTGGTCTACAACGACCTCAAGCCGGACAACATCATCATCACCGAGGACCAGGTCAAGCTCATCGACCTGGGTGCGGTGTCCGGCATCGGCGCCTTCGGCCACATCTTCGGCACCCGCGGTTTCCAGGCCCCGGAGATCTCGCGCACCGGGCCGACCATCGCCAGCGACATCTACACCGTGGGACGCACGCTGGCCAGCCTCATCGTGAAACTGCCCGTCACCGACGGGGTGTACGACCGTGGCCTGCCCACCCCGAACGACGAGCCGCTGTTCCGCAAGTACCTGTCGTTGTACCGCCTGCTGCTGCGCGCCACGGACGAGAACCCCGAGCGCCGCTTCACCTCCGCCGGGGCGATGGCCAACCAGATCATCGGTGTGCTGCGTGAGGTCCTCGCCATCCGCGACGGACGCCAGTACCCGCACCTGGACACCCGCTTCACCGCACAGCGTTCCACCTTCGGCACCAAGCACCTGCTCTTCCGCACCGACCAGCTGATCGACGGCATCGAGCGCTCCGTGGAGGCCACCGCGCCCGAGGTCATCGCCGCGCTGCCGACCCCGCTGACCGACCCGAACGACCCCGGGGCGTCCCTGCTGTCCGCGGCGAGCCTGACCGAGCCCAGCGAGGTGCTGGACACCCTGAAGGCCGCGCAGAAGCAGCCGGACCTCTCGTCGTCGACGGAGATCCCGCTGACCATCGTGCGCGCCCAGCTCGACCTGGGTATGACCACCGAGGCGGTGCTGACCCTGCGGGGCATGGACGACCGCTTCCACCGCGACTGGCGCCACCAGTGGCTCTCCGGGGTCTCCAACCTGCTGACCAGTGACTACGTCACGGCGCAGGCCTGTTTCAACGAGGTGCTCAACACCCTGCCCGGTGAGCCCGCCCCGAAGCTGGCCCTGGCCGCCACCGACGAGCTGATGCTGCAGCACCAGGGGATGAACACCACCCGCCTGCTGGACTCCACGGTGCAGAAGGCGGCCCTGGCGTTGACCTACACGCAGGGTGCGCAGCAGTCCCCCGACTACAGCGAGGTCCCGGGCTGGACGCACCTCTCGCAGGATCCGGTGGCGCTGCGCTTCCACACCATCCGGCTCTACGGGCTGGTGTGGGCGACGAACGCCTCGACGGTGTCCGCCGCGTTCGGCCTGGCCCGCCAGCTGCACGCCGAAGGGCTTGTGGACGCCGCAGTCGCCGCGCTGGACCGCGTCCCGCAGTCCTCGCGGCACCACCGCATGGCGCGCCTGACCACGGTGCTGATGCTCATCACCGAGCAGTCCACGCTCAACGAGGCGCGTCTGCGCCGCGCGGCCCGGCGCCTGGAGATCCTGCCCACCAACGAGCCACGCATCCCCCAGGTCCGCCTGGCGGTGATGGCCTCGGCGCTGGACTGGCTGCGGGCCCAGCAGGAGAAGTCGGAGGCTCCGGTGCGCGTGGCGAAGGCCCCGCTGTTCGACGTGGAGTTCACCGAGCGGGGCCTTCGGGCCGGAATCGAGCAGGGGTTGCGCGACATCGCGCGCCAGTCCCCCTTCGCCAGGCACCGCTTCCGGCTGGTCGACATGGCCAACCGGATCCGGCCGCGGACCTGGTTCTAGAGGCGCAGGCTCACCCGGGCGGCTCAGGCCTGGGAGAGCTTCAGCGCGGCGCGGGCGATCGCCAGCTCCTCGTTGGTTGGAACGACCAGCACCTTGACCGCGGAGCCCTCGGTGGAGATCACCCGCGGGCCCTCCACACCTTCCTCGTTGCGGTTGCGGGCGTCGTCGATCTCGATGCCGAAGTTCTCCAGGTCGGCCATGGTGTCGCGGCGGATGCCGACGTGGTTCTCACCGACACCGGCGGTGAACACCACCGCGTCGAGGCGTCCGAGCTGCAGCATGAAGGCACCCACGTAGCGTCGCACGCGGTGGACGTAGATGTCGTAGGCCTCCTTCGCGTTCTCGTCGCCCTCGTTGATGAGCTCCTGGATCAGGCGGAAGTCGTTGGCACCGGCCAGCCCCTTCAGCCCGGAGCGCTTGTTGAACAGGGTGTCGATCTCGTCGATGGTCATCTTGCCCTCACGGTAGAGGTGGAAGATGATGCCGGCGTCGATGTCGCCGGTACGCGTACCCATGACCAGGCCCTCCAGCGGGGTCAGGCCCATGGTGGTGTCCTGGGGCACGCCGCCGCGGATCGCCGCCATGGACGCGCCGTTGCCCAGGTGCAGGGTGATCTGGTTGATGTCCGCGGCGTCCTTGCCGAGGACACCCGGGACGAGGCCGGAGACGTACTGGTGGCTGGTGCCGTGGAAGCCGTAGCGCCGGATGTGGTACTGGTCGGCGACCTCACGGTTCAGACCGTAGCGCGAGGCGGCCTCCGGGAGGGTGTGGAAGAAGGCGGTGTCGAACACGGCGACGTGCTCGACATCCGGCAGCAGGGTGCGGGCGTTCTCGATGCCGTCGATGTTGGCCGGGTTGTGCAGCGGAGCCAGCGGGATGAGCGAGCGCATGTCCTCGACGATCTCGTCGTTGATCACGACGGGCTCGGAGAACTTGCTGCCGCCGTGGACCACACGGTGGCCGACCGCGGAGATGTCGAGGTCCTGGGGTCCCACGCCGAGCAGGGACATCATGCCGAAGGCACGTTCCAGGCCCACGGAGTGGCTCAGGATCGGGCGACGGTCCTCGATGGTCTGGTCTTCGGTGATGAGCTTGATGTGGCCGCGGCTCTCGCCGATCTGCTCGACCAGGCCGGAGAGGAACGGGCCGCTCTGGGCGTCGGCGTTCAGGTCGATGACCTGGAACTTGATCGACGAGGATCCGGAGTTGAGGACGAGGACGTACGTTTTGCTCGAGGTCATGGGAAGGTCCTTTCGGTTAGTTTCCGGCCTGGATTGCGGTGATGGCGACGGTGTTCACGATGTCGGGGACGGTCGCCCCGCGCGACAGGTCGTTGACCGGCTTGTTCAGTCCCTGCAGGATCGGGCCGACGGCGAGGGCGTCGGCGGTGCGCTGCACGGCCTTGTAGGTGATGTTGCCGGCGTTGAGGTCCGGGAAGACGAACACGGTGGCCTTGCCCGCCACGTCGGAGCCGGGCATCTTCTTCTGGCCGACGGATTCCACGACCGCGGCGTCGAACTGCAGCGGGCCGTCGACCTCGAGGTCGGGGTCCTGCTCCCGGGCGATCTGCACGGCCTCGGCCACTGCCTCCACGTCCTCACCCGCACCGGAGCTGCCGGTCGAGTAGGACAGCATCGCGACCTTGGCGTCGATGCCGAACTGGCTGGCGGTCTTGGCCGAGACCACGGCGATCTCGGCGAGCTGCTCGGGGGTGGGGTCCGGGTTGACCGCGCAGTCACCGAAGGCCCACAGCACCCCGTCCATGACCATGAGGAAGATCGAGGAGACGATGGAGGCGTCCGGCGCGGTCTTGATGATCTGGAAACTGGGCTTGATGGTGTGGGCGGTGGTGTGCGCCGCCCCGGAGACCATGCCGTCGGCCTTGCCGAGGTGGATCATCATGGTGGCGTAGTAGGAGATGTCCTTCATCGTCTCCCGCGCCTCGTCGATGGTCACGCCCTTGGCCTTGCGTAGTTCGGCGAACTCCTCGGCGAAACGCTCGAGGTCGTCGCCGGAGGTGGGGTCGGTCAACGTCGCGGAGCTCAGGTCGTACCCGAGTTCGTGTGCGCGTGAGGCCATGGTCGCCGGGTCGCCGAGGATCGTCAGGTCGCAGACGCGGCGGGCGAGCAGCTGGTGCGCGGCCTCGAGGATGCGGTCGTCGTCGCCCTCGGGCAGGACGATGTGCGCCTTGGCGGCGCGGGCCTGGGCGATCAGGTTGCGTTCGAAGACCTCGGGCCCGATGACCGGGGTGCCCGGCTCTGCCTGGCCGACGGTGTCCAGGGCGACGAAGGACACCGCGGTGCCCTCGGACTCCAGGGCGGACGACGACGCCTCGGGCCGGTCGAGCAGCGAGATCCCGCGCGGGACGCGTCCGGAGCGCACGAGCTGCCCGGAGACCTGCTGGAGCTGGAGGTGGTCCTGCTCGCCGCCGGCGATGAGGAAGTGGGCCACGCCTGCGGCGGCGGCCAGCCGGGAGTCGAACATGGGCTCGCCGGTGCCGACGAGGACGTCCTCGCTGTTGGTCAGGGCGGTCTCAAGGGCGGCGCTGAAGTCTGGCGCGGCGGGGCGGAGTGTCTCGAAGATGTCCGTCACCGGGCCCTGGAGGCTGGTGATCAGTTCGTCTCGGCGTCCTGCGGCGGTGGCGATCGGGCTGAGCACGGCTCGAACGGTCACGGGGTCTCCTTCACATGGTCGACGGTCCCCGGCACATCCGGTGTGTGGTGTCGCACCCCGGGTGCGGGGGATGTTCCTCCCCCATTGTGCCGTGAATCACTCAACCCGACCAACGCAATGGTGTCCGATTGATCTCAATACCCCCATTACTGTGCTTTAACCCACCCGACCCGGGGGTGAAAGCGGCGGTGCACCCGGGCTGGGGGTGTCACCTTTGTGCGTCTACGGCGATAACTACCGGGCCGGACGCCTCGGACGCGCCGGACGGCCCGGCCGCAGCGGTCGCTGCCGCCGCTGCGGCCGTCCTGCGTCGGCGGGCGAGCAGGGCGCGGCCGATCACGACCAGGCACAGCGTCACCGTCACGGCGGTGAGCAGACCCCCGGCCCACCCCAGCGAGGCGCTGACCCGGGCGCCGTTGAGCGCCACCAGCACCGCGCCGACGATGCCGCCGAGCACGTCCGGCTTGATGACCGTCACGATCCACGCCGCGATGGGTGCGCCGATCAGACCGCCGATCAGCAGGCCGAGGACGGGCTGCCAGGAGTCGTGCACCTGCTCCAGGCCGATGATGAAGCCGAGGGAGGCCGACACCGCGACGAGGAACTCGGCGGTGTTCACGGTGCCGATGATCTTGCGCGGCTCGCTACGCCCCACGCTCATCAGCGAGGAGGTGGTGACCGGCCCCCAGCCGCCGCCCCCGGAGGCGTCGAGGAAACCGCCGCCGAGCCCGAGGGTGACCAGGCCCAGGCGCGAACGCCGCGACCCCGAAGACACCGGTACGGTTTCGCCTGTGTCGCCGGGGTCCCCGCCCTCCGGCTTCTTCCACGGCACCAGCACGCTGCGGATCAGCACGTAGGCGCCGAGCAGCAGGAGCAGTGTGGAGACCACCGGTTCGGCCGACTCGGTGGACAGCCCGGACAGCACCGTCGCCCCGGCGAAGGCGCCGACGGCACCGGGGATGCCGAGGAAGACGACGGTCGGCCAGTGCACGTTGTTGAGCCGCCAGTGCGCCAACCCGGAGAACAGGGTCGTGCCGACCTCGGCGAAGTGCACGGCGGCGCTGGCCTGCGCCGGGGCGGTGCCGGACAGGATGAGCATCGTGGTGGCGGTGACGCCGAAGGCCATGCCCAGCGCCCCGTCCACGAGCTGGGCCATCAGGCCGGCGACGGCGAACAGCAGCAGTTTCACCGGGGTCCCTCCTCTCCTTGTACTTCGACGACGGCGTTGATCCGGGACACGACCAGGGGTGCGACGGCGGTACCCAGGGGTTCACCGAGTGAGACCGGCACGTCGAGCTCACCGAGTCGGTCGACGGCGATGTCCCAGAGCCGGCCCGGGCAGATGAACAGCGGCTCGACGGCCACGGGGTTTCCGGTGCCGGCGGTGCCGCCTGTACCGGCGTCTTCCACGCAGGACGCCAGGGCGTCCGGTCCGGTCGACGGCCCGCCGGTGGCGACGCGCGCGTACGCGGGGACGCCGAGGTGGCGTCCGACGTCCTGCGCAAGGGCCGCGACGGTGTCGTTCGCCCCGGCCACGCTGGAGCCCACGGAATAAAGGACGAGGGAAGCTGCCGTATGGCGGGCGGCGATACGCACGGCGAGCAGCCCGGCGAGGTCCTCGCCGGTGCCCACTCCACCGGCCAGGTGCAGGTCCATGCCGGTTTCCGCGGTGGCCTCGGCGATCGCCTCGGGCACGTCGGTGGTCATGTGGAAGGCGGTGGTGAACAGCAGCGGGACGATAACCGCCTCGCGGTGCCCCTCGGCCGCCAGCACCCGGGTGACGGTGGTCAGCGTGGAGGGCGAGAAGTCGAGGTAGGCGGCGCGCACGACGCCGCCGGTGAGACCGGCGACGGCGTCGGCGATGTCGACGACCGCGGCGTCCGACGCCGGGTGCCGGGAGCCGTGCGCCAGGCAGATCACCGGGACGCGCGCTCCGGCCTCCCCCGGCACGGTCAGCCCTGGTTCCCCTCGGTGACCAGCCCGGCGGTGAGCGTGTCACCGGTCGACGGGTTGATCAGCAGGAAGGAACCGACGCGGCCGCCACGGCGGTAGGCCTCGAAGGGCAGCGGCTCGGCGACGGTGACGCGCACCTCGGCGATGTCGTTGAGGGCGAGCTCGGTGCCGAGGTCGCCGTCCTCCTCGTTCTCGTCGAGGATGTGCACGCGGCTGACGATCTCGTCGACGCGGGCACGCACGGTGGCGGAACCGTAGCGCAGCAGGACGTTGCCGCGGACCTTCACCGGCGTCTCGGCGAGCTGGAAGACCAGCGCGTTGACGGAGTTCGACGGGGCCGGGACCGCGTCACCCTCCACGTCGGAGGCGATGAGGTCGCCACGGGAGATGTCGATGTCGTCGGCCAGGCGCAGGGTCACGGACTCGCCACGCTCGGCGCGTTCCTGCTCCCCGGCCGGGCCGTCGATGCCGGCCACGGTGGTGGTGCGGCCGTCATGGCCGCCGACCGAGACGGTGTCGCCGACGGCGACGGAACCGGACGTGAGGCGTCCTGCGTAGCCGCGGTAGTCGGTGGCGTGGTCGCGGATGACGACCTGCACCGGGAAGCGCAGACCGCGGACCTTGCCGGCGTTGACGCGGGCCGGGCGGGCCTTCTCCAGGATGTCGAGCACGGTCGGGCCGCCGTACCAGGGGGTGTTCTCCGACGGGGAGACCACGTTGTCGCCGAGCAGCGCGGAGGTCGGCACCACGTCGATCTTCGGCAGGCCCAGCTCCCCGGCGAGGTCGCGGACCTCGGAGGTGATCGAGCGGAAGATGCCCTCGTCGAAGTCGACGGCGTCGATCTTGTTCACGGCGACGACCACCTGGGAGGTCTTCATCATCGCGGCCACGGTGAGGTGGCGGCGGGTCTGCTCGATCACGCCGTTGCGTGCGTCGATCAGCACGATGACCAGGTCGGACGTGGACAGTCCGGTCACGGTGTTGCGCGTGTACTGCACGTGGCCGGGGCAGTCGGCCAGGATGAAGGAGCGCTTGTCGGTGGCGAAGTAGCGGTAGGCCACGTCGATGGTGATGCCCTGCTCACGCTCGGCGCGCAGGCCGTCGACCAGCAGGGACAGGTCCGGGTTCTCCAGGCCCTTGGCGGCGGAGACGCGCTCCACCGCCTCGTACTGGTCGGCGAGGATGGACTTGGTGTCGTGCAGCAGGCGTCCGACGAAGGTGGACTTGCCGTCGTCGACGGAGCCGGCGGTGCACAGGCGCAGCGTCGGGACGGTGGAGTTGTCGACGTTCTCGGCGTCGGCGTTCTCGGCGGCGCTGTCGGCGCTCACGGGGGTGGCGGTAGCGGCGGTCATCAGAAGTAACCTTCCTTCTTGCGGTCCTCCATGGAGGACTCGGAGAGCTTGTCGTCGGCACGGGTGGCGCCACGTTCGGTGGTGGTGGACAGGCGGATCTCGTCGATGACCTCGTCGATCGTCGCCGCGTCCGACAGGACCGCGCCGGTGCAGGACATGTCACCGACGGTGCGGTAGCGCACGGTACGGGTCTCCACGGTCTCGCCCTCGGCGGGACCGCCCCACTCGCCGGCGGTCAGCCACATGCCGCCACGGGCGAAGACCTCACGGTCGTGGGAGTAGTAGATGTCGGGGATCTCGACGTCGCGGGCACGCAGGTAGTCCCAGATGTCGGCTTCCGTCCAGTTCGAGATCGGGAACACGCGGATGTTCTCGCCCGCCTGGTGGCGGCCGTTGTACAGGCCCCACAGCTCGGGACGCTGCCGGCGCGGGTTCCAGCCGCCGAAGGAGTCGCGCACGGAGAAGACCCGCTCCTTGGCGCGCGCCTTCTCCTCGTCGCGGCGGGCGCCGCCGAGCACGGCGTCGTAGCCGCGGTCCTGGATCGTCTCGACCAGCGGGACGGTCTGCAGCGGGTTACGGGTGCCGTCCGGACGCTCCTGGATCGCGCCGGAGTCGATCCAGTCCTGCACGTGCGCGACGTGCAGGGTGATGCGCGGGTCCTCGGCGACGCGGTCGCGGAACTCGATGACCTCCGGGAAGTTGTGCCCGGTGTCGACGTGCACCAGCTCGAAGGGCACCGCCGCCGGGGCGAAGGCACGCTTGGCCAGCTCCAGGACGACGACGGAGTCCTTGCCGCCGGAGAACAGCAGCGCGGGACGCTCGAACTGGCCGGCGACCTCGCGCAGGATCTCGATGGCCTCGGCCTCGAGGCTGGCCAGGTGGGGGGTCAGGGTGGAGTGTTCTGTCGCAGTAGTCACAGGTGGAGTCCGCATTCTGTCTTGGTTGAGTTGGCCCAACGGCCGGAACGGGGGTCGTCGCCGGGGGCGACCGGCATGGTGCAGGTCGCGCACCCGATGGAGGGGTAGCCCTGGCGGGTCAGCGGGTGGATGATCAGGTCGTGGGACTCGATGTAGTCCTCGACGTCCTGGTCGCTCCACGCGGCGATCGGGTTGATCTTCAGCCGGCCGGTGCGGTCCACGTCCAGGATCGGGGTGTCCTTACGCAGTTCGCTGTCGACCCGCTTCACACCGGAGATCCACGCCTCGTAGGGGTTGAGCATCCGGGCCAGCGGCTCGACCTTGCGCATCCGGCAGCAGGCCGTGGGGCTGCGCTTGTACAGGTCGCGGCCGTAGACCTCGTCCTGCTTCTTCACGGAGTAGACCGGCTCCACGGTGCGCAGCGGCAGCGTGTAGCGCTCGTCCACGTCCTTGGCCACGTCGATGGTCTCGTCGAAGTGGTAGCCGGTGTCGAGGAAGACCATCTCCGCGTCGTGGACACGGCCCTCGGCGAGTTCGGCCAGGACGGTGTCCTGCATGGACATGGTGACCGCCACCGTGCCGGTGACGTGCTCGTTGACCCAGTCGAGGATCTGCTCGGCGGTGGCGCCGTCGAGCTTGTCGTTCCACTCGTCGACGAGTGCCTGGTGGGCGGCGGTCTGCTCCTCGGTGAGGTGGGTGGTCGTCGTCGGCGCGCCCTCCGGGCTGACCTCCGGGTCCGTGAGCGCCGGAGCCTCCTGCTCTGCCCGGGTGCCGGTCACGCCGATCAGGCCGGTGAGAGTCGCGAATCCGACCTCTGGTCCTGTGTTCGTCATTCCTGCTCTTCTTCCCTGCCGTTCGCCGGTTGGTCTCTGGGGGTGTTGCCGTGCTGCCGTGTTGCTGTGTCGGGCTGTCGTCGTCACGTGTGGATCGCGGTACGACCGGCACCCAACAGACCGGTCGGTCTGCGCCATAGGGCACAAGACTAGAGCAGAGCGACCACCGGAGCAACCGGTTTTTCATGTATGGACCCAAGTATCATTTGTTGATACTGGTCAACAGCCATGCATCCCATAGACCGAGAGGTCTGCAATCGCCGTGTCCCCCACCGTCGGCCCCCTGCCCGACGGATTCCTTTCGCCTTGAATCCAGGCTCCCCTACCGGCCGCGCGACCAGACCTCCCACAGTTGGGCGTAACGTCCGCCGGCGGCCACGAGGTCGTCGTGGGGACCCTGCTCCACGATGCGGCCGTCCTCCATCACCAGCACCTCGTCCGCCAGACGCGCCTGGTCCAGGCGGTGCGCCACCGTCAACGCGGTGCGCCCCTCGGTGAGCCGCCGTGCCGCGGCCTCCAGGGCCTGTGCGCCGGCCGAACCGGCCTCGGCCGTCGCCTCGTCGAGCACCACCACCCGCGGATCGCGCAGCAGCACCCGGGCCAGGGCGATCTGCTGGGCGACCACCGGGTCCGCCACCAGGCCACGGGCACCGACCACGGTGTCCAGTCCGTCGGCCAACCGGCGGAACCAGTCCCCGGCACCGACCTGCTCCAGAGCGTCGACGAGGGTGTCGTCGTCGACGCTGCCGGACTCCTCGTCCACCGCCAGGCCCAGGTCGTCGCGCAGCGTCCCGGAGAAGGTGTGCACCTCCTGCGACACCAACGCCAACCGGTCGGCACGCTCGTCGTCGGACAGGGCCGTGACAGCCACCCCGTCCACCGTGACCGCACCGGCGCTGGGCTCACGCAGCCCCGCCAGCAGGGTGGCGACGGTCGTCTTGCCCGCCCCCGAGGCACCGACCAGGGCCACCGTGCGCCCGGGTTCGATGGTGAAGTTCACGTCCTCCACCGCCCAGGAATCCGTCCCGTAGCGGAAGTCCACGCCGGACAGGCGCACCTCGCCGCGCGGCGCGGGCGCCCCGGCGTCCTGCACCGGACGCGGCGGGTCCACCGTCACGCCCACGATGCGCGCCAGGGAGGCGTAGCCGGACTGCGCCACGTCCAGCACCCGCATGATCTGCTGCAACGGGCCACGCACGCGGATGAGCATCAGCGTCGCCGCGGTCACCGCGCCCACCCCCAGCACACCGTGGTCGACCAGCACGAAGCCGAGCACGATCGCGGTGCCGAGCATCACGAGCTCGGCGACGAGCATCTTGTTCATCAGCACGACCATCACGCGGTTGGCGCTGACCGCGTTGGTCATCACCTGGCGCGAGGAGTCGGCGATGCGGCCGTGCATCTCCTCCTCCATCCGGAAGGCGCGCACCGTGGCCCGGCCGTGGATGGCCTCCAGGACGCGGCGGGCGCGCAGCCCCATCGACGCCCGCTCCGCGGCGTACAGCGCAGGCGCCCGACGCAGGTAGGACCGGGCGGCGAACCAGTACACCGGGGACACCACCAGGATGATCAGCAGGAAACGCCAGTCCACGGTCAGCAGGCTGATCGCCGTGGCACCGATGACGAACACCGCGCCCGACAGGATCGGCAGCGCCTCCATGATCGCCGCGGACACCTGGGCCACGTCGTCGGTCGAGCGGCTGACCACGTCGCCGGTGCCGGCGTCCTCCACCTCGTGCATAGGCAGGCCCAGGGCCGTCCCCACCATCTGCTCACGCAGGTTGGCGATCAGTCGCTCGGACAGGCGGGCGAGGATGAAGTAGCCGGCCCCGTTGAACACGCCGGCGCCGACGGCCACCGCGACCATCACCGCGGCGGTGCGCCACAGGTCGCCCTCGGCCCGGGCGACATCGGAGGTCGCCGAGGCGGTGGACACGATGTCGACGATGCGCCCGAGCAGCCGCGGGATGGTGACCGTGCAGGTCGACCCGATCGCCAGCAGCACGAAGGCGAACAACGCCTGGCTGCGCGCGTGCGGCACCGTGCGCGCCTGCGCTGCGACCTCGCGGCGCGCCTGCGCCCACGTGGCCAGCGGGAAGGTGCGCACCGGCTCGCCGTCGTCCCCACCGGTGTTCACCGGTGCCAGTGACGCCGCCCTCATCGCGACACCTCCGTATCTGCGTCTGCTGCTCCGGCGAGCGCGGCGACCTCGGCGACCTCGGCCGGTCCCCACTCGCGGTCCGCGGCGACGTGCCACGCCGGGGCGTCGCTGACGACGAGCACCCGGTGCGACGCGCGCGCCTCCGTACCGTCTGTACCGTCTGATCCACCGCCGTAGAGGCGTCCGACGCGTTCGGCGATGTGCTGCTCGGTCACCGAGTCCACCGCGGTGGTCGGGTCCGACAGCACCAGCAGTTCGGGGTCCGCGGCGACCGCGCGGGCCAGGGCGACACGTTGGCGTTGCCCGCCGGACAGCCGCCTGCCGCCCTCCCCCACCGACCGGTCCGGGCCGCCCGGGATGTCCGAGCAGTCGGCGACCTCCAGGGCGGACGCTGCGACCTGCGGGTCCGGGTGGACGTTGTCGCGTACCGACCCGTCGAAGAGGTCGGCGCCATGCGGGGCGACGACGACCCGCTGGCGCGGCAGCCGCGCCAGCTCCCCGAGCATCCCCGGCGCCACCCCGGCTGCACCGCGCACGACGGTGACGCCGGACGGCACGGCGGCGAGCACCGCCGCGGTCGTGGCGTCCGACGCCTCGTCCGGCGTGGCGAACGGCGCGTTGAGCACCTCACGCACGCGGCGTCCCGACGCCGCAGAGATCGCCACCCGGGTGGCGAAGTTGCGGCCCAGCATCGTCATCGGCATGACCACGTACTGCGACAGGCCGACCACGGTGATCAGCTGGCCCACGCTGAGTCCGTCGTGCAGGGCGATCCAGCCGGCGGTGACGCCGATGGCGACGACGTACACCGCACCGACGGACTCGGTGACCATCGTCAGGCGCGCCTCCGCGGCGTTCGTGCGCACCGTGGCGTCCAACGCGGTGGACGAGTAGCCGTGGTAGCGGCGACGCATCGTGGCCACCACGCCCAGACCCTTGACGATGCGCAGGCCCTGGACGGCGTCGGCGGCCGCGGCCGCGGCCTGCGCGAGCGCCTGCTGACGGTCCGCCGCCCGGCTGCGCAGCGGACGTGCCGCACGCACCGACAACGCCACGACCAGCGGTGCACCGACCAGCACGGCCAGGCCCAGCTGCCAGTGGATCGACAGCACCACGACCGCGACGTAGAGGATCGAACCGAGCTCGGCGACGGGGAAGACCGTCATCACCACGATCTCGGCGGCCTTGTTCGAGTCCGTCGACGCGATCGACAGCAGACCACCGGCGGTCCGCTCCCGTCCCCGGATGCCGCGCGGGTCCTGGATACGGTCGGTGACCGTGGTGCGCAGGTCGTGGCTGAGCTGCTGCAGGGTGATCTCCATGTAGCGGCGGGCGAACCACACCGCCACCGCGTTCACCGCGAACAGCACGACGAGCAGCCCGACCCACAGCACCAGGCGGTTCCACCGGCCGGTGGCGACCGCGTCGTCGATGGCGCGTCCGACCACGATCGAGGTCGTGGCGTTGCAGATGAACCCGGCGAGCATGCCGAAGGACGCCACGAGCTGGACGGGCCGCTGGGCGAAGGCGAGCTTCAGCAACCAGCGGCGGTCCGTGGGGTCCGGGAGTTTCGAGGGGAAGCTGCGGAGGAGTCCGGATCTGATCGTGTCGGTCCCGGTGTGTTCCCTCGTCGCATTTCCCGCCATGGGGGTTGAGCCTACAGCACGGGAAAGGGTGCCCTTGACGGGGAGTTATGCCCCGGGCGCGCGCTCAGGCACGCACTCAGACGCCGCGCTCGATGTGTCCGTGCAACTTCACGGAGAACACCCGGCAGCAGTCGCGGCACTGCCAGGCGTTGTCGGTCTCGGTGTCGGGGAAGAGGTTCTCCGACGTGCAGTACGGGCAGTTCATGACCGTCGCCCTCCTCGGGTTGGGGTGTGCGATCTTCCCGGGGATCCGGGAGTTCGTGTCGTCCATGTGTACTCCTGCTGCCGGTTACTGCAGCACGGCCTCGTCGGCGCGCAGCACCCAGTCGCGGAACTGCTCACCGTCGGTGCGCTGCTCCTTGTAGTGCTCCACGACGCGCACCACGTAGTCGTCCAGCTCGGCGGAGGTGACCTTGTGCCCACGCAGCTTCTTGCCGAAGTCCGGGTGCATGCCGATCGCGCCGCCCAGGTGGACCTGGAAGCCCTCCACGCGGTTGCCCTCGTCGTCGGTAACGATCTGGCCCTTCAGCCCGATGTCGGCGACCTGCGTGCGGGCGCACGAGTTCGGGCAGCCGTTGAGACTGATCTTCAGCGGCACGTCCAGGTCACCCAGACGCTCCTCCAGCTGGTCTGCCAGGGTGATCGCGCGCTGCTTGGTGGTCACCAGGGCGAGCTTGCAGAACTCCAGGCCGGTGCAGGAGATGATGTCGCGACGGAAGGACGACGGGCGGGCGGACATGCCCTCGACCTCGAGGGCGTCGACCAGGGCGTCGACCTTGTCGCGCTCGACGTTGAGGAAGATCAGCTCCTTGTCCGGGGTGGTGCGGGTGTCGGTGACCCCGTGGGCCTCCGCCAGGTCCGCCAGACGCTGCAGCTGGTCGCCCTCGGTGTGGCCCACGGTGGGCTTGACGCCCACGTAGAACCGGCCGTCGCGCTGCTCGTGCACGCCGACGTGGTCACGGTAGCCGGGGAAGACCTCCGGCTCCGGGCCGTCGGTGAGCTTGTGCCCCAGGTAGTCGTCCTCCAGGATGCGGCGGAACTTCTCGATGCCCCAGTCTGCGACGAGGAACTTCAACCGGGCACGGTTACGCAGCTTGCGGTAGCCGTAGTCGCGGAAGATCCGCACCACCCCGCACCACACCTCGGGCACCTCGTCGATGGACACCCACGCGCCGAGGCGCTGGGCCAGCATCGGGTTGGTGGACAGCCCGCCACCGACCCACACGTCGAAGCCGGGGCCCTTCTCCGGGTGTTCGGAGCCGATGAAGGAGATGTCCTGGATCTCGTGGGTGATGTCCTGACGCACCGAGCCGGAGATACCGGACTTGAACTTGCGCGGCAGGTTGGCGAACTCGTCGCGGGTGAGCCAGTTCTCCTTGATCTCCCGGATCGCCGGGGAGGCGTCGATGATCTCGTCCTTGGCGATGCCGGCGACCGGGGAGCCCAGGATCACACGCGGCACGTCGCCGCAGCCGAAGAAGGTGTCCAGGTTCACCGCGGCCAGACGGTCCCAGATCTCCGGGACGTCCTCGATGCGGATCCAGTGCAGCTGGATGTTCTGCCGGTCGGTGAAGTCGGCGGTGCCGCGGGCGAAGTCGGTGGAGATGCCGCCGATGACGCGCATCTGCTCGGTGCTCATCATGCCGCCGTCCAGCCGGATGCGCATCATGAAGTAGCGGTCCTGCAGCTCGGCGTTGGACAGCACACCGGTCTGCTCACCGTCCATGTCCTGACGACGCTGGGTGTACATGCCGATCCACTTGAAGCGCGGGGCGAGGTCCTCGGCGGGGATGGAGTCGAATCCCTGCTTGGCGTAGATCTCGCGCACGCGGTCGGCGACGGCGAGGCCGGCGTCGTCCTGCTTGATGCGCTCGTCGTTGTTCAGCGGCTTCTTGCCGTCGATGAGCCACTGGCCCTGCGGCTTCGGCGCCGCACGGTCGGCCTTCTGCTCCTCGGTGAGCTCCACCGGTTCAGACGCTGCTGCCGCTGCTGCCTCGGCAGCTGACTGCTCCAGTGCAGCGTCCAGCGCCTTCGCCGCCTTCTGCACCGCCTTGCCGGCCTTCAGCTCGTTCCAGCGGGCCTTGCGCGCGGCGGAGAATGCCTCCTGGTTGTCCGGGTCCGCCTCGGTGGCGGCCTCGGCAGACTTCGTCGTCGCGGCGAGCTCGGCCTGCTCGGCCTCGGCACGCTGCAGGGCCTCGCGGGCCTCCACGACGGCAGCCGGTTCCGGGGCCGGCTCGGACGCTGCGTCGGTTGCAGCGTCGGACGCTGCGGCCGCCTCTGTGGCGGCCTGCTCCAGCGCGGCGTCCAGCGCCTTCGCGGCCTTCTGCACCGCCTTGCCGGCCTTCAGCTCGTTCCAGCGGGCCTTGCGCGCGGCGGAGAATGCCTCCTGGTTGTCCGGGTCCGCCTCGGTGGCGGCCTCGGCGGACTTCGTCGTCGCGGCGAGTTCGGCCGGCTCGGCTTCGGCACGCTCGAGAGCCTGGCGTGCCTCCACGACGGCGGCCGGTTCCGGGGCAGGTTCGGACGCTGCGTCGGACGCGGCGGGCGCCGTGGCGTCCTGCGCGCTTCCCGCGGTCTCGACCCCGGCGGCGGTGCCGGTGGCCTGCAGCGCCAGGGAGGCCTGCTGCTCGGCCAGTCGGATGGCGCGGGCAGCCTCGGCGAGCTGGGCGTCCTGCGGGTTCTCCGCGGCCGCACGCTCGGCGGCGAGCGCGGCGACGGACAGCACCGAGGCCCCCGACTGCACCAGCGACAAGGTCTCGCCCAGCGCCAGGCCCGCACCAGCCGGTGCGCCTGCGGCGGCCGGTGCGTCCTGCGCGGGCTGGGCGGGCTGGGCGCCCTCGGGGGCGGCGGCCGCAGCGTCCTGCGTGTCCTGGGATTCCTCCTCGGCGTTCTCGGCGGCGTTCTCGGCAGCCTCCTTCGCCTTCTTCAGCCCGCGGGCGGCCTTCTTCTGCGCGGCCCGGGCACGACGCGCGGCAGCGGCGAGCTGCTTGTCGTTCGGATCCGTCTCGGCGGCGGCCTCCGGGGCCTCCGGGGCCGCGGTGGCCGCGGCGACGCGCCCCTCGGCCTCCGCCACGGGGTCGCCGCCGGTGCTGGCAACGGTGTCGGGCTTCTCTTCGGTCGCCGTCGTCATACGATCACTTCTCCTGATCTTCCTGGTCTCGTTCCGGCCGTCGTGTCATGGACCGAGGGCGCTGGAGCCGGTCAGGACACCGGCATTGCAGACCGCTTGGTCTGCCCCAAAGGTGTCGCCCCAGACTAGACCGGTCTGTCCACGGATACAACGTAGGAGATGCTTACCCGGCGTGACGAGCACTTTCGCGATCCACCCTTGCCCGCGACAGACCAAGTGGTCTATAGTCTCTGCCTGACACCAGGTCACACCTGTACGTGACCCTCCTCACCGGTGCCGTGTCCGACAGCGTCGACACCTTGTCGACACTTTCCGTTCGGACGGGGGCGGACTAACGTACACGTACAAGACCACACCCCTGCCCGGCGGCAGATCGCCCCCGATCGATCCACCCCGGACTGCCGCACGAACCCGCCAACCACGGATTGGACCTACGCATTCATGTCTGACAACCGCCCCCTGCGCGTCGCCGTCATCGGATCCGGCCCGGCCGGCATCTACGCCTCCGACGCACTGATGAAGTCCGGCAAGGACGTCTCCATCGACCTCTACGAGAAGATGGCCGCCCCCTTCGGTCTCATCCGCTACGGGGTGGCCCCCGACCACCCGCGCATCAAGGGCATCATCAAGGCCCTGCACAAGGTCATGGACAAGCCCCAGATCCGGTTGCTCGGCAACGTCAACGTCGGTGAGGACGTCACCCTCGAGGACCTGAAGAAGCACTACGACGCGGTCATCTACGCCACCGGTGCCACCGACGACCGGGACCTGAACATCCCCGGCGGCGAGCACACCCACGGCGCCGGCAAGTTCGTGGGCTTCTACGACGCCAACCCGCACTTCGAGGACTCCTGGAACGTCGACGCCGAGTCGATCGCCGTCATCGGCGTCGGCAACGTGGGCCTCGACATCGCCCGTGTCCTGGCCAAGACCGGCGACGAGCTGCTCGTCACCGAGATCCCGGACAACGTCTACGCGTCCCTGAAGAACAACAAGGCCAAGGACGTGCACGTCTTCGGCCGCCGCGGCCCCGCCCAGGCGAAGTTCACCCCCCTGGAGCTCAAGGAGCTCAACCACTCCGACACCATCGAGGTCGTCGTCAACCCCGAGGACATCGACTACGACGAGGGCTCCGAGAACGCCCGCCACAACTCCAAGATCACCGACCAGGTGTGCACCATCCTGGAGAACTACGCCGTCGCCGAGCCCAAGGGCGCACCGCACAAGCTCTACCTGCACTTCTTCGAGTCCCCCGTCGAGGTCAAGACCGACGACGACGGCAAGGTGACCACGCTGGTCACCGAGCGCACGGAACTCGACGGCACCGGCGGAGTGCGCTCCACCGGTGAGCTGACCGAGTGGAACGTGGGCCAGGTCTACCGCGCCGTGGGCTACAAGTCCGACGAGCAGAAGGACCTGCCGTGGGACGGCAAGGAGAACGTCCTGCCCAACGTCGGCGGACGCGTCCTGACCGAGGGCCCCACCGCCGACGGCATCGCCGGCGTCCCCGGCTCCGCCGACCCGGAGGCCGAGCTGCGTGAGACCATGCCCGGCGTGTACGCCACCGGTTGGATCCGCCGCGGCCCGGTCGGCCTGATCGGCAACACCAAGGGCGACGCCAACGAGGCCGTCGCCAACCTCCTCGCCGACTACGACGCCGGCATCGGCTTCGGCCCCGACGCCCCCGGCGAGGACGACGTGATCGAGCTCCTGCACTCCCGTGAGGTCGACTACACGACCTGGGAGGGCTGGTACAACCTCGACGCCCACGAGCGCGCCTTGGGCGAGGCCGAGGGCCGCGAGCGCAAGAAGGTCCGCTCCCACGAGGAGATGGTCCACTACTCCAGCGGCGAGGCACGCGTGAAGGCGTAGTAGCGCGCCTGCAGCGGGTCCCTTGCGGGGGACCGAGGGGCGAAGATCGGACAGGGGGGGGGGGGTTAAACCCGAGAGAGGCGGACCACCCCGCGGAGGGCACCCCGGGGGGGTG
>JAKDIS010000142.1 GCA_030450335.1 Corynebacterium sp. | reverse complement strand
CAGCACGATGATCAGCAGGAGCAACGCGCTGACCAGCACGATGCGTCCGGCGGTCCAGCCGTCATCAGTGGCCTCCGCGGCCAGCGCGCCGGAGGAGACGAGCGCGGCAATGCACACGGAACCGAGCGCCACCACGGACGCGGAGGCCACGTGGGCATGCAGGAGCCAGCGTCGCACGGGCAACCCGTAGGCCGTCCAGCTGCGCCGCGTGCCGGCGAGAACGTCCACCACTGCCGAGCACGAAATCGCGATCGGTGCGAGGAGAAATGCCATCTCGATCGGTTCATCCTCGCCGCTCATCATTGCTGTCAACACCCCCATCACGACTACGAACGTGACCACCACGGCGACGGCGGTGGTCAGCGCCGGCAGATAGATGAAGCGTCAGGAGAGCGGCCCCCGCGACGCCGGCAGCTTCGCGACCAGGGCGGACCAGCTCGTCGCCGCTGAGCGGGACGTCCCCCGGACCATCCCGTCGCCGCGCAGGAGCGGACGGATCGCAACCGCCTGCATCACCGCGACCACCAGTGCGCCCAGCAGGGCCCCGGCGAGCCCCCACATTCCGCCGGTGAGGCCACCGACCAGGACGACGACGCCGACGGAGAGCGCGAGGACTACTACGCCGGCGATCACCGCGTCCACCCGCCAGATGGCCAGCGGGACGCCGAAAGCGCGGTAGCGCGAGACGTCCGGCAGGGCCACCCAGATCGCAAAACCCGTGGTCAGGGCGATAGTGAAGAAGTCCACCGCCCCCTGCCCCGGGAGAAGCAGGATCCCCGAGAGAGCGAGCATGGCCGGGACCAGCAGCTGTTCGATACGCGGGTACATCTGCACGCGCACGTCGAATCCGGGGCCACGCATCACTGCACCTCCCCGGCCAGACCGGTCAGGCCGATCACGGTGTCCTCGGCGTCGAGGTGCTGGACGGTGACGCCGGGGCGCTGCGGGACGGTGGCACCGCGCAGGTCGACGTCCAGCGACATCGTGCCGGCGACGTCGCGCATGGCGACGACCTGCGGCAGGTCCCCGGCGGTACCGTCGCGTCCGCCCCGCAGCTCGTCGAGGACGTCGTGCATCAGGGCGGTGCTGCCGGTGAGCCGGACGACCCGTTCGTCGAACTCGGCGGCGTCGAGGTCGTGGGCGAGGCTCCCGTCGCCGGCGAGGATGAGCAGCCGGTCGACGCTGCGTCCGGCGTCCGCGAGATGGTGCGTGGACAGCAGGATGCAGCGCGGCGCGGCGGCCTGCTCCTCGGCGAGGATCTCGTAGAACAGGCGGCGTCGCTGCACGTCCAGCCCGGAGTACGGTTCGTCGAGCAGCGTCAGCGGTGCCCGCGACGCCAGTCCGACGACCACGCTGACCAGCGAGCGGTGGCCGGTTGACAGGGAGGCCATCTGGCCGAAGCGGGCCAGGCCGAAGCGTCCGGCGAGGCTCTCGGCGAGGTCGGCGTCCCAGTACGGGTAGCGGGCGGCGGCGACGGTCAGGACGGTGTCCACGGACCAGCGCGGCGGGTAGAGGACGTCCACACCGGTGAAGCAGACCCGGTCCATCACCGCAGCGTCGTCGAAGGGGTCGCGGCCGTCGACGGTGATGCTGCCCGTGCTGGCGCGCAGCTGACCGGCGAGGATACCCATCAGCGTGGTCTTGCCGACTCCGTTGCGTCCGACGAGGCCGATGGTCCCGGCGCGCGGAAGGTCCAGCGTGAGGCCGCGCAGGACGTCCCGGCTGCCGAAGGAACGGCCCAGGTCGCGGGTCTGGATGAAGGTGTCGGTGGGGTGTGTGGTGGGGGTTGGAGAGTTCATGGTGTTCCTTTCGCTGGTGAGTGGTGTCAGGCGGAGAGGCTGAGGTCGACGGGGCCGACGACCGGTGGGAGGGTGCGCCCGGCGCGAGGTGTGCGCCCGGCCCCGGGGTAGGCCAGTGCGGCGCCGGTGAGTGTGACGGTGCTGGTCATGAGTACAGTCCTCTGCTTTCCGCGACCTGGTCGAGCAGTCGGTGCAGGTCGTCGCGCGGCATGTCGAGTTTGATCGCCTCGTCCACGAGGGGGGCGAGGTAGTCGGCGGCGAAGGCCTCGCGGCGGCGGGCGGCGATGCGGTCCCGGGCACCGTCCTCGACGAACATGCCCAGGCCGCGGCGTTTGGCCAGGACCCCGCGTTCGACGAGCAGTGTGAGGCCCTTACGGGCGGTGGCGGGGTTGATGCCGTGGAAGGCGGCGAGTTCGTTGGTGGACGGTGCGCGGTCGCCCTCGGGGAGTGAGCCGTCGACGACGGAGTCCTCGACGAGTTCGGCGATCTGCCGGAACAACGGTGACGTGGTCTCGTCCACGGCCGGTCTCCCTCCGCCCCTCGGGCACATTGGTTCGTTACTGGTGTAACTAACCATCGCACAGGTCGATCTTTCTGACAAGAGCCCCCGCCGCAACCGCGACGTACAGGGCGAATGACCTGCACACCTCCCCACGCGCCCCACGCCTGATGCACACTGGTGGGACTGCACAACTAACTTTAGTGAGGACCATCACCATGCTCGAGCGATCGCTGATCTACGTCGACACCTCCTACCTGCTCGCCAGCTTCTACAACGCGTGGGAGACCGGCGCGCGCGCCCAACTCGAGATCGACCTACCCGAGGTCGTCAACGTGCTCGAGTCACGCGTGGTCGACCAACTCCATCAACCGGTCTACCGGCAGAACTGGTACGACGGGCTGCCGGACTCCGGCCCACACCGCTACCAACGCGCACTGCGCTCCTGCAACGGGGTGCAGCTGCGCTCCGGGCAGCTCATCGAGTGGGGCGACCGGCGCACGCAGAAGGCCGTGGACACCCGCCTGGTCGCCGACATGGTCATCAGCGCCATGTCGCGCGAGGTGACCGACATCGTGCTGGTCTCCGGTGACGCCGACATGCTCCCCGGCGTCGAGGAGGCGGTCTCCCGCGGCGTGCGCGTGCACCTCTACGGATTCGGCTGGGACTCCATGTCGGCCAACCTGCGCTACGCCTGCGACTCCACCACCATCCTCGACCCGCGCGAGGACTTCGCCGACTGCATGCGCCTGCAGGTGCTCGAAGGCCCCTTGAAGACGGCCACGAACAGCGCCTCCGGGACCCCTGGCGCCTCGGGGCCACAGCACAAGCCCATCGGCGACGCCGAACCCGTCGAGGACCTCTCCGGCACCTGCGCGGTGCCCGACGTGCGACGCAAGTCCTCCACGCACTCCGGCGAGACGGCGACACAAAACGAACCGGCACAGGACGAACCAACGCAGGACGCAACGGCGCAGGACGCCCCGACGGACGCGCCGTCCGCGCCGTCCGCATCTGCGTCAGCACCCACACCGGCCGACGTCGCGGCCGCGGCGTCCCCCGCGGCGGCACCTGAGCCTGCCCCGGCGCAGGACGCCGGGGACGCCCCCGTCACCGAGACGGAGAAGGACGACGAGAAGAACGCCTCCGGCGCGTCCGATCCGTCCGGTGCCTCCGGCGAATCGTCCGCACCGTCCCCCGGCCCGTCGCCGGCGGACCTGGCATCCTCCCGTCCGACCCCGGCGATGATGGCGCCGCGCCGGCGGCTGCGCAGCCGCTACGTCCCGCTGCCCACCGAGGTGTGGCAGTCCGGCGGCCAGCAGAACCCCTTCGACATCGGCGAACAGTACGCCGTGTGGTGGTTCCAGAACGCCGCCACCGGCGAACAGCAGGACGGTGCCCACGTGCTCTGCGGCGGCGGACTGCCCCCGGAGGTCGACCGTCCGCTGCTCCAGTTCGCCTGCGAGACCCTCCACGAGTACACGCTCACCGAGTACCAGCGCGTCAACCTACGCGACGGATTCCACTCCGGGATCCGCGGCATCCTGCTCAACCGGTAGCAGGAACCCCACAGTCACCCGTGACCCGGAATCGGCCCGGACTGTGAGAAAATGCCGACATGACCGCCCCCTCCACCGGAACAACCGGCCCCACCGGTAGCGACGCCGCGTCCCGCCCCGACCGTAGCGGCCGTGGGATCCTCACCTTCCTCGGGCAGATCGTCGGGGCGGGCGTGCTCGCCTCCGCCGTCACCCTCGTCGCCTGGTGGGTCCTCGCGCGCACGAACCTGCCCGCCTACTCCTCGTCGAACGTGACCAAGGCGCTGGCCAGCGCCGCCGGCGTGATCGTCCTCGTCGTCCTGGCGTTCGTCCTGTACGCGGTGATGCACGCGCGCACGCCCTTCACCGACTGGGCCCGGTGGCGCAGGCTCGGCGCGACGGCCCTGTGCTGGCTCGCGCCCGCCGGGCTCGTGATCGCCACCCTCGCCATCCCGCTGGCCGCCACCCGCCTTTCCCTCGACGGCATCAGCGTGGACCAGGCGTTCCGCACCCAGTTCCTCACCCGCATGACCGACCAGCCCGGGTTCGAGGACATGGCCTACCTGGACGAGCCGAGCTTCTACCCCCGGCTGTGGTTCTTCACCGGCGGGATGTTCGCCAACATGCTCGGTCTCGCCGGGTGGGCGGCGTTCCAGCCCTGGTCGCTGATCACCCTCGCCGCCACCGGGTCGATGCTGGTGCCGGTGTGGCGCCGACTCACCGGGTCGCTGCCGCTGGGCACCGTCATCGCCGTGGCGACGACCGCGGTGGTGCTCTACACCGCACCGGAGGAGCCCTACGCCGCCGTCGTGGCGTTCGGCATGCCCGCCGCCTTCGTCCTCGCCGGACGCGCCATGCGCGGTTCCTGGCCGGCCGTCGCCGGGCTGGCCCTGTTCCTCGGGCTGTCGGCGAACCTGTACACGCTCTACACCGGCGTGTCCGCGCTGACGGTGGTGCTCATCGCCCTCGCCGTGGCGTGGGGCAGCCGCTCCATCGCCCCGCTGGTACGGCTCACCGTGACCGGGCTGGTGTCCATCGCCATCGCCCTCATCGGCTGGGCGCCGTACCTGATCGCCCTGCTGACCTCGGAGAGCGGCGCGAAGGGACGCGCCCAGCACTACCTGCCGCAGATCGGCACCGAGGTGCCCGTGCCCTTCTTCCAGATCGGGCTCGTCGGCGCGCTGGGACTGCTGTGCATCGTGTGGATGGTGCTGCGCTGGCGGCGCAGCCAGGTCCGCGCCCTGCTCGCCGGCCTGGTGGTCTGCTACGGCTGGGTCGTGGCCTCGATGCTGATGACGCTGACCGGCACCACCCTGCTGGGCTTCCGCATGGAGCTGCCCATCTCGTTGATCCTGGTCACCGGCGGCATCATGGCACTGCAGGACCTGCGGATCAACGGTGTGCGCCGCGCCTACCCGCAGTTCGTGGGCCCGGAGGCGGCACCGAAGGTGACGGCCGTGCTGGCCGTCCTGCTGACCTTCGCCGCCGCCGCGCACGTGGTGAGCATCCCGCTGCACCTGCGCCAGCACATCGACCTGGCCTACACCGACACCGACGGCGACGCCCAGCGCGGCGACCTCTTCCCCGCCGACTCCACCGTCTACTACGCCGACGTCGACTCCTACATCGACGAGACGCTGGGCCTGGGCGGCCAGCGCGCCGGCACCGTGGTGCTCACCGACGAGCAGAGCTTCATGGCGTACTACCCGTACCACTCCTACCAGGCGATGACCTCGCACTACGCCAACCCGCTGGGCCTGTTCGAGGAGCGCAACGACGAGATCAGGGACTGGACCGACATCTCCGACCCCGCCGAACTCACCGACGCGATGGACGCCACCGCCGAGGAGCGCGGCTGGGAGGGCCCGGACGTGATGGTGCTGCGCGGCCAGGCGTCCGACGCCACCGAGGCCACGGAAGACGAGGACGGGCAGGACGGGACGTTCTCCTACCGCCTGTCCGAGGACATCTACCCCAACGACCCGAACGTGCGGTTCACCACGGTGCCCTTCCAGGCGTCCGCCTTCGCCGACGGCTGGGACCTCGAGCAGATCGGCCCGTTCGTCGTGGCGGTGCGCCAGCGCTAGG
>JAKDIS010000025.1 GCA_030450335.1 Corynebacterium sp. | reverse complement strand
CGCGGCGCGGGGGGCACCCGCCACCGCTGGCGAGGCCGCCCCCTCCCCCCCCAGGGCGGGGGGGGGGGCCGGTTCTGTCTGGCGCGGCCTCTAGTTGTGGGAGAGGTAGTCCCGCACGGCGGGTTCGCGTCCCTCCCCGACGTTCTCGAACAGCCACCGCAGCAGCGGGTAGCCCACGATGATGCCCACCGAGCCCCAGGCGATGCCCTCGAGCTCGAGCGAGCCGATCTGCAGGGTGAGGTTGCCGATGCCGGCGATCAGGGCCACGGCCGCGGCGGACAGGTTCACCGGGTTGGTCAGGTTGACGTTGTTGTCCTGCCAGATGCGGATACCCAGCAGGCCGATCATGCCGTAGAGCACCATCGTGGCCCCGCCGAGCACGCCGGAGGGGATGGTGTTGATCACGGCACCGAACTTCGGGACGAAGGCCAGCACCATCGCGGTGACCGCGGCCACCCAGTAGGCGGCGGTGGAGTACACCTTCGTCGCCGCCATCACCCCGATGTTCTCGGCGTAGGTCGTGGTGCCGGACCCGCCGAAGCCGCCGGCCAGGGTGGTCGCCAGACCGTCACCGATCAGTGCGGGCCCGGCCTGGTCGTCCAGGTTGCGCTTGGTCATCCCTGCCACGGCCTTGACGTGTCCGACGTTCTCGGCGATGAGCACCACCACGACGGGCAGGGTCAGCAGGACCGCACTGACGTGGAACTCGGGGGTGTGGAAGTCCGGCAGACCGAACCACGCGGCGTCGGAGATGACCTCGCCGGCGTCGTCGGAGATGTTGCCGGTGACCACGGCGAACACCCAGCCGACGACGACACCGATGAGGATCGCCAGCCGGCCGACCATACCGCGTCCGGCGACGGTGATCACCAGGACGGCGAACAGGGTCACCGCGGCGACAAGGGGCTGCTCCTGGAAGTTCGCCGTCGCCGCCGGGGCCAGGTTCAGGCCGATCAGCGCGACGATCGCACCGGTGACCGCCGGGGGCATGACCGCGTCCAGCACGCGCCGTCCGGCGGCCTTGACCAGGACACCGACCAGGATCAGCACGATTCCGGCGACCATCACCCCGCCGAGCTGGGCGGCGAAGCCCTCCGCCTGGGTGGCGGTCAGCGGGGCGATGAAGGCGAAGGAGCTGCCCAGGTAGGACGGCACCCGGTTGCGGGTGATCAGCAGGAACAGGATCGTGCCGATACCGGAGAACAGCAGGGTGGTGTTCACCGGGAAGCCGGTGAGTGCGGGCACCAGCAGCGTGGCGCCGAACATGGCGATCACGTGCTGCATACCGATGCCCACGGTCCGTGGCCACGTCAGCCGCTCCTCGGGGGCGACGACCGCCCCGGGGCGGATCGTGCGGCCGTCCCCGTGGAGCGTCCACCCGAACAGCTTCCCCCGTTCAGGTTCCCCGCCGGGCGCTGACTTCTTCTCCTGCATCTCGTCCATTCGGACGAGCTTATTCTGTCGCCCTGTCGTCCGCGATACGCAGGTCCGCCAGTTCCGCGGCGATCACCCCGGGAAGGCGGACCTCCACGCGGGTGCCGAGCTCGGTGTACTCCTGGTTGAGCACCGTGCCGTACTCGTGCAGGCGGGAGACGACCTCCCCCCGGTCGAAGGGGACCTGCAGGACCACGTGCTCGTCCCGGGAATTCAGGAACAGTTCCAGCCGGCTCTCCAGGGCGGCGATCCCCTCCCCGGTGTGCGCGGAGACGAAGAGCACGTCGTCCAACCGGCTGCGCAGCTCTGCGAGCACCAGCGGGTCGGCCTGGTCGACCTTGTTGATCACCAGGATCTCCGGGGGCGCGGACTCGCCGGTGTCCTCGGCGATCTCGCCGATGACCTTGTTCACCGCGGCGATCTGCTCCATCGGGAAGGGGTCGGAGCCGTCGACGACGTGCAGCACGACGTCGGCGGCCATGACCTCCTCCAGGGTCGAGCGGAACGCCTCGACGAGCTGGGTGGGCAGGAAGCGGATGAACCCGACGGTGTCGGAGAACATCACCGCACGCCCGTCGGCCAGCTCGGCCCGCCGGGTCGTGGGGTCCAGGGTGGCGAACAGGGCGTCCTCCACGAGCACCCCCGCTCCGGTCAGCGCGTTGAGCAGCGAGGACTTGCCGGCGTTGGTGTACCCGGCGATAGCGACCTGGGCCATCGCCGAGGCGTCGCGGCGGCCACGCTGCACGTCGCGGGACTTCTTCATGCCCTGGATCTCGCGGCGCAGGCGCGCCATCTCGCTGCGCAGACGACGACGGTCCGCCTCGATCTTCGTCTCACCGGGGCCACGCAGACCCACACCGCCGTTGGAGCCCGCCCGGCCACCGGCCTGGCGCGACAGTGCGCCACCCCAGCCACGGACGCGGGTGATCAGGTACTCCAGCTGCGCCAGGGCGACCTGGGCCTTGCCCTCCTTGGACTTGGCGTGCTGGGCGAAGATGTCGAGGATGAGCATCGTCCGGTCGATGACCTTGACGTCGAGCGCCTTCTCCAGGGCGATCATCTGCCCGGGGCTGAGCTCGCCGTCGGCGACGACGGTGTCGGCGTTGGTCTCCACCACGATCTGGCGCAGCTCCTCGACCTTGCCGGAGCCGACGTAGGTGCCGGCGTCCGGCTTGTCGCGGCGCTGGTAGAGCATGTCGGTGATTTCCGAGCCCGCGGTCTCCGCCAGGGCGGCGAGCTCGGCGAGACGGGCCTCGATCTGGGCGGTGTTGCCCTCGGTCCACACCCCGACGAGCACCACGCGCTCCAGGCGCAGCTTGCGGTACTCGACGTCGTAGCCGTCGTCCTGCTCGGTGGAGTGGACGTTGGTGCCGCGGGTCAGGCGCCGCAGGCTGGAGCGTTGCTCGAGATCGAGCTCGCCGACGGACGTCTCAGCCGGTTCCGGCGTCTCAGGATTCTGTTGGTTGCTTGTCATTGCCCACCATCTTTCCACGATTCGGGGCCACGGAGTAGAGTCGCACCCATGATTCCGGAACTGAGAAGCGTGGGGTTGGAGTTCAGCCGCTGGCAGGACGCCCTGGAGGCGGCGTACGGGACGGGGGCTCTCCGGGTCACCGGGGAGGTCCGCGACGGCCAGGTCCTGCAGTACGACGACCCCAGCGGTGCCCGCCTGGTGATCCTCGCCGTGCCGCCCTACGGTTCCTTCGCCAGCTTCAGCGGGGGTGCGGAGACCTCCGCGCACCTCAGCATGGTCGACGACATCGTCGGTGTGCTCGACATCGTCGCCGACTCCCCCATGCTGCAGGTCCGCGCCGAGGGCGCCCCGGTGACGGCCTCGCTCACCGCGACCGTCGCCCAGGGCCCGCTGCTGTCCGAGGAGGGGACGCTGACCTATCAGCCGGTGCAGATCACCGCGCTCGCCGCAGACCTCGCGGTCTACCGCACGCGGGACGAGGCCGCACGCGCGGGCGTCCTGCGCGTCGGTTCGGTGGAGTCCACGGGCCTGTCGGACCTGAACTCCGGTGCGGTCGCCCCGCACGCCGGCGCGTCCATCGCCGTGGAGGTCGCCGCCGCGGAGCGTCGTACCGCCGCGCTGACCGGCCAGTCCTTCTGGGTGTGCACGGTGAACGCCCCCTTCGCGTTCACGGTCGTGGTGCCCGCGGGGGAGGAGGACGATCTGCCGGTCGGCACGATCCTCTCCGGCAACGTCCAGTTCACGACCACCGCCGTGGACCCGGCGTCCTGCTCCTCTGGCGGATGCGGCTGCGGGTCAGGAGGCTGCGGAGGATCCTGTGGCTAGAAGCATCTCCAAGGCGCTCGCCGGGGTGGTGGTCGTGGGAGCCCTGTCGTGGCTGCTGATCAGCACACTCGGCCGCTTGGGCGTGCTCATCACCGTGATCCTGGTGGTGGTCGCCGCCGTCGCCGTGGTCCGTCAGGACTCCGAGCGCGAGATCGCCGCGCTGAAACGCTCGATCGACCTCTCCGCCACCGACATCGCCACGATCCTGGACGACTGGGACGAGTTCCGGTTCTACAACGACCCCGCACGGGTCCGCGACCGGCAGCTGCACCGCCCCGAACTGTGCGCGGCACGGTCCGAGGTCTCCAGCGTGGCACGGTTCCACGCCGCGGCCGCGTCGTGCGAACGTTTCCTGCGCCACCTGCCGGAGCAGACGACGTCACTGTCCACCGTGGCAACCCTGACCGAGCTGCTGCACGAGACCGACCAGCGCGCGCTCAGCCTGCAACGGCTGTGGGAGCGCGCCCGTCAGGACTCGGTGCATTCCCGGTACTGACGGGGTTACCCCGGATAACCCTAGCCGCGCTCCACGGTGACCGAGGTGGTGAACACCAGCCGCGAGGGCCCGCGCAGCACCGCGGGCACCTGGTTGCCCTCTGCGTCCTGCCCCACCGTCACCGCGACCTCCCCGCCGGGGATGACCACGCGCACCGTCCGTGACCACGCACCGTCCTCACCCGACCGATCTGCAGCGTCCACAGCAGCCACGGCGGCCACAGCGGCGGCCACCGTCCCGGTGCCGCAGGACAGCGTCTCCCCCACACCCCGTTCGTGCACGCGCATGTGCACCGTGTCGTCCTGCAACGCGGTGACCAGCTCCAGGTTCACCCCGTCGGGGAAGACACCCTCGTCGTAGCCGGGTGCCTGGTCGACCGGCAGCGCGGCCAGCGCGTCCGGCGTCAGCCCGGGCACCACGCACGCCAGGTGCGGGTTGCCCATGTCCACGCCGACACCCTCGTAGGACGCCCCGGCGAGCGTGGCGCTGGAACGCCCGGTCACCCGCGGCACCCCCATGTCCACGCTGACCTCGGCGTCGGTGTCGTCCACCGAATGGATTCGCACGTCGCGGCGTCCGGCCCGCGTGCCGACCGGCACGGTGCCGTCGGCCGAGCGGTCGTCCTCGCCGACCAGCGACAACGCGCTCAGGGCGTGGGCGAACACCCGCACACCGTTGCCGCACATCTCCGCCACCGAACCGTCGGCGTTGCGGTAGTCCATGAACCAGTCGCCGTCGCGCACCCCCTCGGGACGCTGCTCCAACACCCCGGCGGCCAGCAGCGCACCGGTGGTGGCGATGCGGATCACCCCGTCCGCCCCGATGCCGCGGTGACGGTCGGCGAGCGACTGCACGAGCTCCTCGCTGAGGTCCACCGTCGCCTCCGGGTCCGGGACCAGGATGAAGTCATTGCCGGTGCCGTGACCCTTGATTAACTCGATCTGCCTGCGCTCAACCATGCCGCAGAGTCTAGTCGCCGTAGCACTCGGCCACGATCTACCGCATGAACTACCGCACGATCTCGTGCACGACCTCGCGGGTGACGTCCGGGTCGGCAGCGTCGAACCAGCGGATACGCGGGTCCCGCTTGAACCAGGCCCGCTGCCGCCGGGCGTAACGGCGCGTCCCGCTCACCGTGCGCTCCACGGCCTCGTCCAACGTGAGTTCGCCGGCGAGGTGGTCGAGCACCTGCGCGTAGCCGATCGCCTTACCCGCGGTGGAGTCACGCACCAGGCCCTGCGCCACCAGGCCACGGACCTCGTCGACGAGCCCGAGGTCGAACATCTGGTGGACGCGCGTCTCCAGACGGGGGTTCAGCCAGTCCGCCTGCGCGGCCAGACCGATGATCACCGTGTCCCAGCGCGTCGGCCGGTCACTCGGCGGCAGGGACGCGGCGAAGGGGCGCCCGGTGAGTTCGATGACCTCCAGGGCCCGCACGGTACGCCGGGAGTCCCGCACCTCGATCGTGTCCGCGGCCTGCGGGTCCTTCTCCGCGAGCTGACCGTGCAACGACTCAACCCCCACCCGGTCGAGTTCACGCTCCCACCGGGCACGCACCGCCGCATCGGTGGGCGGGAGCTCCCACTCGTCCAGGAGTGCCTGCAGGTACATCATCGACCCACCGACGATCACCGGGACCCGTCCCCGGGCGGCCACGTCCTCGACGTCGGCGATGGCGGCGTCGCGGTAGCGCGCGACCGAGGCGGTCTCGGTGACGTCCAGGACGTCGAACTGGTGGTGCGGGATCCCCCGTCGTTGCTCCGGCGGCAGCTTCGCCGTGCCGATGTCCATGCCGCGGTAGAGCTGCATGGAGTCGATGTTGACGACCTCCCCGTCGACGGCCTCCGCCAGCGCCAACGCCGTCTCCGACTTCCCCGACCCGGTGGGCCCCACGATCGCCACCGGGCGGGGGCGTGGTTGTGCTGCACTCATGTCGGAGCAGTCTACGGCGGGTCTGCCATAATGTCAGGTAGCCCACTCCACCGACCGAAGGACCCCCGATGAACGTCCCCAAGCCCGGACCCAAGCCAGGTGCCCGGCCCGGTGCCACGCCCGGACCCAAGCCAGGTGCCCGGCCCGGCGCCGCCTCTGCCGGCACCACCGTCGCCCCGTCCACGAAGGACGCCGCGGCGCACGGACGCATCGACGACGACGGGGTCGTGTGGCTGACGGTGGACGGCGCGGAGCGCCGTATCGGCGAGTGGAAGGCCGGCAGCGTCGAGGAGGGACTTGCCCACTACGCCCGCCGCTTCGCCGACCTCGCCACCGAGGTGGAGGTCCTCGCCGCGCGTCTGGGCACCCACCCGGAGGAGTTCGCCCGCGTGCGTACCGACGCGACCCGCCTGCAGGACGGCCTGGCCGACGCCGGTGTCCTGGGGGACCTCGCGCGGCTGGACCGTCGACTCACCGAGATCGTCACCACCGCCGGCCAGGTGGAGGAACGCCTGGCCGAGCGTCGCGGGGAACTCGTCGCCGAGGCCGAGCGCATCGCCGCCGACGGCGAGGACTGGAAGGCCGACGGCGACCGGCTGCGCGCCATCGGCGACCAGTGGAACGCCGCCGGCGGTGACAGGGCCGCCGACAAGGCCCTGGCCAGCCGGCTGCGCGCGGCCCGCGGGACGTTCAAGGAACGCCGCGACGGCCACTTCGCCGACCTCGACCGCCAGCGCGACAGCGTCCGGCGTCGCAAGGAGGACCTGGTCAAACGCGCCGAGGCACTGCAGAACTCCACGGACTGGAACGAGACCGCCCGGGCCTACCGCGACCTGATGGCCGAATGGAAGGCCGCCGGACGTGCCCGCCGCGCCGACGACGACCGGCTGTGGGCCCGGTTCCGCGGCGCGCAGGACGTCTTCTTCGGCGCCCGCGACGAGGACAACCGCCGCAAGGACGAGCAGTTCGCCGGCAACGCCGAAACCAAGCAGGCCCTCCTCGACGAGTACGACGGCCGCATCGACCCGCAGGTTGACCTCGACCGGGCCCGCGAAGTGCTGCGCGAGCTGCAGGAGAAGTGGGACGAGGTCGGCTACGTGCCGCGCGACCGGGTCAAGGAGTTCGACGAGAAGCTCGGTGCCCTGGAGTCCCGCGTCAGTGACTTCGCCGAGCGTCAGTGGCGCCAGACCGACCCCGAGGCCGAGGCACGCGTGGCCCAGTTCCAGGCCCGGGTCGACCAGCTCACCGCGGACGCCGAGGCCGCCGAGAAGGCCGGACGCCACAAGAAGGCCGAGGACCTGCGCGGCCAGGCCGAGCAGTGGCGCTCGTGGGCGGCGACCGCGGCAGAGGCCGCCGCCGACTCCGGACAGGACTAGGCACAGCTCCTGCCCGGTTCCCGTGGGACGGGTCTCCCCCACGCACGCAGCAACCCCGGAGGTCGGTCACACCGACCTCCGGGGTTGCTCGCTGGTTGGGGCTAGTCTTCGGTGTCCCCGGTGTCCTTGGCCACGTCGTGGCGTTGACGCCTGGCGCGGACCTTGTCGCGTCGGTCGTCGACGACCTCGGCCTCCTGCTGGGGCTCCAGGCCGGTGCGCAGTACGAGCTGGGCCGCCCTCGACTCCTCGTCACGCCCGGCCTCCTCACGGCGGCGGGCGGCGATGGCCTTCTGCACCGCACCACGGCGCAGCAACCGGCTCGACAGGGTGATGAAGATGAGCACCATCGCGATGAACCCGAGGATCAGACCGATCCCGGGGCCGTCGCCCGGCTCTGTCGGCGGACGGGACTGCCGCATCCCGATCGCCAGGACACCGTAGACCCAGCCGATACCGGTCAGCGTCCAGTTCACCCAGGTGACCAGCGCGGAGCGGGAGATCACCGTACCCAGGGTCAGCAGCACACCACCGACGAGCGCGAGCCAGGCGTAGACCCGCTCCGGCAGCGTGGTGACGAACGTCTGCGCCAGGTCGGAGAACAGCAGCACGTCGTAACCGTGGACCTCCCCGGAGTGCGGGAGGAAGAGCGAGACGAGGACGACCACCGCCCCGAACACCAGCACCGGCAGCGACGACCCCAGCACGATGGTTCCGGACGCGCGACGCTCCGCCACGGCGAGATCTCCGCCGGCGCTGCGCTCCAGCTCCTCGACGTGCTTGTTGAGGGCCTCCACGCGGCGCTTGTTCAGCGCCTCGCGGCTCTCCGGCTCCTGGGCCCTCTTCACTCCGTCAGTCTTCCTACTCACAACCGCAGCCTCCGTCCTGAACTCCCGATGTCGCCGGAGCGGCGGGTGCCGACGGCCTTCCGATCCCCGGCAGGCCGAGGCCGACGCCGGCTCCCGCCTGCCCGACCGGGCCCGTGGTGGGCACGGAACCGGCCTCCGCCATGTCCCCCGCCTTCGTCCGACGGTGCGAGTGCACACCGGAGTCGGCGATGAGGAAGTGCGGTGCCGAGGAGGTCACGGTGACCTCCACGACGTCCCCGGGACGCACGGCCTCGTCGCCCGGGGCGAAGTGGACGAGCCGCCCGTCGCGGGAGCGTCCGGACATGCGCTGCGTGCGGGCGTTCTTGCGTCCCCCACCGTCCTGCACGAGCAATTCGACGCGCCGGCCGACCTGGGCGGCGTTGTCCTCGCCGCTGATGCGCTCCTGGAGCCGTTCGAGACGCTCGTAGCGGTCCTGCACCACCGACTTGGGGATCTGGTCGGACAGGGACGCCGCCGGCGTCCCCGGGCGCGGGGAGTACTGGAAGGTGTAGGCGCTGGTGAAGCGGGACTCCTCGACGACCCGCAGGGTCTCCTGGAAGTCCTCCTCGGTCTCACCGGGGAAACCGACGATGAGGTCGGTGGTGATCACCGCGTCCGGCATGCGCTCACGGACCTTGTCGAGGATGCCGAGGAACTTCTTCGAGCGGTAGGACCGGCGCATGGCCTTGAGGATCCGGTCGGAGCCCGACTGCAGCGGCATGTGCAGCTGCGGGCAGACCACCGGGGTCTCGACCATCGCGTCGATGACGTCGTCGGTGAACTCCGCCGGGTGGGGGCTGGTGAAGCGCAGACGCTCGAGGCCCTCGATCTCACCGCAGGCGCGCAGCAGCTTCGAGAAGGCGCTGCGGTCACGTTCGACGAAGGGGTCGGAGAAGTTCACCCCGTAGGCGTTGACGTTCTGCCCGAGCAGCGTGACCTCGGTGACACCCTGGGCGACCAGGGCCTCGACCTCCGCCAGGACGTCGCCCGGGCGACGGTCCTGCTCCGCACCGCGCAGCGAGGGCACGATGCAGAACGTGCAGGTGTTGTTGCAGCCCACCGACACACTCACCCAGCCGGCGTAGGTCGACTCACGCTTGGCCGGCAGCACGGAGGGGAACTGTTCCAGCGAGTCGACGATCTCCACCTCGGCGCGCCGGTTGTGCTCGCTGCGCGACAGCAGGGTGGGCAGCGACCCCATGTTGTGCGTACCGAAGACCACGTCCACCCACGGGGCCTTGTCGACGACGGTCTGCTTGTCCTTCTGCGCCATGCAGCCGCCGACCGCGATCTGCATGCCCGGATGGCCGTCCTTGACCTCCTTGAGCTGGCCGAGCGTGCCGTAGAGCCGGTTGTCGGCGTTCTCCCGGACCGCGCAGGTGTTGAACACCACGACGTCCGGCGTCGAGCCACCACGCACCGGCACGTAGCCGGAGTCCTCGAGCAGTCCGGAGAGTCGCTCCGAGTCGTGGACGTTCATCTGGCAACCGAAGGTGCGGACCTCGTACGTTCGGTTGTTCCGGTTGTCAGGCCGGGTCATTTCTGCAGTACTACGGGATTCAACCACGGTCCCCGAGTGTAGTGCAGCACCCCCGCCAGGCCCTAAGAACACCCGCGTCAACGGCCCGGGAACTGCACATTCGCCGGTATTAACGGAATCGTAACGTGATACAAGCCTCAGCGGGTTCCCCGTCATGGCGCAACTAACACTAGACTTCTCGCATGACAGTTCAAGAGAATGCATCGAGCATGATCACCCTCACCGGGGTGAACAAGTATTTCGGAGACTTCCAGGCCCTGAAGGACATCAACCTGGACATCCCCTCAGGCCAGGTCGTGGTGGTGCTGGGGCCGTCCGGTTCCGGCAAGTCGACCCTGTGCCGGACGATCAACCGGTTGGAGACCATCGACACCGGGGAGATCCGGATCGACGGCGAACTCCTCCCCGAGGAGGGTAAGGACCTGGCCCGGCTGCGTTCCGAGGTCGGCATGGTCTTCCAGTCCTTCAACCTGTTCAGCCACATGACGATCCGCGACAACGTCACCCTGGCACCGGTGAAGGTGCGAAAGACCTCCAAGTCAGACGCATCGAAGGCCGCCGACCGCCTCCTGGACCGCGTCGGCATCGCCGTGCAGGCCGACAAGTACCCCGCCCAGCTCTCCGGCGGGCAGCAGCAGCGCGTGGCCATCGCCCGCGCCCTGGCGATGGAGCCGAAGGTCATGCTCTTCGATGAGCCGACCTCCGCCCTGGACCCCGAGATGATCAACGAGGTCCTCGACGTGATGGCCGGCCTCGCCGCCGAGGGCATGACCATGGTCGTGGTCACCCACGAGATGGGCTTCGCCCGCCGCGCCGCCGACCGGATCCTGTTCATGGCCGACGGCGCCATCGTCGAGGACACCGACCCGGAGACCTTCTTCACCAATCCCGAGTCCGACCGGGCCAAGGACTTCCTGGCGAAGATCGTCGGGCACTAGGGAGGGGAGGAAGATGAAAACCGAGAACAGAAAACCCCGGTCGGTCGCCCCGCGGCGGGCCGGCCTGCTGCGACGGGTCACCGCCGCGGTCCTCGTCGTCGCCGGTGCCGCCACCATGACCTCCTGCGGGAGCTCCGAGCCGCGTTCCCTGCTTGACGACATCGAGAACGGCAGCGTGACCCTGGGCACCAAGTTCGACCAGCCCGGACTCGGCGAGCGCACGCCGGACAAGGAGTTCGTCGGCATGGACGTCGACGTCTCCCGCTACGTCGTCGAGTTCATCGCCGACAAGAACGGGTGGGACGTACCCGAGATGGAGTGGCGCGAGACGCCGTCCTCCCAGCGCGAGACCCTGATCAACAACGGCGAGGTCAACATGATCGCCGCCACCTACTCCATCAACGCCGGACGCCTCGCCGCCGTCGACTTCGCCGGCCCCTACATGGTCACCCACCAGGGCCTGCTGATCGAGGCCGAGACCGGCATCACCGGACTGGAGGACGTCAAGGACGGCATGCGGCTGTGCTCGGTCTCCGGCTCCACCCCCGCGCAGAAGGTCAAGGAGGCCCTGCCCGGTGTGCAGCTCCAGGAGTTCGACACCTACGCCGCCTGCGCCGAGGGTGTGAAGCAGGGCGTGGTGGACGCCCTGACGACCGACGCGACGATCCTCGCCGGCTTCGCCCAGCGCTACAAGGAGCGTTACGACGACGACTTCCGCGTGATCCAGCTGCAGAACCCGGACGGCTCCTTCTGGACCGACGAGCACTACGGCATCGGCCTGCCCAAGGGCGACGGCGCCGACCGCGAGGCGGTCAACGAGGCCCTGGAGGAGATGTACGACTCCGGCGCCTTCGACCAGATCGTCAAGGACAACCTGGGCGAGGACTTCGAGATCGGGCCGAAGCCCGACATCGGCGACCTCTCGTTCACCGAAGACTAGAACCACACCTGAAAGGAAGGGAGGTACCGACATGAATCCCGATCTCTGGGCCGAGATGGGCCCACAACTGTTGTCCGTCTTCTGGATGACGATCAAACTCGCGTTCTGGTCTGCCATCGGTGCGCTGATCCTGGGGACGATCCTCACCGCGATGAGGGTCTGCCCGGTCGGCATCCTGCGTACGGTCGCCACGGTCTACATCAACACCGTGCGAAACACCCCGCTCACACTGATCGCACTGATCATGTCGCTGGGGCTCTACTACCAGCTGAACCTGCTGCTGGCCTCGAACTCCAGCCCCAACTTCATCGAACAACAGAACTTCCGCCTGGCGGTCCTGGCGTTCATCCTCTACACCTCGACCTTCGTGGCCGAGTCGCTGCGTTCCGGCATCAACACCGTGCCCTTCGGCCAGGCCGAGGCGGCGCGCTCCCTGGGGCTGAGCTTCACCCAGAACTTCCGGCACGTCGTGCTGCCCCAGGCCTTCCGCGGGGCCATCGTCCCGCTGGGCAACACGTTGATCGCCCTGATCAAGAACACGACCATCGCGTCGGTCATCGGCGTGGGTGAAGCCTCACTGCTGATGAAGACCATGACGGAGAACTACGCCAGTGACCTGTTCATCATCGCCGGCATCATTGCCGCCGGCTTCATCGTCCTCACCCTCCCGACCGGCCTGTTCTTCGGCTGGGCCGGCAAGCGTTGGGCGGTGAAGCGCTGATGTCCACACGTGCAACAGTCCTCTACGACGCCCCCGGCCCCAAGGCGGTCCGGTTCAACCGGGTGCTCACGGTCGTCACCGTGGTCCTCCTGCTGCTGATCCTGGCCTTCGTGCTGGTGAAGCTCAATGACGGCGGACAGCTCGACAAGGCCAAGTGGGAGATCTTCTTCTACGGCAACACCTGGACGACCTACATCCTGCCGGGTCTGTTCTGGACCTTCGCCTCGGCGATCCTCTCGATCGTCCTGTCCCTGGTCTTCGGCGCGGTGTTCGGTATCGCCCGACTGTCCACGATCGCCCCGGTGCGCTGGTTCGCCGGTGTGGTGGTCGAGTTCTTCCGCTCGATCCCGGTGCTCGTGCTGATGATCTTCACCTACGCCTTCTTCGGCCACTACGCCGTCTTCCCGTCGACCTACCTGGGCTTCGCGGCCGTCGTGACTTCGCTGACCCTGTACAACGGGTCGGTGATCGCCGAGATCCTGCGTTCCGGCATCGAGTCGCTGCCCAAGGGCCAGTCCGAGGCGGCCTCCGCGCTGGGCCTGTCTTGGGGTCAGATGATGCGCAAGATCCTGCTCCCCCAGGCGGTGGCGGCCATGCTGCCGGCGATCGTCTCGCAGATGGTCATCGCACTGAAGGACTCCGCGCTTGGTTACGGCGTGAACTTCGTCGAGGTCGTGCGTTCCGGCCGTCAGCTCGGTGAGTTCTACGGCGCGATGCTCCCGGCACTGCTCGTGGTGGCGGCGATCATGATCATCATCAACTTCGGGCTCTCGAAGTTGGCCGAGCGCATGGAGCAGCAGCTGCGTGCCGGTCGCGCCCGCCGCAACATCGCGGCCAAGGTCCCCCACCAGAAGGACCAGGGGCTCGAGACCAAGGACTCGGTGAATGTCGACTGGCATGCCGAAGGTCACAAGGACCTGAGGTCGACCACCGACTAGCGGTCCTCTCCCCCGAGTTCCTCGATCCTCAGGTCGAGGGCACGGCGGGCCCGGGTGAGGCTCCTGCCCTCCGGGAATCCCCGCCTGGCGGCCACCCCGACGATTCGTCGCAGGTGTCGCTCGTAGTCCCGACGGTCGGCGGGCACCGTGGTCACGGTGCCCGCCTTCTTCGTCACCAGGTTGTCGAGGATGGCCTCCTGGTCGGCTTCGTCGACCTGTGACAGCGCTTCCTCGATGAGGTGGCCTGCCACGCCTTTCGTCACGAGTTCGCGGCGCAGCACGCTGACGGACTTGCGCTGGTTGTGCTGACGCTGGCGTACCCACTCGTTGGCGAAGCGGGCGTCGTCCACCATGCCGTTGGCGATGCACCGCTCGACGACGAGCTCCACCAGGTCGGGGTCGACGGTCTCCCCGTCCGCGCCCGAGGTCTCGGCGAGGCGTCCCCTGAGTTCGGAGACCGAGCGGTCACGGTGGCTGATCAGCCGGGTGGCCTTCGACTTCAGCGGTGCGAGACGCTCCTCGAGACTCTCGTCGATGATCTCCTCACCGGTCTCGCCACGCTGCACCGCGGCGATGGCAGCCTGCAGCTGCTCGATCCGGTCGGACGTGCTGGAGTCGGACGTGCTGGAGTCGGACGCAGACACCGGAGTACTCCCGTCTAGTCGTCTTCCTCGTCATCGAACGTGGGGACCACGCTGATCGGCACGTTGTCCGGGTCCTCGATGCCCGGGACGTCCATGGCGGCGGACTCCGTCTCCGCCTCGGGGGCCTCGGTACCCTTGGCTGCGGCGTAGGGGCCGACCTGGAGGGTACGCATGATGCCGTCCTCGATCTCGGAGGACAGGTCCGGGTTGGCCTTGAGGAACTCGCGGGCCTTCTCCTTCCCCTGGCCCAGCTGGTCGCCCTTGTAGGTGTACCAGGAGCCCGACTTCTTCACGAGCCCGTTGTCCACGCCCAGGTCGATGATCGAGCCCTCTCGCGAGACACCCTCACCGTAGAGGATGTCGAACTCGGCGATCTTGAACGGCGGGGAGACCTTGTTCTTCACGATCTTCATCTTGGTGCGGTTACCCACCGCGTCCTGCCCGTCCTTCAACGTCTGGATACGGCGCACGTCACAGCGCACCGAGGCGTAGAACTTCAGGGCCTTACCACCGGTGGTGGTCTCCGGGGAGCCGAACATCACGCCGATCTTCTCGCGCAGCTGGTTGATGAAGATGGCGGTCGTGCCCGTCTGGTGCAGTGCACCGGTCATCTTGCGCAGCGCCTGGCTCATCAGCCGGGCCTGCAGACCGACGTGGCTGTCACCCATGTCGCCGTCGATCTCGGCCTTCGGGGTCAGCGCGGCCACGGAGTCGACGACGATGATGTCGATGGCGCCGGAACGCACGAGCATGTCGGCGATCTCGAGGGCCTGCTCACCGGTGTCCGGCTGCGAGACCAGGAGGTTGTCCGTGTCCACGCCCAGCTTCTTCGCGTAGTCCGGGTCCAGGGCGTGCTCGGCGTCGACGAAGGCGGCGATGCCGCCGGCCTTCTGCGCCTCGGCGATGGCGTGCAGCGCCACGGTCGTCTTACCCGAGGACTCCGGGCCGTAGATCTCGACGACACGTCCACGCGGGAAACCGCCGAGGCCCAGAGCCACGTTGATCGCGATGTTTCCCGAGGAGATCACCTGGATCGGGGGACGGTTGTCGTCGCCGAGACGCATCACCGCGCCCTTGCCGAAGTCCTTCTCGATCTGCGACATCGCCAGGTCGAGCGCCTTCTGGCGGTCAGCACCTGCGTTGCCGTTCCCGCTCTTCTTCTTGGTGGCCATGTGCCCTCATTTCCGTTCTCGTTCTCGGCGCTGCCGGTGTGCAGCGCCCCGTGGACCTCACCCTGAGACCTCTACCGGTACAGAAGTCCCCGTACAGGAGAGACTCGCCAGGCACCTCCCGGGGTTCCCTGGGGAGGCCGTCGGCGTCACTGACTATTTCTACCGCACCGAGTGGACACCACAGACAATACACGAACCTGTGTTCGAGAGAAGTCGACACGCCCCGACATTGTGGTGGCCCACCCCTCCCCGCACACAGGTGCCGTCACAGGTCCTCACCGAGCCGACGCTCGGAGGGGACCTCGAAGTCGTCGCACAGCGACAACCAGACCTCCCTGAGATCGTGCCCCTGTTCGATCAGTTCGGCGGGCGTCTCCCCGAGCCCCGCGAGGACGTGGCTCCCGGCGATCCAGCTACCGAACGAGTCGCCGAACTCTCCGTGGACCAACCGGTCGAACTCCGTACGTCGCATGGCCCATACGCTAACAGACGCACCCGTCCCACCCCGGTCTTGAACGGCGTACAAGCCACGGGCTAGAGTTCTTCACATGGTGAACTCATCAACCCGCCCGGCCGACACCGCCGACTCGGCCGATTCAGCCGCCCCGAACAATCGGGGCGGTCGACGGTCCACGGCCACCGACATCGCCCTGATGGCGACCTTCGCCGCCCTGATCATCGTGCTCGGCGCGGTGACGATCCCGGTCGGCTCCCTCGGTGTCCCGATCGTGCTGCAGAACATGGGCGTCGCCCTGACGGCGATGATCCTCGGCTGGAAGCGCGGCGGCCTCGCCGTGCTGCTCTTCATCTCCGTCGGCTTCCTCGGCGTGCCGAACATGGCCGGCTGGAAGCCCGCGTTGGCCGCCGTCGCCGGCCCCACGGTGGGCTACATCGTCGGTTACGTCGTCTCCGCCGTCGTCATCGGCGCCATCGCCCAGCTCGCACCGCGTCGCCATGCCGCACGCGTCGGTGTCTTCATCGTCGCCGGACTCGTCGGTGTCTGCGTGCAGTACCTGTGCGGCAGCATCGGCCTGATGCTGCGCGCGGGGATGGACTTCACCGGCGCACTGGTCTCCAACGCCCCGTTCATCCCGGGTGACATCGTCAAGATGGTGGTCGCGGCCCTCATCGCCGCCGCCGTCCTGCGGGCCGTCCCCGACCTCGCACCGTCCGCACGCCGACGGGACAAGTCCGGGGCCGCCGCATGACCGTCACCTACGACAGGGCCGGCGTCGTCGTCGACGGATCCACGCTCCTGCACCCGGTGACCCTGGATCTCACCGAGCAACGTGTCAGCGTCATCGGCGCCAACGGCTCCGGTAAGTCGACCCTGATCAGGATGATCAACGGCCTGACCCCCGCCACCTCCGGGACGGTGGAGGTCGACGGCGTCCCCGTCGGACGCCGCGGGCGCAAGGTACGCGGTGCCGTGGGTTTCCTCTTCTCCGACCCCGACAACCAGATCATCATGCCCAGCGTGGCCGAGGACGTCGCCTTCTCACTGCGCGGTTCCGGGTTGTCCCGTACGCAGATCGCCGAACGGGTCGCCGAGTCCCTGCGTGCGGTGGGGCTGGAGGGCAAGGACGAGCAGTCCCCGCACCTGCTGTCCGGCGGCGAGAAGCAGATGCTCGCGCTCGCCTCGATCACCGCACTGTCGCCACAGGTCGTCGTCGCCGACGAGCCGTCCTGCCTGCTCGACCTGGTCAACCGCAACCGGTTGCGCCGCACCCTGGACTCCCTGGAGCAGCAGGTCATCACCGTCACCCATGACCTGGAGCTCGCCGCCGACGCCGAGCGGACGATCTGCGTCGACGACGGCAGGATCGTCGACGACGGTGCCCCGGACGACGTGATCGCCGCCTACGTCCGCCGGATGTCGGAGGTGGGCTGCCGGTGATCAGCCCCTCCCGTGTGCCCCTCGGCGTCTACTCGCCGGGGACGTCCCCGGTCCACCGCGCAGCGCCCGGGGTGAAGCTGGCCGTGCTCAGCGTCTTCCTCGTGGCCTCCGCCGTGCTGGTCGACTCCTGGGTAGGGGGAACTGTCTGCATCGCCCTGGTCCTCCTCGTGGCACTCATCGCCCGCATCCCCCCACGGCTGCTGGTACGTCAGCTCAGCGGCGCACTGCCGTTACTGGTGTTCCTCGGGTTGATGCTGTGGTGGCGCACCGACTTCCAGCAGGCGGCGACCATGGTCACCGTCCTGTTCTCCGCCGTCGGCGGGGCGGTGGTGCTCACCCTCACCACCCGGGTGTCGGAGATGATGGCCACCTTCGAGCGGATGCTCGCCCCCTTCGCCCGGTTCGGTGTCCCGGTCGACCAGGTGAGCCTGGCGCTCACCCTCACGCTGCGACTGATCCCTCTGCAGGTCCAGGCGGTCAACGACGTGCTGGACGCCCGGCGTGCCCGAGGGTCACGCTCCGCAGCGGTGTCGCTGACCGCCTTCGGCGTGCCCGTCGTGGTCAGGACGATCCTGCGTGCCCGTTCCATTGCCGACGCACTGCGTGCGCGCGGCGCGGCGGACTGACGGCCCCCACCACTACGGCGCCGAGATCTCCCCGGCGGCCCGCCGCGGCACCGTCTTGACCTCGACACCACCCATCACGGCGATGCCGCGCACCCGCACCACGGGTGCGTCGGGCGGCAGATCACGTTCGCGTAGTCGGACCGACCTGGACCGGGCGCTGCCGAAGCCACCCATCAACCCGAACCCGTGCTCAACCACCCGGACGTCCTCCGGGACCAGGATCTGCACGCCGCCCATCACCGCGGTGACGGTGACGACGGTCTCCGGGGACTCGAAGACGGCATTCCTCAGGTCAAGCAGCGCGCCTCCCATCACGACGACCACCCGGTGGGCCCGAGCACAGGCCCACTCCCCCTTCTTGTCCACCCCGGACATCACCGCGACCGACCACGCCGAGCCCGGTACCCCGGTGAACCTGGCGTCGCCGGACGTGGCGAGTGCCGACCCCGGTCGACGGACGGGCGGGGCGCCCGCGTTGCGGCGGGACGTGCCCGCGACGACGGCCATCGGATCGACGACGAGGTCGTCGAGCAGTGCGGCGAGGTCCGCGCGCGAACCAACGCTCCACGCGGCCGCGCAACGTTCGTCAAACTCCCCCAGGTCGATCTGCCCGCGGGCGGTTGCCTCGGACAATTCAGCGAGGACGCGCTCCCTGTCCACGGTCGAGGCCCGCAGCGCATGTCCCCCGTCGCCACGGGCCTCCCCGCGTGCCTCCCTACGGGAGCTGTCGTCGGGCGGGGTCACCATGTGACGAAGCCTACTCCCCCCGGAGCTCGCGCATCTTCTGTGCGACGGCGTCGTTATTCACCGACTGTGCCTGGGGTTGCCCCTGGTTGATCGCCTGCTGCGAGCCCGAGCCGGACACGGCGTTCTGTCCGGAGTTTCCGCCACCCATCTCCGCACGCAGCTGCTCCAGGCGGGAGTGACCGGCCATGTGCACGCCGGCCTGCTCGACCTCTGCCATCCGGCCCTGCACGGAGTTCTCCGCCAGCTCGGCCTGCCCGAGGGCGTTGGAGTAACGGCGTTCGATCTTCTCGCGGACCTGGTCCAGGTTCGGCGAGTCCGCGCTGGCGGCCCGGTCCATGGACTGCAGCGAGTCCGCAACCTTCTCCTGCATCTTCGCCTGCTCGAGCTGGCTGAGCAGCTTGGTGCGCTCGGACACCTTCTGCTGCAGCTGCATCGAGTTGCGCTCCACGGCCTTCTTGGCCTGGTCCGCCTGCTGCAGCGACTGGTCGTGCAGCTGCTTCATGTCCTCGACCGACTGCTCGGCGGTGACGAGCTGGGCGGCGAAGGCCTCGGCGGCGTTCTCGTACTCCACGGCCTTCTGGTTGTCGCCTTCGGACCGGGCCTTGTCCGACAACGTCAGCGCCTGCTTGGTGTTGGACTGGAGCTTCTCGATCTCGGCGAGCTGACGGTTCAGCTTCATCTCCAGCTGACGCTGGTTGCCGATGACGGCCGCCGCCTGCTGCGACAACTGACGGTGCTGGTTCTGCGCCTCACGGATGGCCTGCTCGATCTGCACCTTCGGGTCGGCGTTCTCCTCGATCTTCGAGTCGAACAGCGCCATGAGGTACTTCCAGGCCTTAGAGAACGGGTTTGCCATGAGTCTGAACGTCTCCTTCGGACGGGGCGATGAGGTCGCAGGGTCGGTGCGTGACAGCTAGATGTCAACCACGAAAGTATATCAGCGCGCGGCGGCGGACACCGGCTCGACCGGGGTGGCGGCGGTCAGTTCCGCCGCGGCCGCGTCGAACGCCATCATCGCGGCGGCCTCGATGATCACCTGGGACACCCGGATCCCCAGGGCCACGCACACACTCGCCAGCAGCTCCGAGGAGACCTCCTTGCGGCCCCGCTCCAGCTCGGAGAGGTAGCCGGGGCTCACGTTGGCGGCCACGGCCAGTTCCCGCAGCGTGCGGTGGGAGTCCTCACGGAAGCCGCGCAACGTCGCGCCGAGGGCCTCACGCAGGAGCGGTTCGGCGAGCGTCGTGGACACCGCGTCCACGCCCGCCAGGTCGACGTCGGGTCGTTCTTTCTCGAGTACCGAAGTGTGCTTTGCCATTACCGTCTCCAACGGTTGGGGGTCCGTTTTTGTTCCCGCCAAGTCTAGACTACGACGACGGCGGCGTCCTGCCTTCGCGACGAGCCGGACGGGCCGGAGCGTCTCAGAAATCGTCGGCGACCGCGCTGAGCGCGTCCAGTGCGTCCACCGCGTCAATCGCGAGGGAGAGCGCGCGGGACGCGGCGGCAGCGCGTACGTCGCGTCGCGAGGGCCCCGCGGGTCCCGGGGAGCCGAGGTCAGCCTCCGTCAGTGACACGACGTGGTCGATGGCCTCCTCCCCGGCACGAGGGGCGGACCACACTGCCACGTAGACCTCACCGACCGGGTGTCCGTCCTGACTGTCCGGCCCGGCCACGCCCGTCACACCGAGGCCGATGTCAGCACCACAACGGGTGGCCGCACCGCGGGCGAGCTGCCGGGCGACGTCCGGGTCCACCGGTCCCCTGGCGTCCAGCAATTCCTCATCCACGCCGGCCAGGCTGGCCTTGAGGTCGGTGGCGTAGACCACGAGACCTCCACGCAGCACCGCCGAGGCGCCGGGGATGTCCGCCACCGTCGAGGCGATCGCCCCTGCCGTCAGGGACTCCGCGGTGGCCACCGTGAACCCGGCGGACGTCGCGGCGGTCACCAGTCGACGCGCCAGGATCCCCGGCAGCGCCGAGCCCCCTGCCTCAGGCATGTGCGGCACCTGGGGCGCCGTCGGCACCGGCACGGTTACGCGAATCCAGCAGGTACTGCACCCCGGTGACCACGGTCACCAGCACGGCCAGGCCCACGAGCGGGTACGTCAGCCAGTTCGTCCACTCCGGCAGCGGGGCGATCACCATGGCGACCGCGAGCGTCTGCAGGACCGTCTTCAACTTGCCGCCCTTGGAGGCCGGCACGACCTTGCCCCGACGGGCCAGGACCATGCGCCACACCGTGATACCCAGCTCACGGACCACGATCACCACCGTGACCCACCACCACAGGTCGCCGAGGATGTTCAGCGAGACCATCGCCGAGATCATCAACGCCTTGTCGGCGATGGGGTCGGCGAGCTTGCCGTAGTCGGTGATCACCTCGTAGCGCCGAGCGAGGAACCCGTCCAGCTGGTCGGTCGCCATCAGCACGCAGAAGGCCACCAGGGCCCACCACCGCAGGGCGTGGTCGAGGTCCCGCTCACCCTGCAACGGCCCTGCCGCGATGAGCAGCCACACGAACACCGGGATCAGGATGATCCGCACGGTGGTCAGGACGTTGGGGAGGTTGAACCGGTGGACGGCGCGACCGAACTGCGACCGCCGCGCACCGGTCATGGTGCCGTGGGGGCCGCGATCGTCACTGTTCTGCATCTCGTGCTGAGTCTCTTGCACCCTTCACATCCTACCCAGTACGGCCGTCGGGGGTAACACCGACGGGGCCCGACATCAGCGGTTGCCAGCGGACTCTACGGAGGTCCCGGAGTCTTCCTCGGTCGCGTCCGCCTCGCCGTCCGCCTCGCCGTCCGCCTCGCCGTCGTCCTTGCCCGCGTCGTGGCGCGACTTCAGCAGGCTGGCGATCACCGTCACGGCCAGGACGCCGACGATAACGATCAGCGACGTCACCGTCTCCACCTCGGGGGCACCCAGCACCGGCTCGCCACCGTTGATGAACGGCAGGCCGTTCTCGTGCAGGGCGTGCAGAATCAGCTTGGCACCGATGAAGGCCAGGATCACGCCCAGGCCGTAGGGCAGGTACACCAGGCGGTCGAGCAGTCCGTCCAGCAGGAAGTACATCTGTCGCAGACCCAGCAACGCGAAGGCGTTGGTGGTGAACACGATGTAGGGCTCCTGGGTGATGCCGTAGATCGCCGGGATGGAGTCCAGTGCGAACATCAGGTCCGTCATGCCGATCGCCACCAGGCAGACCAGCAGAGGCGTCACGGCGAACTTGCCGAGCCGACGCACGAACAGCTTGTCACCGTGGTACTCGTCGGCCACGGGAACGGCCTTGTTCAGCGTCTTGATCAGCTTCATGTCGCTGGGGTCCTTCTCCGGCTTGTCGGAGACCTCGTCGCGGACCACGCTGAACGCCGTCCACAGCAGCCAGATGCCGAAGATGTAGAACACGTCCGACCAGGCGTCGATGGCGGCGGCACCGAAGGCGATGAAGATACCGCGGAAGACCAGCGCCAGGGCGATACCGATCAGCAGCACCTTCTGCTGGTACTCCCGCGGCACCTTGAACGTGCCCATGATCAGGGCGAAGATGAAGAGGTTGTCCACACTCAACGCCTTCTCCGTGACGTAGCCGGTGAAGAACTCCACCCCGTGGACGTGGGGGTCGCCGGGCTCACCCCAGGTGAACCAGAGGAACACCCCGAAGCAGCAGGCCAGGGCGACGTAGAACAGGCTCCACCAGGCAGATTCCTTGATGGTGGGGGCGTGGGGGGTACGCACGTGGGCGTAGAAGTCGAAGACGAAGAATCCTGCGATCACCACGATGGTGATGATCCAGGTGAGGGCGTTAACTTCCATGACGGGTCGAAACCTCCGGTCGGCTAGGTGGACCGGAGGTCTCCCCCACCACCAGCAGTGTCACTCCTGGTGGCCGGCACGACCGGGGACCGATGACGGTCGCCGTGTTGACGATCAGTGCCGTGGGCGGGGTACTCCCCTCCTGACTTCTCAGGACTATACCAGAAGCCCGCCCCGGGTGTCCCTCCCGACGACGCGGGACGAGGAGCCCTAGAACACGCCGGCGGTACCGGACGGGTCGGCGCGCACCACGCGCGGCTCGTCCTGCGCCTGGACCACGGGGATCTCCCCGGTGGGGTCGCTGTCCTGGTCCGGGTAGCCGCCCGGGGTGTCACCGGCCGACGCACTGCCGGCACTGCCGGCAGCGGCGGTATCGGCGGTGGGGACGGCGGCGTAGTCGTCCTGCGCGTAGTCGTCCTCGCCGTACTCGTCGCCCCAGACATCGGCCTCGCCCTGCGCGTCCTTCGGCGCCTCGGCCGGGTCTGCCCCCTTGAGCATCCAGACGATGGTGTCCAGCTCCTCGGGCTTGACCAGCACGTCGCGGGCCTTGGACCCCTCGGACGGGCCGACGACCCCGTGGGTCTCCATGAGGTCCATCAGGCGTCCTGCCTTGGCGAAGCCGATGCGCAGCTTGCGCTGCAGCATGGAGGTCGAGCCGAACTGGCTGGTGACCACGAGCTCCACGGCCTGCAGCAGGTCCTCCAGGTCGTTGCCGATGTCCGGGTCGATGTCCTTCTTCGCCTCGGCGGCCTTGTCCTCGGTGACGCCGTCGGTGTAGTCGGGCTCGGCCTGGTCCTTGGCCGCGTCGACCACGGCCTGGACCTCCTCATCGGTGACGAACGCGCCCTGCATGCGCAGCGGCTTGCCCGCACCCTGCGGGATGAACAGCCCGTCGCCCATGCCGATGAGCTTCTCCGCACCACCCTGGTCCAGGATCACGCGGGAGTCGGTGAGCGACGACGTCGCGAAGGCCAGGCGGGAGGGCACGTTGGTCTTGATCAGGCCGGTGACCACGTCCACGGAGGGACGCTGCGTGGCGAGCACCAGGTGGATGCCCGCGGCACGGGCCTTCTGGGTGATGCGCACGATCGCGTCCTCGATCTCCTTGGGCGCGGTCATCATCAGGTCGGCGAGCTCGTCGACGACGCAGACGATGTACGGGTACGGGCGGTACTCGCGCTCGGAGCCGGCGGGCGTGGTGATCTCACCGGACTTCACCTTGCGGTTGAAGTCCTTGATGTGGCGCACGCGCGTGGACTTCATGTCCATGTAGCGCTGCTCCATCTCCTCGACCAGCCAGGTCAGGGCGGCGGCGGCCTTCTTCGGCTGCGTGATGATCGGGGTCACCAGGTGCGGGATGCCCTCGTAGGGGGTCAGCTCCACCATCTTCGGGTCGATGAGGATCAGGCGCACGTCCTCCGGTGTCGCGCGCGTCAGTACGGACACCAGCAGGGAGTTGACGAAGGCGGACTTACCGGAACCGGTGGAACCGGCGACGAGCAGGTGCGGCATCTTCTGGATCGAGTGCGCCACGAAGGTGCCCTCGATGTCCTTGCCCAGCCCGATGAGCATCGGGTCGGGGTCGTCGTGGACGTTGGGGGCGTTGAGCACGTCGCCGAGGCGGACCATCTCGCGGTCGCTGTTGGGCACCTCGATACCCACGGCGGACTTGCCCGGGATCGGGGTGAGCAGCCGCACGTTGTCGGTGGCCGCGGCGTAGGCGAGGTTGGACTGCAGATTGGTGATCTTGGAGACCTTCACACCCGGGCCGAGCTCGATCTCGTAGCGGGTCACGGTGGGTCCGCGGGAGAAGCCGGTGACCTGGGCGTCGATCTTGAACTCGGCGAAGACCTCGGTGATCGCCTCGATCATCCGGTCGTTGGCCTCACTGTGGGTCTTGGCGGCCTCACCGGGGACCAGCAGTTCGGTGGACGGCAGGAGGTACTCGGCCGAGGTCACGTCGGCCACGGGCGGGGTCTCCTCGACCCCGGACGTTCCGGACGCACCGGACGCCGCCGAGGCGCTCGCGGCGTCCGGGTCGGCGCCGGAGCGCGCGAGGATACGGCGGCGGGTCTCCTCGCGGTCGTCCGCGGCGGACTGCCCGGACGCCGCAGGCGCGGTGCGGGTCGCACCGGCTCCAGCCGCCGCAGCAGCGCCAGCTGCGCCAGCCGCGCCAGCCGCCGCAGCCGCCGCAGCCGCGGGTGCCGCCACCGGCGCCACCGCGGGCACCGGGCTCGCCGGCGCAGGGGTCTTGGGTGCGGGCGTCTTCGCGGCGGGGGCAGCAGAAGCTGCGGAGGATGAGTCCTCGCCGAAGAGGTCGTCGTCGATACCCGAGGTCGCGGCCGGGCGCGAGCCACGGGTGGCAGGTGCCGCACCACCGACGGTGGGCGCCTGGAGGTCGTCGTCCTCGACCGGGGCACCCGGGTCCGCCAGCTCCTGCGGGCTCTTGCCCCGGAACACCAGGGTCGCCTGGTCGTCGGAACTGGAGCTGGAGTTGGAGTTGGAGTCCACCGGGTAGTTGTCCATCGGCGACGGGCGGCGGGCCGCGCGGGTCTCGGCGGACGCAGCGGACCCAGCGGATGCAGGGGCGCGTCGCGTCCTGCTCATCGCGGAGGTGGAACGCGGGGCGCGGTCCTGGCGCACGGCGTCGTCGAGTTCGCGGTCGACGGAGGCGTACTCGTCGTAGTCCTCGTCGCCGTAGTCGTCATAGTCCCC
>JAKDIS010000141.1 GCA_030450335.1 Corynebacterium sp. | reverse complement strand
GCTCCATGACCACGACCACCACCATGCCCGCGGAGTGGGCACCGCACGAACGCACGTGGATGTCCTTCCCCACCGCAAACGACACCTTTGGTACAGACGAATCAGGTGATGCAGGCGATCTCGCCCGCGCCCGCCGCGCCTGGTGCACGGTCGCCCGCACCGTGGCCCGCCACGAGCCGGTCACCGTGGTCGCCGACCCGTCCGACGAGGACGTCGCCCGCGACATGCTCGGCACCGACGTCACCGTCACCACCGCACCGTTGGACGACGCCTGGATGCGCGACTCCGGGCCCACCTTCGTCCTCGACGACGACGGGTCCCTGCGCGCGGTGAACTGGATCTTCAACGGCTGGGGCGCCCAGCAGTGGGCCGCCTGGGGGAAGGACGCCCACCTCGCCACGGCCGTCGCAGGCGCTGCCGGCGCCGCCGGCATCCCCGTCGTCGACTCCCCCCTCGTCGCCGAGGGCGGCGGCCTGCACGTCGACGGACGCGGCACCGTCCTGCTCACCGACACCGTCCAGCTCGACCCGGACCGCAACCCCGGGTGGACGAAGCAGCAGGTCGAGGCGGAGGTCCACGCCCGGCTCGGCACCCGCCACGCGGTGTGGCTGCCGCGCGGGCTGACCCGCGACTACGACGGTTTCGGCACCCGCGGCCACGTCGACATCGTCGCCTGCTTCACCGAGGCCGGCCACGTCCTGCTGCACCGCCAGGACGACCCCGCCCACCCCGACCACGAGGTATCCCGGCAGCTGCGCGCCGTGCTCGAGGACGCCGTCGACGCCGACGGACGCCCCCTGCACATCGTGGACCTGCCCGCCCCTGCCGTCCTGCGCGACGACGAGGGCGACTGGGTCGACTACTCCTACATCAACCACCTGGTCTGCAACGACGCCGTCATCCTCTGCGCCTTCGGCGACGAGGTCGCCGACGAGCGCGCCCGCGGCATCCTCGCGGCGTCCTACCCGGGGCGCACCGTGGAGCTCGTGGACGCCCGCGACATCTTCGCCTTCGGCGGCGGCATCCACTGCATCACCCAGCAGCAGCCGGCGGTGGAGTGTGGCTGACATGACCGACGGTTTCGACGTCACGGGCAGGTCCATCGCCGAACTGCGCGCCGCCCTGGAGGACGGCAGCACCACCGCCGTCGGCCTGGTCGCGGCCTACCGCGCACGCATCGCCCGCCACGACCGTCCGGCCGGCAACAGCGAACACGGCGCACACGCCGCCGACGGTGGCGTGCCGCTCAACTCCGTCATCGTCGACAACCCGGACGCCGAGGCCGACGCCCGCGCCTCCGACGAACGACGCCGCACCGGCACCCTCCTCGGCCCGCTCGACGGCATCCCCTACACCGCCAAGGAGTCCTACCTGGCCCGTGGCCTCACCGCCTCGGCCGGCTCCCCCGCCTTCGCCACCCTCGTCGCACAGCGCGACGCCTTCACCGTCGAACGGCTGCGCGGCGGCGGCGCCGTCCTGCTCGGACTGACTACGATGCCGCCGATGGCCAACGGCGGCATGCAGCGTGGCCTGCACGGGCGCGCCGAGAGCCCCTACGACGCGTCCTACCTGACCAGCGCCTTCGCCTCCGGGTCGTCCAACGGTTCGGGCACGGCGACCACCGCCGAGTTCGCCGCCTTCGGCCTCGGCGAGGAGACCTGGTCGTCCGGCAGGGCACCGGCGTCGTGCAACGCGTTGTGCGCCTACACCCCCTCGCGCGGGGTGATCTCCACGCGCGGGAACTGGCCGCTGGTGCCGACCATGGACGTCGTCGTGCCGCACACCCGCTCCATGGCGGACATGGCCGAGGTGCTCGACGTGGTCGTCGCCGACGACCACACCACCCGCGGCGACTTCTGGAGGACGCAGCCCTGGGTCCACGTCCCGGCGTCCTCCGCGGTGCGTCCGGAAAGCTACCGGACGCTCGCCTCCGCGACCGGCGGGGACCTCGCCGGTGTGCGCCTCGGCGTGCCGGCGATGTACGTCAACGCCGACGCTGCCGCCGGCACCGGCGGCGACCGCACCGGCGACACCGGGGTCGGCGGTCCGATGGGACGCCGCATCGAGACGTCCCCGGACGTCCTCGCCGCGTGGGAGGCGCTGCGCGCCGACCTCGAGAAGGCCGGCGCGACCGTGGTCGAGGTCGACTTCCCCGTGGTCAGCAACTACGAGGGCGACCGGCCCGGCGCGCCGACGGTGTCCACCCGCGGCCTGCTCGACCCCGCCTACCTGGACCTGGAGGTCGGCGCGCTCGCCGCCTGGGCCTGGGAGGACTTCCTGCAGGCCAACGGCGACCCCGCGCTGGACTCGCTCGGCGCACTCGACCCGCAGGACGGCTCGACGATCTTCCCCCACCCCGACGGCGCCCTGCCGGACCGCTACGACGGCTTCGACGACGACATCGCCACCTACCCCGCCCTCGTCGCCGGGCTCGGCTACACCGGGCCGGACGACCTCCTCCGCAACCCCTCGTTCTCACTTCTCGCCGACGGTGTGCGCGGACTGGAGGAGACCCGCCGGGTCGACCTGGAGCAGTGGATGGACGACCTCGGCCTGGATGCCGTGGTCTTCCCCGCCATGGCCGACGTGGGCCCGTCCGACGCCGACACCGACCCCGCCTCCGCCGAACTGGCCTGGCGCAACGGCGTGTGGGTCGCCAACGGCAACCTCGTTCCGCGGCACCTCGGGATCCCCACGGTGACCGTGCCGATGGGGAGCACCGGCGGCGTGCCGGTGGGCCTGACCCTGGCGGGACGCGCCTGGGACGACAACCGCCTGCTCGCCCTCGGCGCCGCCGTCGAGGCCACCGCCCCGTCCGGCACCCGGCGCGTCGCGCCGGCACGTACCACCACCAACACCACCACCGACACCACCACCGCGGCCGTCACCACCGGCCCCACCGAAAGGTCCCTCCCATGACCGCACTGGTACCGAAGCCAGACACCACCGACACCACAGACACCCCGACCGTCACCACCCAGAGCGACCCCGACGTCTCCGTGCACGGTGCCGAGACACGCGGGATCGAGTACATCACCGAGGACGAACGGGGCGGTCACCCCGGTTCACTGTTCTGGGTGTGGGCGACCCCCAACATCAGCTTCCTCACCATCACCCTGGGCGCGGTCCTCGTCGCCGGACTGGGCCTGAGTCTCTGGCAGGCGCTCGCCGTCACGGTCATCGCGAACCTCGGGTGGATCCTCGTCGGCATCCTCGCCGTCAGTGGGCCGGCGGCCGGGACCTCGGGCTCCGTGATCACCCGCGCGATGTACGGCATCCGGGGCAACAAGATCATCGTCGGGCTCTACGGGTGGCTGCTCTCCGCGGTCTACCTGTCATTGACCTGGTCGGCGGCCTCGGTCAACGGTGTCGGCCTGCTCAACCGATTCGGGGTGCCCTCCGGCGTCGCCGTCGACGTCACCGTCGTCATCGTGATCTCCGGGGTCACCGCCCTGGTCGGCATCTACGGCCATGGGCTGATCACCCGGCTCTACCCGTACGTCGCCAACGCCCTGGCCGTGGTGTTCCTGCTGGCCACCGCGTTCATGATCCCCCACTTCGACCTCAGCTACCGTCCCACCGAGCAGCTCGGCGGCATGGAGCTGGCCGCCGCGATGAGCATCGGCGTGACGATCCTCGCGTCCGCCCCGCTGTCCTTCTTCAACAGCCCCGACATGGCCCGCTACCTGCCGAGCGACACCCCGAAGTGGAAGACCGCCGCGGCGACAGGCTGTGGCGGGGCGAGCGCCGGGATCATCTTCACCATGGTCGGTGCCCTGATCGCCACCGGCGCGGGCTTCGACATGATCGGCGACCCGCTGGGGGCCTTCGAGGCGGCGATGCCGTCCTGGTTCTTCCCGGTCTTCACCCTCGGCGTGATCGTCGCGGCCATCGGCCTCAACGGCATGACGACCTACAGCGCGAGCCTGTCCCTGCAGGCCCTCGGCATCCCGTTGAAGCGCATCCCGTCCACCCTGATCATCACCGTGATCGGCACGCTGCTGACCGTCGTGTCCGTGGCCGTCTACGACTTCACCACCTCGGTGTCGCTGCTGCTGCAGCTCATCGTAATCGCCTCGGGCCCGTTGATCACCGTCTTCGCCACGGACGTGGTCCTGCGGCGCAACCGGTACGACGGTCCCACGCTGCTCGACGACTCCCCGCACAGCCCCTTCTGGTTCCGCGACGGCTGGAACTGGAACGGCCTGGCGAGCGTCTCCGTGGGCGGCGTCGCCGCACTGCTGTGCATCAGCACCGACGTCTTCGTCGGCCCGGTCTCCAGCCTCACCGGCATGGACCTGTCGATCCCGGCGGGCATCGCCGTCAGCGCCCTCGTCTACACAGTCCTCTACCGCAACGCCCCCACCTCCCGTTAGGAGCACCAGCATGAGCACCATCTACCGCAACGCCACCGTCTTCACCGGTGCGGCGGACGCCCCGACCGCCGAGGCCTTCGCCGTCGAGGACGGCCGGTTCACCGCGGTCGGCACCCTCGGCGAGGTGCGGGACGCCGTCACCGCCGCGACGGCCGCGGTCACCGAGGTCGACCTCGCAGGACGCTTCGTCGCCCCGGGCGTCATCGACTCGCACACGCACCTGGCGTCCTTCGGTACCGCGCTGGGCAAGGCGCAGCTGCGCGACTGCCGTTCCCTGGCCGAGATCCAGGACCGGCTGCTCGCCTGGCGCCGCGACAACCCGGAGGCTCCCCGGGTGCTCGGCGTCAGCTGGCTCTTCGACGCCGTCGGCGACACCCACCCCACCGCCGCGATGCTGGACGAGGTCCTCCCCGACGTCCCCGTCTACCTCGACGCCAACGACCTGCACTCCACCTGGCTGAACTCCGCGGCCCTGCGCGAGGCCGGCATCGACCGAGACACCCCTGACCCGGTCGGCGGCGAGATCGCACGCGACGCCACCGGCGAGGCGACCGGGCTGCTCTACGAGACCGCCGGACGCAAGTACGCCTGGGACTTCCTCGACAGCATCACCACCCTGGACGACCGGGTCGCCTCCCTGCGGCTGGCCTTCGACGCCTACTTGGAGTCCGGGGTCACCGGTGTCACCGACATGGCACTGACCGCACCGGAGGTCGCCGCCGTACGCACCATCATCGAGCGTGACGGACGGCTGCCGTTCCCGATCACCGGGCACGTGCTGATGATCGCCGAGGACGACCCCGCGGAGAACCTCGCCCAGGTCGACCGGGTGGTGGCGCTGCGCGAGGAACTCGAGACCGGCGGCGAGTCCGGCTGGTTCCGCATCGCCGGGGTGAAGTTCATCATGGACGGCGTCATCGACGCGAGGACCGCCACGATGTGCTGCGCCTACGCCGACGGCACCAACGCCGACCCCATCTGGGACGCCGGGAGCATGAAACCGGTCGCCGCGGCGGTCGACGCCGCCGGACTGCAGATCGCCATGCACGCCATCGGCGACCGCACCAGCGAGATCGCGATCGACGTGCTCGAGCACTGTGCCGCCGAGAACGGCAGCGACATCCGGTCCCGTCGGCACCGCATCGAGCACCTGGAGAGCGTGACCGACGCGACGATCCACCGCATGGCGGAACTCGGCGCCGTGGCGTCCATGCAGCCGGTGCACAGCGACCCGGCCATCCTGGAGAACTGGAAGGCCGTGCTCGGCGACGAGCGTCAGGAGCGCGGGTTCCCGTGGCACAGGATCCGGGAGTCCGGCATCCCCATGACCCTGGGGACCGACGCCCCCACCGCACCGCACGAGGCACTGCCGAACCTGTACATCGCCCTGACCGGCGGTTCGTCGCTGTCCCCGTCGCTGCCGCCGTACCACCCGGAACGCGCCTTCACGCCGGCCGAGGCACTCTCTGCGCTCACCGCCGGCGGTGCCTACGCCGGGCACATGGACTCCACCGGGTACGTCCGGGAGGGTTTCCAGGCCAACTTCATCGAGCTGGACGTCGACCCGCTGA
>JAKDIS010000140.1 GCA_030450335.1 Corynebacterium sp. | reverse complement strand
GGGTGACGGGCACCTCGATGCCGTGCTCGGCGACCGGCGGGAGCGGGATCGCGCGCGCGACCGGGACGCCGTCGCGTCCGACGGCGTGGCGCACTGCCTCGATGCTCACCCCGGCGAGCACGCTGACCACGGTCTGGCCGTCGCGGAAGGGGGCCTCGGCCAGGGCCTCGTCAAGCTGGTCGGGGCGGACGGCCACGACGACCACGTCTGACTGGCCGACGACCTCAGCGTTGGACGCTGCGACGCTGACCTGCGGGAACCGCTCGCGTAGCCGGGCGACGTTGGCGGAGCCCCGCGGGGACAGGACGACGGGCGTGGCGTCGTCACCGGAGCCGGCGGCACCGCGCAGGAGCCCCTCGACCATCGAGACGGCGATGGACCCGACGCCGACGAAACCCACGGTGCCGAGCGTGCTGTTCATGGAGTTGTTCATGATGCTCACCGTGCCAGGAACCCGCCGTCGACGACAAGCTCCGTCCCCGTGACGAAGCTCGCGTCGTCGCTGGCGAGGTAGGCGACCGCGGCGGCGAGCTCCGCGACGTCGGCACGTCGTCCCAGGGGCGTCTCGGGGACCACGCCACCGTCGGGTTCATCGGCGTTCATGGCACTGGCCACGCCGCCCGGCACCAGGGCGTTGACGCGGATACCGAGCGGTGCGAACTCCAGCGCCGCCGTCCGGGTCAGACCGAGCAGGCCGGCCTTCGACGCCGCGTAGGCCGAGTACCCGGCAGCGCCGGACGGGCCGAAGATCGACGAGGTGTTGACCACGGACGCCGAGTCCGACCCACGCAGGAGGGGGAGCATGGACTGCATCCCCAGGAACGCCCCGGTGAGATTGACCTGCACCACCCGGGCCCAGGCCACCGGGTCCTCCTGCTCGATGGGCACCACGCGGATGATCCCGGCATTGTTGACCAGCACGTCCAGGCTGGGGTGTGCCTCGGCGACGGTGGACGCCGCGGACCGCCAGTCGGCGACGTCCGCCACATCGAGATGGAGGTACGTCACGTCGTGGCCGTCCCGTCGCAGGGCGGCGGCCGCCGCCTCCCCGTCGTCGTCGAGGACGTCGGCGAGGAACACGACCGCGCCCTCGTCGGCGAGGCGACGGCCGTGGGCGAGCCCCTGGCCACGTGCGCCACCGGTCACCAGCGCGGTGCGTCCCGCGAAGCGTCCGGCACTCATGGCGTCGCCCCGTCCTGCGGGAGGTTGAGAGCATCGAGTGCCTCCAGGGAGCGCAGATGGGTGTCGGTGTCCGCCATCGCGGAGTTCCAGAGGTTGCGGACCACGTCGATCCTGGTCTCCGGGTCCTGCACCTTCTGGAAGTAGGAGCTCAGCGGCAGGGGTGAGTCGCCGCTGCGGTCGTGGAGGTCGATCATCCGGAGGATGCGTCGGGTCTGCTCGCCGTAGACCGGGATCTGCGGGCCGCGCGGGGCGATGAGCCCCACGAAGTAGAGCTTCTCCACGTTCTCCGGGAGGATCCCGCCGGCGTAGCGGACCGGGGAGCCGGACTCCCACCGCATCAGGTCGGTGGCCAGGAAGGGCAGGGAGGTGTGGAAGCCGGTGGCCCAGATGATGGAGTCGTACTCCTTCGACGTGCCGTCGGAGAAGTGCACCGTCCGGTCCTCGATCCGCTCGATGGCCGGGCGTACCGTCACGCGGCCGTGCTGGATCCAGTAGAGCAGCAGGTCGTTGACGGTCGTCGGTCCGTCGGCGAGAGTGTGTGCCTCGGGCATCGGGAGGCCCGGGTAGGCGCTGTTCTCGCCGATCGACAACCGGGCCATGAGCCGGTTGAGGAGGTCCTGCTCGTCCGGTGTGAAGTCGGCGAGGAACGGCACCATGGCGCGCGGCACCCCGAAGTACATCTTCGGCTGGAACTGCACGCCGTGCCGGACCACGATGTCGCACTCCATGCGGTGCTGGGCGACGTCGACGGCCATGTCGCAGCCGGAGTTTCCGGCGCCGACGACGAGGACCCGGTTGCCGGCGAGCTCGTCGGTGTTGCGGTAGCGGCCGGTGTGCACCTGGTAGCCGGTGAAGTTCTCGGCCGCGGCCGGGACGCGGCCCTCGCGGAGGTGCCCGTTGGCGACGAGGACACCGTCGTACGTCCCCTCGTGCCCGCGGGACGTGGTGACCTCCCAGCCGGCTGAGCCGACCGGGTCGCCGTCGGGTGCTGCGATCGGCGACGCGGAGATGACGGTGGTGCGGTAGTGGATGACGCGGTGCAGGTCGAAGGCATCGGCGTAGGAGTGGATGTAGGCGGTGACCTGGGCGCGGCTGGGGAAGTGCGGGTACTCCTCCGGCATGGGGAAGTCCGGGAAGTGGGTCTGGTCGCGCGCGGTGATCAGGTGCAGCGCGTCGTAGTCGGTGTTCCAGTGTCCGCCGGGGACGTCGGACGCCTCGAAGCAGTCGACGGTGTGGCCGGCGTCGAGGAGGAGTTTCGTGGCGGAGAGGCCTGCTGCCCCGGCTCCGATGACGGCAAATCGTCCCATGGTGGTCCTCCTGGAGGTGGTTAAGGGTGGTGATGGTGTGCTTTTCCGCACCTGCTCCCATGGTGACTGCCCAGCAGGAATAAGGGAATACCTCTTTTACTTCGACGGCCAGAGGTTTTCCCTGGGGAAAGGTGTAGCGTGGTCGGCGTGGTTGCACCCAGGAACACCTCGCCCGGCCGCGTCAGTCTGCAGCAGTTCGCCTACTTCCTGTCGGCCGTGGAGCACGGTTCGCTGTCCGCGGCGGCGGAGGCGAACTACATCGCGCAGCCCAGCCTGTCCGAGCAGATCCGACGGATGGAGCGCACTCTCGGGGTGCCGCTGTTCATCCGTACGAACCGTGCCCTGATCCTCACCGATGCGGCGCGCACGCTGATCCCGTACGCGGAGAAGGCGCTGGCGGCGGCCAGCTCGGCGGTGGAGTCCGTGACCCCGGTCCGGGACCTGACCGGGGGCACCGTCACCTTCGGGACGTTCAGCACCGCCCGGCACCTGTTCCACAGCAGGATGGTCACCCGGTTCCGGGAGGAGCACCCGGGCGTGGGCATCCGGCTGGTCGGCGACAACTCGGTGAAGATCGCCGACGAGGTCAGGGAAGGACGCATCGAGGCCGCTGTCGTCGCCCTCCCGGTCGACGACAGCGGCCTGGAGGCCGAACCGCTCGACTGGTCGCCGCAGATGTACTACTTCTCCCGGGACCCCTCCCGGGCAACCTCCCCGAAGACGATCCACGACATCGCCGCGTCCACCCTCGTGATGCCGGAGGTCCTGTGGGGCGACAGCGACCCGACCCGTCGGCGGCTGATGGAGATCGCCCAGCGCGAGGGCCTCAGCATCCGTCCGGTCATCGAGGTGTCGCCGGCCACGGCCCTGGACCTGGCGGCGGAGGGGGTCGCCGACACGATCGCGCCGTACCCGTTGGCCGAGGTGACCGGCACGACGGACAAACTGTTCCGGGTGCCGCTCGACCCGCCGATGTGGGAGAACTTCGCCTTCATCAGGCGCCGCAACGCGACCCTGAGCCCCGGCGCCACGGCACTGCAGCAGCTGGTCACCGACCTGGTCGCCGACCTGCCGCCGGACGCGCCTAACGCATGACGTCGGCACCGGAGAGGACGATCGTCTCGCCGGCGAGGAAGGCGGCGTCCTCCCCGGCGATGATCTCCACCCAGCGGGCGATCTCCTCCGGACGCGCCACGCGTCCCAGCGGGACGGACGCGGCCGCCGCGGCCATGCGTCCTGTCGCGGCGTTGCCGGGGGTGTCCACCCATCCGGGCGCGATGCCGTTGACCCGGATCCCGTGCGGGGCCAGCTCCAGTGCGAGGCTCTTCGTGATCATGACCACCGCAGCCTTCGACGCGCCGTAGAGCAGTTGCCCGGGGGAGACGGTGAACGCGTCCACCGACGCGAAGTTCACCACCGCCGAACCCCTCGTCAGGAACGGGCGGCAGGCGGCCACGAGGTTCAGGCTGCCCAGGACGTTGACGTCGAACACCAGCCGGTAGAGCTCGTCGGTGTAGGTGTCGAGGGTGCTGGGAGGGAAGACCCCGGCGATGTTGGCGACCAGGTCGACGTGACCGGAACCGTCCACGGAAGCCGTCTCGTGCAGGGCGTCGGTGATGCCGTCCTGCAGCGCCGTGCGGTCGGTGATGTCGGCACGCACCGGGAACAGGGTCCCGGAGGTGCCGGAGGTTCCGGCCGGGTCGGTGATCTCGGGGACGACGGACACGTCGATGCCGATCACGTTCCAGCCGTGGGACACCAGGAGTTCTGCGGTGGAGCGTCCCATGCCGCTGGCGGCCCCGGTGATCACGGCGGTGCGGGGTCCGGCGATCCGGTCGTTGTTGTTGGTCATGGTCATGCACGGCCTTTCTCGGCGATGGTTGCGGTGGTGGGTGAGTCTTCACCGGGTGTCGGGTCGGGTTCCTGCTCGTCCTCCGGGAGCGTCTCGACCCGGAACTGGGTCAGGGCGACGATGATGCCGAAGATGGTGGACAGGAAGGCGAAGAACATGAACGGCATGTACGAGAACGTGGCCACGCCCAGGGCACCGGCGGCGAAGACCCCGCCCGCGGACCAGGGGTAGAAGGCGTCGTACACGGTGCCGGAGTCCTCGATGGTGCGGGAGAGGTTCTGACTTTTCAGGCCCATCTTCCGGTACGCCGGTTTCAGCAGGGAACCGGCCATCACCGCGGCGAAGGAGAAGGAGGCGCCGAGACCGACGGCGATGATCAGCAGCGGTGACGACATCGACATCAGCTTGCGTCGGGAATTGGCGTAGGTGAGGAACTTCTCGATGATGACCGCGATGAAGCCACCCTTGTCGAGCAGCCCGGCCACGCCGACGGCGAAGAGGAACAGCATCGCCAGGCCCGCCATGGACATCATGCCGCCACCGGAGATCAGGTCGTCGATGTTCTCCATCCCGGTGTCCAGCACGAAACCGTCGTAGATGGCGTTGATGACCTCGGTCCGGTCCAGGCCCTGCGTCGAGATGCTGACGAAGAACGCTCCGACCACCCCGCCGAAGATCGCCACGTACGGGGGCAGGCGGAAGATCAGCATCGCGACCGTCACCGCTGCGGGGAGCAGCGAGAACCACCCCATCTCGAAGTTGTCGTTGAGCCCGGCGATGACCTGGTCGAGCCCCTCGGTGTTCGCGTGTTCGGGGGCGTAGATGAAACCGATGGTCTGGAAGATGACCAGTGTCCCGATGTACGCCGGAATCGTGGTGATCAGCATGTAGCGGATGTGGGTGAGCAGAGGGGTTCCGGTGATCGCCGCGGCGAGGTTCGTGGAGTCCGACAGCATCGAGAGCTTGTCACCGAAGTACGCACCGCTGATGATCGCTCCGGCGGTCACGGCCGGCGGTAGGCCCAGGCCGCCGCCGACGGCCATCAACGCCACGCCTACGGAGCCCATGGTTCCCCATGAAGTTCCGGTGACCAGGGACGTTATGGAGCAGAGGATGATCGCGGTGGTGTAGAACCAGGTCGGGTTGATGGTCTCGAGCCCGAACTTGATGATCATCGGGATGGTGCCGGCCTGCGCCCACGTGCTGACGAGCATGCCGACGGTGAGGAGGATCATCACCATCTCCAGGACATTGCGCATCGAGTCCCAGATGGCGTTCTGGATGTCGGTGAAGTTGAATCCCCGTACCGCGAGAAGCAGCATCAACGCGATCAGTGCGACGAACATCGACAATTCGATGGGGGCGTCGAAGAAGACCGTTCCCACCAGGAGGATTGAGGCGACGACGAAGATAACTCCGACGGACAACTGGATCCTCGGCCGGGGAGGCTCCGCATCATTGCCGTGTCCGAAACTTACCGAAAAGCTCATTGCGAGTCTCCTGACTGTGGTCTGGATACTCACACTAATGAGGTTTCGCTATAGAACACACCTGCATTCGCTATGGGCTGGTCAAGGCTATGGCTTGAGCTGAAACCTCCGTCGGGCAACCACGGCCGGCGCGCCGGGTGTCACAATGGGCCCATGTCTTCGAGCCCCTCCAGAATCACCGTCATCGGTGCCGGCG
>JAKDIS010000139.1 GCA_030450335.1 Corynebacterium sp. | reverse complement strand
CCCCGTCCTCCCCCAAGACGCTGCAGAACGCCGGCATCGGCATCCTCATCGGCCTGGTCGTCGGCCTGGCCGCCGCGATCATCCGCGGCATGACGGACCGCCGCATCCGCGACCAGCACGCGATCACCGACATCGTCGGTGCACCGTCCGTCGGCTCGATCAGCACCAGCGACAACCTCTCCGGCGGCGGAGCCAACAACAGCACCGAGACCGCCGGCTCGCACGTCCTGGACTTCTCCGCCGCCCCGGTCATCGCCGCCGAGCAGTTCCGCGAGCTGCGCACCAACCTGCGCTTCCTCGACGTGGACAACCCCCCGACCGTCATCGCCGTGACCAGCGGCATGCCCGGCGAGGGCAAGTCCACCCTGGCCACCAACCTGGCGCTGGCCCTGGCCGACGACGGCGAGCGTGTCTGCCTCGTGGACGCCGACCTGCGTCGTCCCCGCGTCGCCGACTACCTCGACGGTGACCTGCAGTCCGAGGTCGGCCTGTCCACGGTGCTCTCCGGTGCCGCCGACGTCGACGACATCGTGCAGGACTCCGGACGCGACAGCCTGTCGGTGATCACCTCCGGCCCGCAGCCGCCGAACCCGGCGGAGCTGCTCGGCTCCCAGCGCTTCCGCGACCTACTCGCCGAGCTGGACTCCCGCTACGACTACGTCGTGGTGGACGCCTCCCCGGTCATCCCGGTCACCGACGCCGCCCTGGTCGCCTCCGCGGCCGACGGCATCATCCTGGCCGTGCGCCACGGCAACACCACCGTGGACCAGCTCACCCGCACGACCACCAACCTGAACCAGGTCAGTGCCCACATCCTGGGCACCGTGTTCACCATGACCCCGAAGTCCGAGGGCAAGGGCTACTACCGCAACGGCTACGGTTACGGCTACGGCAACACCGCCCGCGCGGTGAGCTCGGCGAAGAAGACGAGCAGCACGAACGCCGGCTCCACCGGTTCCACCGGCCCGAGCAGCGTGAGCGACGCCACCGCCAGGGAAACGGTGGGAGCGGACCGCTGACCTCCCCCGCACCCGAGGAAACCGGTCGTTCTCACGGCCGGTTTTCGTCGTTGTTACGCATGGGCCCCGCCCTGTTCGGCCAGGGCCTGAACTTCCTGGCGATGCTGCTGCCCATCATCGGGCAGGAGACCGGCCAGCTGGCCTACCTCATGCTGCCGCTGGCGCTCGCCACCGTGCTGTCGCGCACCTCCATCCTGGGTTTCCACAGCCGCTACCTCACGGTCTCGACCGGCTCGCGGGACGCGGCGACGTCCCTGTCGCTGTTGTCGATGCTCGTCGTCACCGTGGTCCTCGTGGTCGTCGGCCTGGTGGCCGACCTGGTGTTCACCCCGGACACCCACACCGTGGCGGTGCTCACCGGCTGGTCCACGATGCTGCTGCTCACCAACGGGTTGTACGTGATGGCCGTGGCCGTGGCGACCCAGGAACAGCGCATGGACGTCTACTCCACCGCCCGCCTCGTCTTCGGCGTGACGAACGTGGTGGCCACCTGCGTGGTCGTCTTCGCCGTGCCCTTCCAGGCCGGGCTGATCGTGGTGGCGGGACTGAACCCGCTCGTCGCGGCCGTGCTGATCCTGTGGCGCACCCGCAACAAGCTGCTCAACGTCCTCTGGCGTGACCGTGGCTCCCTCACCGACGAGGTGCACCGGCGCTGGCTACGCGACTCCACACGCCCCACCGGCGGGGTGCTGCTGGCGGAGTTCGGCTTCCAGTTCCAGGGGTTCATCACCCCGTTCCTGGGCCCCTACCAGGAACTGTGGGCGGTCGTCGTGCGCCTCACCGGCGGGTTCGGCACGCTGGCCCAGCAGGTCGTGGCCCCTCCCGTGGAGGCGAAGATCGCCGCGGCCGTGCGCGCCGACGACGTGGCCGGCGAGCGCTCCTGGTGCCGCAAGGCGTTGCTCATCGGCCTGGCACTCGGTGCCGCCAGTGCGGCGGTGCAGGCCGGTGCCGTGCTGTTCTCCCTGCACGGGGACGACTCGGTGACGGTCCTGTCGCTGGCCCTGGTCAGCGTGTTCTGCTTGACCTGGATGCCCTCGGCGATGTGCTCGAAGATCCCGTTGATGAAGCGGTTGAACCGGTACTACCTGGCCTGGGCGTTCGGACGCCTGGTGCTGCTGCTCCCCCTGCTGCTCCTGCGCGACACCGCCCTGCTCGTCGGCGTGGTGTCGGTGATGTCGGCGACCGCGGTCTTCCTCATGTGGACCAGCCTGCGCCCGGCCCAGCCGGAGTAGCCCCCACTCCCCGTCCCCCAGGCAGACGGCAACCCCACAGGTTGGTGCGACCATCCTGTGGGGTTGCTGCGTCGGGCCGGAAGTGGGCCAGCGGGGTTACCGGATGTTGCGCAGTTCCTCGACCGGACGGTTCGTGGACCGGGTGTGCCTGGCACCCTCGGCCGGGTAGCCGAAGGCGGCCATCGAGATGAACTCCAGGCCCTCGTCCGCGCCGATCTCCTCGCGCAGCGCGCGGGACTCCCCGGAGCGGATCGACAGGTTCAGCGCGCACGACGACACCCCCAGGCAGTGGAAGGCGAGCATCAGCTCGTCGAGGAAGATGCCGCCGTCGACCCACGCCTGGTTGCGTTCCCCTGCACCGCCGAAGGCGCGCAGGTCCACGGCGACGACGGCGAGCAGCGGGACGGTGTGCCCGAATCCGCGGTTGCCGTTCTGGTGGCGCAGCACCCGGTCGATGTCCTCGCGGGTGGAGAAGAACTGCACGCGCCAGGGCTGGCGGTTGCACACCGACGGTGCCCCGCCGGCCGCGGCGACAGCCTCGTCCACGATCGACTCGTCCACCGGACGCTGCGGGTCGAAGTTGCGCACGCTCGAGCGGCTGCGCAGCAGTTCGAGCAGTTCACCGGAGGCGCCAGCCGCCTCGGGGAGGTGGGTGACGTCGTCGGCGAGCTCGCCGCCGGCGTTCCAGCTCGTCAGGGCGTCCTGCCCGCTGGCGGCGTCGTGACGCGCCCACGTCGGGGCGTCCGAGAGGCGTCCGACGCCCTTGGCCAGACGCGGCACCAGGTCGCTGCCGAAGGGTTGCTTGGGGGCGGGCAGCGCCAGGGCCTTCTCCACGCGGTGGGTGTCCTTGAGAACCTGGTAGCCGATCACGCCGGGGTCGCCGGAGTCCAGCGCGACGCCGTTGGAGCACTTGCCGTACCTGATGAACCGCACGGTGTCCGACGCACTGTCGGCCACCGTCCTGGCCAGGTCGCGGGCGTAGACGAGGCGGCTGCGCACGGCGGGCGGGAGGGAGTCTTTGTTGATCATGGCCGGAGACCTTTCGGAGAAAAAGGGGTGGACGTCGGTGAGGGGTGTGCTGAGGGGTGTGCTGGGAGGGTCAGGCGAAGTTGAGTTCGGCCTTCGCCGTCATCGTGGCCAGCCCGGTGGACAGGGCGTCGGTGTCGCGGGCCACGGCCCGGGCGGTGTCGACCATGGCGACCAGCCGGTCGGCGGTGGTCTCGGCGGGGGCGAGCACGCAGTCGGACAGCCCGAACTCGCGCATCAGGCCCTCGACCTTGCCCTGGGTGTCGAAGAGCACGCAGGGCCGGCCGCTGGACAGCGTCAGGATGCCCAGGTGCATGCGCGCGGAGACCACCACGTCGGCGTGGGTGACGATGCCGAGCACCTCCGCCGGGCTGAGCAGCCGGTCGGCGAGTGTCACGTACGGTGCGGTGGCGGCGTCCTGCAGTCGGTCGTGGACCTGCCGGCAGGCGTCGAGGTCGTCGTCGCCGGCGCGCACCACGTGCGGCACCAGCACCACCGACCAGTCGCGGGCGACGAGGCGGCGCACGGTCTCCGCCATCTCGTCGAGGTAGGTCTGCGCGCCGCCCGACCTGGACAGTCGCTTGAGCACGAGGCCGGAGACGTTGACCACCGCGACGCGGCGGGCGTCGTCCTGCTGCCGCCCTGCCCAGTCGCCGAAGGGGGTGGACGCCGCGTCGATGCGGTGGGTGAACACGATGTCGGCGGCCAGACCGACACCACCGATGCCCGCGCCGCCCATGCGTTCGCGCGACACCGCGTCGCGGGCGAAGAGCTGGACGTCCTGGTCGAGGTCGCGGAAGCGCTGCAGGACGTAGGGGTCGGGGTGGGCCGACCAGCTGAAGCCGAGCACACGGCAGTCCAGCCCGGCGCGCGCGCCGAGCTCCAGGGCGAGCAGACGCAGTGCGGCCTCGCGTCCCTGGTAGCCGCCGTCCATGACGTCGGCGCCGATGACGGTGAGGCTGCGTGCCGTGGGGAAGTAGCTGGTCAGCCGGCGGCGGGCGAGCCCGGCGGTGAGCAGGTTGCCGTCGGTCAGGGCGGGCAGCTCCACCAGGGTCACCCGGTCGGCGTAGACGGGCGGGACGGTGAAGGCGTCGGCGGAGGGGACGACGGCGATGATGCGGCCGCCCGACGTCGCGCCGAGCTTGCCCAGTTTGCCCAACGCTGCCTCGAACATGGCCTGGTCACCGATGTTGCCGTTGCCGACGGTGGTGACCAGCAGGTCGACGGGGCGGGTGGCCGCGGCGCGGCGTCCTGCACTCCCGCGTCCTGTGGTGCCACGTCCTGTGGTGCCACGTCCGGCGAGCGTCAGGGACGCGCGGCGTTCCAGCGCCATCAACCGGTCCACGGAGGACGCCCGGTGGGCCACGGCGCGGGCGATCTCGGCCGGGGTGTGCTCGCTCAGGACGGTACGGACGGTGTTCACGGGTGAGCTCACGAGAGAGGTCACGGGCGCACCTCCTGCTTGTCCTGTGCGCCTTCTGCAGCACCGGCTGCGCCTTCTGCGTAGGCGGCGTCCCCGGCGCGGATCAGTTCCGCCAGGTCCGACCAGTCGGGCTGCTCGGCGACGCGGCGGATCGCCCCGGCGGAGAGCTCCCGGTAGCGCTGCGGGTCGCGCAGCAGCGACTCCACGGCATCGGCCACGGCCTCCGGGGAGGCGGATTCTGCGACCACGCCGAAGCCCTCGACCTGGTCGGGGATCGCGCCGACGGGCGTCCCCACGCACGGCACCGCGTGGGCCAGTGCCAGGGTCACCGGGCCGGACTGGCTGGCCTCGGTGTAGGGCAGCAGCATGATGTCGAAACCACGCACCACCTCGGTGACCTCGTCCTCCGGGATCCACCGGTTGTCCCAGGTGGCCTGTTGCCCCAGCGGGGTCTCGCGCAGGCGCTCCTCCGGGCCGGAGCCGATGATGTGCAGTTCGCAGGACGGTGCGTCCCGCCCGCGCAGGATCTCCATCGCCTCGAGTGCGACGTCGATGCCCTTGTACTTCTGCAGCCGGCCGAACAGGCCGATGACCGGCACCCCGCCGGGCAGGCCCGCCGGCGGCAGCTCGCGCGGCGTGGTCGCGGCGTCCTGCAGGTCGAACGGCGGGTGGCTGCCGGTGGAGACCGGCACGTCCACCTGCCCGGCGAGCACGTCGGTGACCGCCGAGGAGAAGGTGACGACGCGGTCGGCGCGGCGCAGTTCATTGCGCCGGCCCACCGCCTGGACCACGTTGCCCTCGCCCGGGTGGGCGGAACCGTCGTGGATGCAGGCCACGTACTCCACGTCGCGCGGGATGAGCAGCGGCAGGGCGAGCGACTGGTAGACGCTCTCCATCACGCAGACCACCCGTTCGATCCGGTGTGAACGGATCCACCGGCGCAGACGCACCGCGTTGAGCAGCAGCCGGGGAAGCCCGAGGACCACCCCGGCGGTGGAGTTGTAGGTGGGCACCGGGAACGCCGGCACACCGCCGCGGGCCTGCGCGGCGAACCGCGGTGCGATCTCCGCGTCGGGGTTGTAGGAGAGGAAGGACGCTGGGGAAGGTGCCTGCGCTGATTGCGCTGACTCGTGCTCAGCGGAAGCCTGGAACGCCCTGGTGGAGTCGGTGTCGCCGTCGACGAGATCGGCGAGGAACCGGGGGCCGCCGCCTGTGCGACCCCAGTGGACCCAGAGTGTCCTGGCTTCCGACGGCAGGGTGAGGGACCTGTCGACATTGGACATGGGGCACATTGTAGGCCAGCCGCCGCACTCGTGCCCGTCACGTTGCCCGGCCACCGGTCCCTGCCTAGGATGAGGGTGACTCACCGGGGCACTCTCCCTCTCCCACTCTCTCCCTGTGCTCTCCC
>JAKDIS010000138.1 GCA_030450335.1 Corynebacterium sp. | reverse complement strand
GCACAGGACACCGCACAGGACCATGAGATCGACCCGGCGTCCGCCGCGAAATCCCGCGCCGACGACCGGGCGATCGAGGTCAGCCTGGGACGTCGCGTGCGCGCGCTGCGCACCTCGCGCGGTATGTCGCTGACCGGCCTGGCCGAACGTTCGGGACTGTCGCGCGCGATGCTGTCGAAGATCGAGAACGCCCAGACCTCCTGTTCACTGACCTCGGTGGCGCACCTCGCCGAGGCACTCGACGTCCCGGTGCCGACCCTGTTCCGTGACGCACAGGTCGAACGCCCCGCCGCCCACACCCCCGCCGGCACCGGCACCCGCATCAGCGGTCGCGGAACCCGTCACAACCACGTCTACGAACTGCTCGGATCCTTCCGCGGCCACGGTGACACCTCCTCGGGGCCGCACCTTGAGCCGGTGCTCGTGACCCTGCACGACCGTTCGGAGACGCACCCTCGTTTCCAGCACCCGGGCACCGAACTGATCTACATGCTCGACGGCGACATGACCTACCGCCACCAGGACACCGACTACCGGATGCGCCCCGGAGACGCCCTGCTCCTGGACGGTGAGGGAGTCCACGGTCCCGTCGAGCTGACCGAACTGCCCATCAGGTTCCTGGCCGTGACCGCCTACCCGGAGGAACGCACGTGACCCCACCCACCGTGGCCGTCCACCACCCGAGCGACCACCGTCCCCACGACCCCGCCTTTCAGTCGCTGCTCGACCTGCTGAACGACCGCATCGCCGCGGCCGTGCGGAACCTGGGGTGGCGGGTGGAGTTCATCGCAGGTGACAGTACCGACAGCGCCGAGAGTGCTGAGAGTGCTGAGAGTGCCGACATGATAGTCCTGGCAGGTGGGGAGGACGTGGACCCGGCGCTCTACGGTGCCGGGGCGTCCTGCGCCGGTGCCGGACGTCACCTCACCACCGCCGACCAAACCCACATCCGGGTCGTGACCCGGGCGGTGGCCGAGGGAGTGCCGGTGTTGGGCATCTGCCGCGGTATGCAGCTGGTCAACGTCGCGCTCGGCGGCACGTTGGTGCAGGACATGTCCAGCAGCCTGCCCACCTGTGCAGGCGCGCACGGTGCCAACCACCGACGCGAGGACGGCCCGGACCCCGGAGTGTTCACGCGCCTCGCCGGCGGCCCGGCGGGGATCGTCCCCGACGGCCCTGCCGTCTGCATCCACCACCAGGCGGTGGACCGGCTGGCACCGGGGCTGCGGGTCGTCGCCCGGGCCTCCGACGGCACGGTCGAGGCGGTGGTCCACGAGACCGCCCCGGTGACCGGGGTGCAGTGGCACCCGGAACATCCGGCCGCAGCGTCCGGAAACCTGACCGACCTGCTGCTGCGGATGCAGCGGCAGGCGGCAGTGCGTCCGGTGCGTCCGGTTGGTGTCCACATCGGGTGAGTCCCGCTCAGCGCACGGCGTCCTCCAACTCGGTCGCCTGCGCCACGCTCTCCTCCGGCACCGCACGCCAGGCCGCGAGGAGCAGGAGCAGCAGCGCCACGATACCGGCCACGCCCTGGGCGTTGGCCAGGATCCACGGTTGCCCCACCGCGTCCTGTACCCACCCCCAGTCGGCGATCCTGTAGTGCAGAAACACGTTCGCCACCACCAGCAGCGCCGCCGCCGTGGTCGTCGGCCAGTCGCGTGCACCACCCAGGAGCTGGGAGGCAAGCAGTGCCACGGCCACGATCACGCCCGACCAGTGGTGCGTCACCGCGTACGGTGCCGCCACGCTCACCGCCAGGACGAGCAGCAGCAGCGTGGTCACCGGACGTCCAGCGCGCAGCAGGCGCCGGGAGGCCCAGCCCGCGGCCACCGCGACCACGAGCAGGACGGGCAGCATCACCGTCTGCGCCAGGTCGCCGTCCATCCCCGCCCGGGTGAGCAGACCGGTCGCCGCCTGGTTGGCTTCGAAGGACGGCGGGCCGGCGCGTTCGTCGTCGAAGAACTCACTGGTCCAGAAGAACACCGCCTCGCCGGGGCGCATCAGCCAGCCGAGTGCGGCGGTCACGAGGAACGTCCCGGCGGAGCGCGCCAGGTCACCCCACCGACGTGTCACCAGGAACACCAGGGCGAACGCCGCCGGGGTGATCTTGATGCCGGCCGCCAGACCCACCCCGACACCACGCAGCCGACGGGGCGTGAACCCGAGGACGTCGGCCGTGACCAGCAGCACGAGGAAGACGTTGATCTGGCCGAACTCCATGTTCGCCCGCAGCGGCTCCATGCACAGAGCGAGACCGAGCATCGGCAGCGCCACCAGCGGCGCCCACCGCAGTCGCAGCCGGTGGGCAGCCATCGCCAGCACCGCCCAGGACGCCACCACCGAGGCCAGCGTCCAGAGCATCTCCATGGTCTGGTCGTTGAACCAGGTCAGCGGGACGAACAGGGCGGCCGCGAGCGGCGGGTAGATGAAGGGGAAGCCGGTGCGGGAGTCCAGGTCGTCGCCGTAGAGTCCCCCACCGTCGACGATCGCCTGCCCGGTGTCCCGGAACACGCCCAGATCCAGCAGGTAGCTGTCGCGCGCATATCCCAGCACCCATGCGCACTGCCAGACCAGCAACCCGACCCCGATGACGAGCGCACTCACCGCGGCGATGCGTCCAGCCCTGCTCTGCGGCTGGTCACGGGGCTGGTCACGTGGCTGACTCCCGCGAGTCTTGACGGCGGTGTCGTGCGGTGCGGAGATCGTCATGGTGGGGCGGATCACTCCATCAGGTCGGTGACGAGGGACGGTCCATCAGGCTAGGGAACCGCCCTGGCCTGCCCGTCCGTGACGACTGACAGGTTGCTGGCCAGGCCCTGTCACCAGATGAAGCGGCCGTCCTGCCCGAAAGACGCCGGACGCACCTCGGTCACCCAGTCAGGACGCACCGGACCGTAGATGTGCGGGTAGTTCTGCCCGTCACCGGCGTCCTCTTCGAGGACCTCTGTGCCGGCCGCGCGGACGCGGTCGTCGTCGATGACCAGGACGCACAGGGCGGCGTCCTCGTCGCGGTAGAACCTGCGGGCGGTCGGCCCGACCTGCTCCCGAGTCGAAGCGTGGACGAAGCCGACGCTGTCCACGGACAGCCCCACCGTGGACACCCGGTACTCCCCTGTCTCCAGGGCGGCGGTCCAGTCAGGGACCCGTGCAATGTGGAAGATCGTCATGCCACCACTGTGCCGCAGTCCGGCCCCTCCTGCTGAAACTGAGTTCACGATGTGGGAGAATATGACCATGAAGCTCCCACACGATGATATCGATCCCGACGGCCTCCTCGAGTACTCCGTCGTCTTCACCGACCGATCCCTCAACCACATGTCGGCACGGTTCACCACAGTCATGCAGGACATCCGCGACGTTCTGATCAGCGCCTACGACGCCGACACCGTCGCCGTGGTCCCCGGGGGCGGCAGCTACGCGATGGAGGCGGTCGCCCGCCAGCTCGTCACCGACAAGCGCACCCTCATCGTCCGCAACGGGCTGTTCTCCTTCCGCTGGTCGCAGATCATCGACGCCGGACGCATCACCGACGACGTCACCGTGCTCAAGGCACGTCAGACCGGCTACGAGCCGACGTCCACCTGGGTGCCCGCCCCGATCGACGAGGTCACCGCCGCGATCCGCCGTGAGCGTCCCGAGATCGTCATCGCACCGCACGTCGAGACCGCCGCCGGCATCCAGCTCACCGACGCCTACCTCACCGCCATGGCCGACGCCGCCCACGAGGTCGGCGCCCTGGTCGTCCTCGACTGCGTCGCCTCCGGAGCGTCCTGGGTCTCGATGACCGACACCGGGGTGGACGTGCTGGTCAGCGCCCCGCAGAAGGGCTGGAGCGGAACTCCCTGCGCCGGCTACGTGATGCTCAGCCCCGCCGCGCGCAAGGCCGTGAACGCCTCGACGTCCTCCAGCTTCGCCGTGGACCTGAAGAAGTGGCTGTTCATCACCGACGAGTACGGCGAGGGTCGCACCCCGTACCACGCCACCCTGCCGACCGACGGTCTCGCGCACAACGCCGCGCTGATGGTCGAGGCCCGCGAACGTGGCCTGGAGAACCTGCGCGCCGCGCAGATCGAACTGGGCACCAAGGTCCGCGCGCTGCTCGAGGAGCACGGGATCCAGGCCATCGCCACCGGCGAGTTCGCCGCCCCCAGCGTGGTCGTCGCCTACACCGACGACCCTGCCGTGAAGTCCGGCGCGAAGTTCAAGGAGGCCGGCGTGCAGGTCGCCGGCGGTGTCCCGCTGCAGTGCGGTGAGCCGGAGAGCTTCTCCACCTTCCGCCTGGGCCTGTTCGGCCTGGACAAGCTCGCCGACGTGGACGGCGCGGTCGACCGACTGCGCACCGCCCTGGACAAGCTGGGGATGTAGGGCCATGCTCTTCGCATTCTCCATCGCCCCCTCGACCACCCCGGAACCAGACGGTTCGATGGCCCACATCGTGGCCAAGGCCGTGGAGGTCGTCCGGGAGTCCGGGCTGCCCCACGAGACCACGTCGATGTTCACCACGATCGAGGGTGAATGGGACGAGGTGATGCCCGTCGTCAAGCGCGCCTGCGAGGCCGTGGGCGAGTACTCGCCGCGGGTGTCGCTGGTGCTCAAGGCCGACCTGCGGCCCGGGCACGACGGCGAGATCACCGGAAAGGTCGAGCGTCTCAACGCCGCCATCGACGGGGACGGTCAGTGACTGCTACCCGGCAGACCCCGCTCAGCTCACCGACGCGGCGGCGTTGCGCTCGGTGAAGTAGTCCGCCGCACGCACCGGCGCGTAGACCGCCCCACCACCGACGGGAGGCGCGAGGGGCTCGACGACCTGCGTCATGTCCGGCTCCATGAAGGCGATGATGCTGTACAGCTCCTCCGAGGGCGCGTCCTCGCTCGGTGCGAGCACCCTGTGCCGGGTCGAGCGCCACCGGTCCCCCGTCCACCGGGCCAGCAGGTCGGCGATGTTGATCGTCAACGCCCCCTCCACGAACGGGGCGTCCTGCCACCTGCCGTCGGCACCCTGCACCTGCAGTCCGCCGTAGCCGGGCTGACGGTCCAGGATGGTGACCAGCCCCCAGTCGGTGTGCGGGGCGATACGGTACTGCCCCTCCTTCGCCCGCCCCACCACCGACAACGCCGGGTAACGGTTGATGTTGAAGGTGTGCGGCGAATCCCCCGCCCGCTCGACGAAGTAGCCCTCGTCGAGCCCGAGGGCGGTGGCGAGCATCTCCAGCAGGTCGCGGTACAGCGCACGCGCCGCCTCGGCCCAGCGCGACACCAGCGCTTCGAGCGCCGGGACCTCCTGCGGGTACACGTTGGCGCGGAAGTACGTCTCGTCGATGTCGGCGTCCCCCGTGGCGTGCTCACGGCCGAAGGTCAGCGTCTCCTTGAGGTCGGCCTTGTCGACGTCGGGGACGTCGCCGTAGTAGGCGTTCGCCTCGTCGCCCGTGCGGATCCAACCGCGTCCACCGACCACCGTGCGGTAGCGCTCCTTGAGATCGTCCGGCAGGGCGAAGAACTCTGCGGCGGCCGCGCGTAGTTCCGACGACAGTGACGGGTCGATGCCGTGGCCGGAGACCATGAAGAACCCGGAGTCCTTCATCGCCCGGTCGAGGCGGTCCGCCAGGGCCCTACGCCGGTCCGCGGGTGCATCACGCCAGTCCGCGACGTCGAACAAGGGGATATCCAGCATCGTGCCCGTCAAAGGTTTGCCTCTCTTCAGCCAACTGTGTGTGGGTGTCGTACACCCACCTCACACAGAGGCAAGGACCTCCTTCAGGACGCTGCGGACGTCCTCGCGCTGCCCCGCGGACGCCATCCCCGTCACCGTGAGCGTGACCACGACACGCCGCGCCGCGGCGTCCTTCGGCGCGACAGCGACCTCGAAGGACGTCCCGTCGTCGAGGGCGCTACGCCAGTAGGACCGTTTCGGTGTGTCGGAGACCCGCGGTTCCCCGACCGGACGCAGCGACGTCCCCTCCCCCGACACCAGCGCGCCGACCACGTCGCGAACAACGCACACACCCGCGTCACCGTCGGTGACCACGGCCGCCACCTCCAGCGTGCGCGACGCCGCGACCTGGAAATCTCCCCCGCTCGACTGGCCCGTGGCCCGTCGTCCGATCTGCTTCTCGTAGGCGACGGTGGCTCCCTGGCCCCACCACCCCGGG
>JAKDIS010000137.1 GCA_030450335.1 Corynebacterium sp. | reverse complement strand
CACGGCGACGGGCACGGCGTCCCCCTCACCCACCCGCCCGGAGCCGGCGAGCACGCCGAGGGTCACGGCCTGGAACAGCGTGTTGGACGTCCCGTCGACCGCCGCGGCGACCTCGTCGAAGCGTGCGGTGTCCACCCGCACCGCCACGGTGGGCACCACGGCGGGGCCGTCCCCCACCATGTCCACTGGAGCGTCGGGAACGGCGCCGGACGCAGCGGGCACGGCACCGCTGCCGCCGCGCAGCAGGCCCACCGCGGCGCGTCCTGCGGCGCGGGTGAGGGAGAGGGCGTCGCGCAGTGTGTCGCCGGGCGCGCGGCGGGACCCGGCGGCGTGCTGTGTGCCGGTCACGGCCTCGGTGACGGCGCTGATCAGCGCGGCGCCGTCGGCGACGACGTGACTGCGCACCAGGGAGACGACCACGTCACCGTCGGTGGTGGGTCGGGCGCACAGTTCCCAGGCGGGGCCGTGCACGCTGTCGATGCCGGTGGTGAGCCGGTCGTCGAGCCACCCGGTGACGGCGTCGGGGGCCAGCGGGTCACGCTCGACGTGCACGCGTCCGGCCTCGGGGGTGAAGGTCCAACGGTCTCGCACCGGGCCGCGGGTGCGGGTGACCAGGCGGGAGAGGCGTCCGGCGCGCAGGTGACGTCCGACGTCGGCGACGTGGTCGAGCACCGCACCAGTGTTGCCGGACGCCTCAGTATTACCAGCCGCGCCGATCCGCCAGATCACCTGAGGCAGCACGGGCATGCCCGTCACCTGCTCCATGACCACGAAGAGGTGGTCGTCGGCGGTCAGACGCTCCACCGGCTCAGCCCTCCGACACTGCCACGGGGGTCGTCGGTACCTCGAAGGGCACCTCGAAGGGCTCCGAGGAGGCGTCGCCGGTGTCGACCACGCTGTGCAGCACGGCGAAGTACTCGGCGATCAGGGCGCGCACGGCCTCGCGGGTCACCCGGTCGTCCGGGTAGCGCATGGAGATGTTCACCCCGGCGCGGGTGCGCACCACCCACACGTAGACGTCGCTGGCGCTGCGGGCGACGGCGCGCAGCGTCCTGTCGTGGGGCGTCCAGTCGTCGGCGCCGGGGATGAAGCGGGTGTCCACGTAGGACACCACGAACCGCGGCGGGCGGGTGACGCCGAGCAGCTCGGCGACGCGCGGGTACGGGTGGGCGACCACGTCACGGTTGGCCTTCACCGCCGCGGTGGTGGCGGCGACGGCCTCGGAGAAGTCCGCACCGCGCGGCATCGGGTCCTCCACCGGCATCAGCCCCACGAACCAGCCGGCGGACAGGGCGAACTCCGGGGAGGTGCGGGTGTGCATCGGCATCACGTAGCGCAGCGCGTCGCCGCAGACACCGGTGCGGTCGGCGCGCGCGACGGCGACCTTCAGCGCGGCGAGCAGGCCGGTGACCTGGCTGCCGCCGTAGCTCTTGGCGAGCTGGCCGAAGACCGTGGCGTCGACCTCGCCGAGCAGCCAGACGGACGTGCTGACCTGCAGGGGCTCAGGGGCGCCGGACGCTTCGGGCGCCGCAGGCGTCGCGGCGAGCGCCAGCGCCGGCGGCGTGCCGTCGCAGCGTCCCAGGAAGTCGCGCCACCGCTGCACCACGGGGTGCTCCACGGTGAGCTCGTCGGCCAGTTCGCGCTCGACGCGGCTGTAGTCCACGTGCGAGCCGGCGAGCGACAGCTCGGGGCAACGTCCGGCGAGCTCGGCGGCGTAGATCTCACGCAGCTCGGCGATGGAGACGATCTGGGTGTAGGCGTCCATCACCGCGTGGTCGGCGGCGAAGACGACGGTGAACCAGGGGCCGTCCTGGCTGCCGAGGGAGTCGTCCGGCGCCTCGGCGTCCGGTCCGACGGTCGCCACGGTCAGGTGCGGCCACTGCAGGGCGGAGACCTCGGTGGCGAAGTGCCGTTCGAGGACCTCGCGCACGCTCGCCGCGTCCGCCAGGTGTCCGACGCTGCGGGACGTCACGTCGACGGCGTCGGCGGGCAGCGTCCTGCGGTGCAGGGCGGGGTCCTCCACGGCGGAGTCGCCGACGGTGCCCGCCACGGCGGTGGTGCGGTAGGCCTCGTGGCGGACCATCCACGCACGCAGGGTGGCGGCGAAGACCTCGGCGTCGAAGGTGTGGTGGATGCGGAAGGCGGTGCCGATCCAGTTGTCGCCGCGGGGGTCGGAGGCGTCGGACGAGGTGTCAGACGCGGCGGGGTTCGCGGCAGGGTTCGCGGCGGGGCCGGCGGCGAGCGCCTCGGCGACGTGCGCCTCGTGGTTGCAGGACAGGGGGCGGGGGTCCACGGCCCAGGCGTCGCCTGAATCGGCGGTGGAGGTCGTCGCTGTGGGGGTCCAGGTCGTGACATGTCCGGCGTGCAGCCGGTACGCCGCGAGTTCGGTGTACTCCATGGCAGGGTCCTTTCCGGGGGCAGAGGTGAGGGACGGAAGGGAGACGGGGCACGATCGGTGCCGTCTGTGCTGTCTGTGCGTGCTCTTGACGTGGATCTCTGTGATAGCACGGACGCGCGCGGCGCGCAGCTGGTGAACGCCGGTACGTGACCGATGCCACAGCGTCCGGCGCGGCGTCCGGCGTGACGTCCGGACGTACCCCGCGCGCCGTGCCAGATCCGGTCGTCGCGTGCCACGATCCGAGCGGATCCTGCACGCGACGCGGGGTCGTCGCTTCAGGCGGCGTCCTTCGCGGCGAAACGCGGGTGGTCGAGCTTCCAGGTCACCGCGGCGATCACCGTGGTGATCACTGCCAGAGCGGCCAGGGAGTTGTCCGTGCCGATGGAGTGGAACACCGCCCCGCCGAGCACGATGCCCACGAGGAAGCCGGCGTAGGTCACCAGCTGGGCGACCCACACCCACCGCTGCACCCCGGACAGGTGCAGGGCGAACCCCTGGCCCATCTTCACCAGCGTGCCGGTCACGTACGACAGCGGCATCGCCACCTGGTTACCGCGGCTGATGGAGGTGTTCAACGCGCCCAGCCCGAAGGCCAGCGACAGGATCGGCACCACACCGAAGGACGCACCGGCCTCGTCGGTGAGGACGTCGAACAACCAGGCGACGTACGCGGCGACCATGGTGACCAACGTCGCGGCGTGCCGGGACTTCGTCCACCAGTAGATGCGGGCGAACGTGGCGACCATGACGCCCACCAGGAACGCCGCCACCGTGGCCAGCGCGCCGAGGCCGAGCAGGTGGTTGCCCTTGAAGTGCTCCAGGATCATGCGCTCGGTGTTTCCGGTCATGAAGGTCACGTACCAGCCGGAGCTGTGCAGCCAGGCGGCCGCGCCCATGGCCCCGGCAAGTCCGGCGAGGACGATGCCGAGGTTCATCTCGCGACGGTCGTGGTACGGGCCGAGGGCCGGGTTGCGTGGAGGCATGCGGGGACTTTCCGTGAGGGGTCGGTTGAGCGGAGCCGCCGAGACTACCGCACCCCGATCGCCTGAACGGGTCTACCCTGGAGGCATAAGTTAAACCCGTGAGAGAGAACAGGTCGTAGATCATGTCAACACCAGTTCAGGCTGCAGTCGTCCGTGGAGTCGATGAGCCGTTCACTTTCGAGAATCTCACGCTCGGGGACCTGCGCCCCGACGAGATCCTCGTCAAGGTCACCTCGGTGGGGCTGTGCCACACCGACATCGCCGTGAGGCAGGGTGACATCGAGAGCCCGTACCCCATCGTCCTGGGCCACGAGGGCGCCGGGATCGTGGAGGAGGTCGGGGACGCCGTCCTCGGCGTGAAGGTGGGCGACGCCGTGGCGATGTCGTACGCGGCCTGCGGCCACTGCCGCAACTGCCGGAGCGGACGGGAGGCCTACTGCCTGAACTTCACCTTCCTGAACTTCGGCGGCGCCCGTGAGGACGGCTCGACCACGTTCGAGGACGACGGGGTGCACGGCAGCTTCTTCGGCCAGTCGTCCTTCGCCACGCACGCGATCGCCTCGGAGAAGAACGTGGTCGTGCTGCCCGAGGGGGCACCGGTGGAGATCGCCGGCCCGCTGGGCTGCGGCATCCAGACCGGCGCGGGGTCCGTCCTGAACACGCTGAACGTGCCCGCGGGCGAGTCGATCGTGGTCACCGGCACCGGCGCGGTGGGGCTGGCCGGGATCATGGCGGCCAGCGTCGCCGGGGCCACGACCATCATCGCCGTCGACATCATCGACGAGCGTCTGGAGTTCGCCCGTCGGCTGGGTGCCACGCACACCATCAACTCGAAGAACGAGGACCCGGTCGAGAAGATCCTGGAGATCACCGGTGGCGGGGCGGACTACGCGCTGGACACCACCGCCGTGCCGGGTGTGGTCTCCCAGCTCATCGACTCCACGTCCTTCGGCGCGAGGATCGCGCTCATCGGCGCGCCGAAGCCGGGGGCGATGATCGACCTCGAGCGCATCTCGGCGTCCGGCAAGCAGATCATCGGCGCCATCGAGGGCGACTCCGTCCCCCAGGTGTTCATCCCGCACCTGGTGGAGCTGTACAAGGCAGGTCGGTTCCCCTTCGACGAGCTGGTCACCACCTACCCCTTCGAGCAGATCGACCAGGCCATCGAGGACACCGTCAACGGAAAGACCGTCAAGGCCGTGCTGACAATGCCCTGAGACCGATTTCAGATACCGCACCTGAATAACCCTGAAGAACCAGAAGTACGAGAAGAAGGAGCACCCATGCGTGCAGTGACATTCACCGCCAAGGACACCGTCGAGGTCCAGGACCGGCCGGTGCCGGAGATCCAGGCCGACGAGGTCCTGCTGAAGGTGTCCGGGGCCGGACTCTGCCACTCCGACCTGCACATCATCGGCACCGACGACAGCCCGCTGATCGGCGCCACCCTGGGCCACGAGGTGGCCGGTGTCGTCGAGAAGACCGGCGAGGCCGTCACCGGCTGGGAGAAGGGCGACAGTGCCCTGGTGGCCCTGGTCCTGAGCTGCGGTGAGTGCAACAAGTGCCTCGCCGGACGCGACAACGAGTGCGAGGTGGCGAACCCGCGCGGCGCGATGGCACCGGTGTCCCCCGGCATCGGCTCCCCGGGCGGCATGGCCGAGTACATCGCGGTGAAGACCCACCACCTCGACCCGCTGGGCGACCTGGACCCGACCACGTCCGCCCCGCTGGCGGACGCGGCGCTGACCCCGATGCACGCGGTCAACAGCATCCGTGACCGGCTCGTGGGTGGCGCCACGGTGGTCACCATCGGTCTCGGCGGGCTGGGTCACGTGGGCCTGCAGATCCTCGCGGCCACGACCGGTGCCCGGATCATCGCCCTGGACACCGACGCGTCCAAGGTGGAGTACGCCGCCTCCCACGGCGCGGACCTGGCGCTGCCCAGCGACGGCGACGCCGCGGCACGCATCCTGGAGGAGACCGGCGGGCGCGGCGCGGACGTGGTCCTGGACTTCGTCGGCGTGCAGCCGACCGTGGACCTGGCGTTGTCGGTGGTCGGCGTGGGCGGGGCGATCCGTTTCGTCGGCCTCGGCGGCGGCGAGTTCGGCTACAACACCGCGGCGTCCCCGCTCGAGTGGGGCGTGAACATCGAGCGCGCCTACGGCGGCACCCGCGCCGACATGCGCCAGGCGGTGGCGCTGGTCCAGCAGGGCAAGCTGCACGTGGAGACCACGACGTACCCGCTGGAGGACGCCGCGCGCGCGTTCGACGACCTGCGGGCGGGCACGGTCGCCGGACGCATCGTGCTGGTGCCGTAGCCGGCGTCCTTGGTGGCTGGGGCCCCGCGGTGTAGTGTGGACGTCGGTTACAGTTTCTGAGTTGTTTTTCCCTTTCGGTTCCCCGGAAGGAATCAAGTTCACGGAAGTTGTCTTTTGGACGCGAACTGATTCCTCCAGGAACATTCGGTCGACCCAGCGCACGGAATGATCCGGACGCTGACACTGAAGAAAGGATGATCTCATGATCAACGGAACTGTCAAGTGGTTCAACGCCGAAAAGGGCTTCGGCTTCATCTCCCCCGAGGACGGCTCCGCCGACGTCTTCGTCCACTACTCGGAGATCCAGGGCAACGGTTTCCGTAGCCTCGAGGAGAACCAGAAGGTCACCTTCGAGACCGAGGACGGCCGCAAGGGCCCGGCCGCTGTCTCCGTCACGGTGGTCTAGGAAGAACTTCCCGACCCCGGCACCGTCGTTCAGCGACGGTGCCGGGGTTTTCCTGTGCGTGCCCCAGGGTTAATGG
>JAKDIS010000136.1 GCA_030450335.1 Corynebacterium sp. | reverse complement strand
GCTCGGTGCCCCCGGCCGGGTAACCCCCTATCCTCGGCGTCCGACGGTCCGGAACTCCCGGCGCGCACCCAGCGCGCCCGCCACGAGGAGCACGACGAGCAACACCAGCGCCACGCCGGTGCGTCCGGCGCCCAGTGCGGTCAGCGGCCACGCCGGCACCGCGAGGATCCACAGGACGGTGTCGGCGAGCACGTCGCCGCCGAGCGTCAACGACACCACCGTCCACAGCACCGTCGCCGCCACCGCCGCCCCGGTGCCGACGCGGGCACACAGTGCCGTCGCCACCAGCACCAGCACCGTTCCGACCAGCACGGACAGCGCCGAGGAGCGTAGCACCTGGGCAACGTCCGCCCCGGCGAGCAGTGCGGCGACCGCGGCGACGACCGTGAGTACCGCGACCACGGCGGCCTGCCACACCAGGTAGGCGCCGGGCGAGCGGTGATTCTCCAGCACGCTCACCCGCCACGCCGCGGCCATGACCGGCCAGGTGATCACCGGCAGCAGGCCGGCGCCCAGGGGCAGCAGCACGAACGTCCACAGTTGGGTGGCGTAGGACGGCGGGTAGACCACCCCGACCACCAGCATCAGCACCGCCGCGGCAAGGACCGCGGGGGTGGCCAGCGTGCCGCGCAGCGCCAGCGCCACCCCGGCCAGGGCGTCCGAGAAACGCGGGGACGCAGGACGCCGGCAGGTGCCTGGCCGCGCCAGCGCGCCTGCCGCCGGCACCGGCGCGGGGGACGTCGGCGACGCTACGGACGCAGCGCGTCCTGCCCGGTGTCCGGCCAGGCGCAGCCGCCACGTGCGGCGTCCACTGACGGTGACCGCCAACGCGGTTCCCACCACGATGAGCAGCAGGTTGAGCACCGCGGCCGTCGCCGCGCCCAACGGTTCCGGCCCGCCGAGGATCTCGCCGGGCTGCAACGGCACGGCGTTGGAGTGGATGCCGAGGACGGGCAGCAGCAACCGGATCGGCCAGGACGGCGGGTAGAACAACCAGCTCCCCGACTCCGCCGCCAACGTGCCGGACACCTGCGCGACGACCGCGAGCACCAGCACCGGCACCACCGTGAGGTAGCGGGCCAGCACACTGACCACGGCGAGCACCCCGAGGCTGGCGACCCAGGACAGTGCCCCGGTGGACACCACCACGCCAGAGCCGGAGAAGCCGCCGCCTGCACCACCACCGACGACCACGAAGAGCCAGGTCGCCCCGTAGTTCGCCAGGTGGAACACCGCCGAGACCGCCCACAGCACCAGCAGCCGCACCAGACGCACCCGGCGCGGCGACACCGGACGCAGGTCCGTGCCACCGCAGCGCGCGCGGCGTTCCCGCCCCTCCGCCAATGCGGCGAGCAACGCCATCAGCGGCATCGCCATGCCCGTGACGTACATGCTCTGCCAGGAGACGATGATGTCCACGTCCGGCGCCCCGGCGACCGCGGTGGCCAGCCCGGAGCTCACCACCCCGAGCAGCAGCCCCACCAGCGGGAACCACTGCACCGCCGAGTGCCGGGTGCGCAGCAGTTCGGCGCGCAGGACACCGCCCCACGTGCCGATCCGAGCTGCGCGGTGGCGTGTCTCGGTGTACGTCGCGGTATACGTCGCGGCACTCATCGTCCCGCCTCCGCCGGGTAGCCCTGGGTGAGGCGGAGGAACTCGTCCTCCAGGTGTCCCGGCGCGGCGAAGTCGCCGATCGGCCCGGAGTAGGCCGCCCGCCCGGCGACCAGCACGGTGATGTCGTCGGCGAGGCGGGAGACCTCGCCGAGCTGGTGCGAGCTGACCAGCACCGTGCCGCCCTGTGCGGTCCACGCGCGCAGGAAGGTGCGCAGGTCGGCGATGCCCTGCGGGTCGAGCCCGTTCTGCGGTTCATCCAGCAGCAGCACCGGCGGGTTGCCGAGCATCGCGATCGCCAGCGCCAGACGCGCCTTCATGCCGGTGGAGAAGGACCGGACCTTCTTGCGTCCGACGTCAGCCAGGCCCACGGTGGCGAGCACATCGTCCACCGCCGCGTCGTCCAACCCGAGCAGGCGGGCGTGCACGCGCGCGTTCTCCCGGGCCGACAGGTGCGGGTACAGCGCGGGGCCGTTGACCGAGGCACCGATGTTGATCAACGACTCCCTGTCGCGCGGACGCCCGAGGATCTCCACGGTGCCGGAGTGGCGGTCCTCCAGTCCGAGGATCACGCGGAAGCACGTCGACTTTCCCGCACCGTTGGTGCCCAGCAGCGCGTGCACCCGCCCCGGGTGCACCGTCATCGAGAAGTCCTGCAGGACGCGGTGCTCGCCGTAGGTGACGCCCAGCCCGCGACAGCTCACCGCCGGCGCGGTGCTGCGGGAGGGTTGCTGTGGTCGGGTGGCTCTGTTGTTGTCTCTGTTGTTGTCCATGCCTTCCATGCTGCTCAGCGGGCATGCCGGGCACATCGGCCCCGGGGTGGATTCAGTGCGGGGGCTGTCCCCCGCGCGGGGGAACGCCGCCGGTACCGACCCCACACTCGTGGGCGCGCACGGCCAGGCCCACCCGGTCGCGCACCCCGAGTTTCGCCAGCAGGCGCGAGACGTAGGTCTTCACCGTCTCCTCCCCGATGAACAGGTGCGCGGCGATCTCCGCGTTCGTCTCGGCGCGGGCCACCCCGGCGAGCACGTCGGTCTCGCGTGGGGTGAGCGTGCCCAGTAAACCGGACGGCTGCGCGGAGTGCTCAGGGTGCTCGCTGTTGCGGCGGAAGGCGTCGATCACGTAGCCGGTGACCTCCGGCGACAGCACGGACGCCCCGGCGTGCACCCGGTGGACCGCGTCGATCAGTGCGTCCGGCGCGGTGTCCTTGAGCAGGAAGCCCTGCACCCCGACGCGCAGCGCCCGGGCGACGAGCTCCTCGTCGTCGAAGGTGGTGAGCATCAGGATGCGCACCTCCGGGTGGCTGCGACGGATCGCCGCGGCGGCGTCGATGCCGTCGCCGCCGGGCATGCGGATGTCGAGCACCGCCACATCCACCTTTTGCTCCCCTGCCTTGTCGACCGCCTCGGAGCCGGTGGACGCGGTGGCCACGACCCGGATGTCGCCCCGCGACTGAAGGATCGTGGTCAACGCCGCGACGATCAGCGCCTGGTCGTCGGCGAGCAGAACGCGCACAGGACGCCCCGGATCACTGGTCACACTCACAGTCCGTTCCCTTTCCTCTGTACCGGGCGGACGGGGCGCGCCGGGTCGATGGGCAGGACGGCGGACACCGTGACAACGTCGGAGGCAGCATCGAAAACCACGTCGAGGTCGCCGCCGAGGCTGGTGACCCGCTCTCGCATCCCGACGATGCCCGTGCCCGAGCCCTCCTGCGCTCCTTCTCCCGTGACAGAGCCGCGGCTGACGACGGTCAGTGCCACCCGGTTGGCATCGTCCATGACCTGCACTTCGACGCCCACCTGTGTCCCCGCCCCCTGGTGGCGCAGCGCATTGCCCAGCGACTCCGCCAGTACCCGCTGGACGGCGAGTTGAACGATCTGCGGTACGTCCGTACCAGCACCGTCCGGCAGCTGTTCCTCGATCACCAGGCCTGCCTCGGTGAACCTACGCAGCAGGTCAGGGACCTGGGCAAGGCCGGCCGTCGGTTCGGTGCCGGAACCATCGCTGGGGCCATCACTCGAGCGCAGCGCGCGGACGATGCCACGGACCTCCGCGAGCGCGGCCGAGCTGGTCTCCCGGATGCCCTGCAGCGCGGCGTCCTGCGCCCCGGAGACCTGACCGGCACCTGCCTGCACGTTGATCAGGGTGAGGCTGTGCGCCAGGACGTCGTGGATCTCACGGGCGATCAGGGCGCGTTCGCGCTCGCGCACCGCCACCTGCCGGTCCTCGGCGATGCGCATCCGAGCATCCTCCAGCTCACGGGCCTGAGCCGCGGCATGTCTGCGCGAACGCGCCACGAAGAACACCATGACCAGCAGCGCCCACTGGATCAGCAGCCAGTCCAGGGTGGCGAGCGGATCGTAGACCATCGTGGTGCCGGCGACGCCGTCCTCGAAGCGCCACAGCAGCGGCGACAGAATCGCACCGACCAGCATGACCAGCAGCACCACCACCCCGGCGCGTGCAGGCCGGCCGTGCCGGGTAGCGGAGTAGACGACCAACGGCGAAGCCAACAGCAACGGGGTAACCCCCATGTTGCCGGGCAGCGCCCACAACCAGTTGACCTCCCACAACACCAGCAGCACGATCACCGCGGCGGCGGTGGCCAGCGGTCGTCTGCGCCAGAACAGCAGGACCGGGACGAACATCACGGCCAGGACTGCGGCGATGGAGCTGTGCACACCGGTGACACCGTCGTTCCCGCCATCGAGGGCGATCAGTACGTGGACCATGGCCACCGCCGCGGCGATGACGGCGGGCAGGATGTCCTCGAGGCGGAGGCGCTGGATCACGGCCGGGGCTGACATGCTTCCACTGTAGCCAGCCGGCTGGCCAACTCCCCTCTCCTGCCGTGGCCGTGCGGTGGGAGCGGGACGCCCCGGCGCAATGTCTGCAAACCTGCGCGCTGACTGGCAGACCTGCGACCGATGTGCGGGGTTTGCGCCGGCGCCGCGGTGGGCGGCGTTGTCGGTGTACTCAGTCGGACCTCTGTGAATGGACGAGGGGGTTCGCTACGCTAGTCGACCGCCGTGATCTCGACGTACCTGGTAAAGAGAATCTCCAGGAATTGACTATCTGAAGTGATCTTCCGTTAGGATCCGAAAGCCTTGTCTACGGCTCGATCCCACTTATCGTGGGCCTTCAGCAGGGCCGGATCCATAGCCAGGGGGCTGTAGGCGTCGGCGAGACTACGCTCGGGATACAGCGCCCTCGCATCGAGGATGCCCTGACCAGCGATGATAATCGCCTCCCGGAACTTGTAGTCAAGTCCAGGAACGGGGAAAGTGTTCCAGATCAAGGTAGATACGAATCGGATGTCTGACTTCAATCGCCCGCCGAGGGGCTTCTGCCAGGTCATAAACGTCGAGGACGATGCCAACGCAAACTGGGGCCCGTCGGGGTCTTGGGCATGGAACGCAAGGTCAGTAGCAAAACCCCCGCGGGATAGCGCTGCACCGTGAAGTATCACCGAGTCTCACTGATGATCTTGGACTGGCAAAGGTAGTACAGGTCAAGCTGCGATCGCAGGCCGAACAGGTGCGGACTAACGACATTCTCCGGGTGCTGGCAGCCTTGCTGTCACTGCGAAAGGATGCAACAGCTTCGAGTCTCGCCTCGAGAATCGGGCCCCGACCGATGTCCGCTGGGTGCGATCGATCGACCAGAAGCACCAGCGATCTGTGTTGCGCATCAGCTCGCGACTACCCCGAAATGGTCGGACATAGCGGGCCGCGACTGGATCGGACAGGCCCCACCGGCATCGATTCCGACGCGCAGGGCATTCACAAACGCACCGTCGAGCTCCAACCGATACCTGCCCCCCTTCATGATTTCCTTCGGGATAGTATTCGTCTTGGAGGTTGCGCCCGCGATCGGGACAGCCAACATCACGTTAGGCACAACACCCCCTGAAGGAACCTCATGGCCCTGCGGCGCTTCTTGCTCACATCAGTCCTCACCGTCTCATTCGCTCTCACAGCGTGCGGCAACAACGATCAGGCCTCCACGTCGACTACGTCGACGCCAACCAGCGAGACCACCACAAGCGCTGCCTCGCCTCGACTCCCGACCCCCACACCTCCGGCAACCACCTCAGAACCCACCCCTGATGTCGAAGAACAAGTGGCCGAGTACGTTTCGCCCTCTACGCCGACTCCCTCCGAGCCGTACGTTCTCTACTGCTCCGAGGGCACACCGGGACCAGCGATATGGTCTGACGGCGAAATGCGATTCTCCCAGGACTGCTTTGACACACTGACTGCCAATCGGGGCGACTACCGCTGTCCCCAGACGGACTTCTACGTCTACGACCCGTCCGAATGCGGAGGCAGTCCTACTGACTCCGAGTCGCCCCCGGTAGGCGGGGATCCCTCAACCTGGGACTACGACGGCCCCCGCAACGAAAACGGCGACCCCTTGGACCACCCGCAGCTGAATTGGCCCGAGTAACCCCCCACTCCCCCGGGACAACAGAGAACCCCGGCCGTCGAGGTGATCGACGACCGGGGTTCCACTGTGGGCCCTGTGGGGCTCGAACCCACGACCTGCGGATTAAAAGTCCGTAGCTCTA
>JAKDIS010000024.1 GCA_030450335.1 Corynebacterium sp. | reverse complement strand
GAGTTCAAGGTCGGCTAGGAGCCGGACGCCGAACTCCCCGTGCCGCCGGACCCTCCCGTCGGTGTCGCGTCCAGCGTGCCGCGGGCGGTGAAGTGGAACCCGGCCGGGCCGGTGACCACGATGTCGTACCGTCCGTCCCCGTCAGCGTCCCTGCTGACGGGGACGTCGACGGTGACGGACCCCGACACGTCGTGACCGGTGACCGACGCGTCCTGCCCGTGGAACGGGAAGACCAGCAGGTTCGCCGTCGCCGTACCGCTGTTGCGCAACGTCAGCTCCACCGCCGAGCGTCCGGGCCGCGGGGTGGCCGTCACCGACACCCTGTACGGCAGCGGACGCCGCGGGCGCTGCCCCGGTTCCTGGGTGGGCATCGACGGCGTCGCCGGGGGTTCCGGCAGCCACCGCGGCTCCAGCCCGCCGGTCGGCGCAGGGCGGGCCACCGGGGTGAACGTCCTGGGCTGGCGGAAGTCGAAGGCGCTGGTCAGGTCGCCGCTGATGCGTCGTCGCCAGTCCGATACCAGCGGCACCTCGATGCCCTTCCACGCTTCCAGGAACTGCGCGGCCGAGGTGTGGTCGAAGACCTCCGAACACCGGAACCCGCCCACCGTCCACGGGGACACGACCAGGGTGGGCACCCGGTTGCCGAAACCCAGCGCCGTGCCTTGGTACCACTCGTCCTGCTCGGACTCCGGCGGACGCGGCGGCGGCACGTGGTCGAAGTAGCCGTCGTTCTCGTCGAAGGTGATGATCAGCGCGGTCCTGCGCCACACGTCCGGGTTGTCGCCCAGGGCCTCCAGGATCCGGTAGATCAGGTTCGCCGAGGCCCGCGGGGAGGACGCCGAGGGGTGCTCGGACTCCGTGCTGGGCGGCACCACCCACGACACCGCCGGCAGCGTCCCGGCGCTGATGTCCGCGGCGAGACGCTGCGTCGTGGTCCCCGGCTCCGAGCGGTACAGCGCCCGGTCGAAGACGGTGCGTTCGGCGTCGTCGAGGCCGGCGAGCGTGCGTTCCAGCCGCGACGTCAACGCGGACTCCACGGCGTGCGCACCCGTCTCCCGCGCCTTCTGCAGTGCGGTGTAGTAGGTCTCGCCGGTGCCGAAGGGGCCCGGGAACACCTTCCGGGCGATGTCGCGCGTGTAGTCGAAGTACTCCAGGTTGTTGTCGGTGAAGTTGTCCCACTCCTGGTAGACCTGCCAGTCGATGCCGGCGTCCTGCAGGGTCTCGGCGAGGCAACGCCACCCGTAGCCGGGGTGCGTCGCCTCGTAGGCGCGGTTGTCGACGGCCCGCTCGTCGGGGGAGTCGGGCTCGTGACCGGTGTAGCCGGAGAAGAAGTAGTTGCGGTTGGGGGAGGTGCTCGTCGGCACCGAGCAGAAGTACTGGTCGCAGATGGTGAAGGTGTCGGCGAGCTCGTACTGGAAGGGCAGGTCGTCGCGGTCGTAGTAGGCCATCGTCGAGGCGGTCTTCGCCTCGACCCAGTTGTCGCACCAGCCGCCGTCGAGCGCGGCGGTGCCGCCCTCCCACTCGTGGTTGAGGGCGTCGACGTTCTCGGCGTCCATCGACTGGCGTCCGGCGGAGCCGCGGATGGGGAACGGCAGGACGCCGTCCTGCCGGAAGACGGTGCCGCCGTCGCGGCGGCGCAGGACGGACGGGTCGTCGAAGCCCTGGACGCCGCGCAGCGTCCCGAAGTAGTGGTCGAAGGCGCGGTTCTCCTGCATGAGGAAGATGACGTGCTCGACGTCGTCGAGGGAGCCGGCGGGTGCGGCGGTGGCGAGCTGGGTGAGCAGCGACGGAGGCAGCAGACTGCCGGCCGCCGCCGCGGCACCTGCGGCGAACGCCCCCTTCAGGAAGGTGCGTCGGCTCGTGGTCGGGTGGGTTCTCGGGTTCTGGTTATCCATGACCCCGCAGAACCTAGGGGAGCGTTCTGTCGCGGCGGTGTCCCGGTCATGAACCGTTGTTGAACGCCTGCGCCTTACGGCGGCGGTCGCGCACCACGAGCAACGCCAGCACCGCCACCACGGCGACCGCGACCGCCGCGTACACCCAGCCGGAGTAGCGGTCGATGGTGTCGGAGACGACCGTCCAGTTGTCCCCCAGGGCAACTCCCAGCCAGATCAGCACCCCGTTCCACACGCTCGAGCCCAGCAGGGTCAGCACGGAGAACTTCACCAGCGGGGTGCGGTGCACGCCGGCCGGGATGGACACGAGGCTGCGCACCCCCGGCACGACGCGTCCGAACAGGATCGTCGCCTCGCCGAACCGGTCGAACCAGTGCAGCGCCTTGTCCACGTCCTCGCCTTCGGTGAGCCACATGCGGTCGGCGACGGCGCGCAGCCGCTCCGCCCCGACCACCGCGCCCAGCCAGTACAGCAGCCACGCGCCGATCATCGACCCGGCCGTGGCGGCGAGGAACACCGCCCACACGTTGAGCTCGCCGATGGTGGAGGTGAACCCGGCCAGCGGCAGCACGAACTCGCTGGGCACCGGTGGGAACACGGTCTCCAGCAGGATCGCCAGGCCCACGCCGACGGCGCCGAGCGTGTCCATCAGGGACACCGCCCAGTCGACGACAGAATCAAACACGCAGTGGCCTTCCGGACGGGTGGGGGTGAAACCGGTTGACCGTCAATATAGCCGCTTTCCCGGGACGTGTCGTCGGATTGCAGAACGACGGTTTCCGTCGGGCATCCACTGCGAAGTGTTCACTTCGACCGGAATGCCGGACGGAAACCGTCGTCACTGTTCCTGCGGTTCCTGTTGCCCTCGCGAAAACTAGCCCTTCAGCGACGCCACCGGAGCGAAGCGCTCACCGTAGGCGGCGGCGAGCTCCTCGGCGCGGGCGACGAAGCCGGCCACACCGCTGGTGGGGTAGTCCTTGCCGGCGTCGGACGGCAGTGCGGCGGCCGCCGGGCGGGCGTAGTTGGTGATGAACTGGCGGGAACCGCCCGTCCAGGCCGGGTAGCCGATGCCCAGGATGGAGCCGATGTTGGCGTCCGCGTCCGAGGTCAGCACGTTCTCGTCCACGCAGCGCTGGGTCTCCAGGGCCTCGATGAACAGCATGCGCTCGATGAGGTCGTTGAGCGTGGGGACGCCGGAGGTGCCGGACGTTGCGGTGGAGTTCAGGTCGGCACCGGCGGTGGCCGCCTCGCCGTCCGGAACGTCCACCGGCGTCACACCGAGCTTCTCGCGGAGCTCGCCGCGCAGCCCGGCCCACAGGCCGGTGCGGCGGCCGTTCTCGTCGTACTCGTAGAAGCCCTTGCCCTCGAGCTTGCCGGGGCGCTCGAACTCGTCGAGCATGGCGTCCACCAGGGCGTTGACCCCGCCGTCGTCGACGGTGACGCCGGCGGCCTCGGCGGCGGCGGTGGTCTCCGCACCGATCTTGCGGGCAAGCTTCAGGTTCAGCTCGTCCTGCAGCTGCAGCTGCGGGGCGGGGTAGCCGGCCTGGCGTCCGGCGGCCTCGATGACGGCCGGGTCCACGCCCTCGACGAGCATGCGCATCGCCTCGTTGAGCACGGTGCCGATCACGCGGGAGGTGAAGAAGCCGCGGGAGTCGTTGACCACGATCGGGGTCTTGCGGATCTGGCGGGAGAAGTCCAGGGCCTTGGCCAGGATGGCCGGGTCGGTCTTCTCGCCGGAGATGATCTCGATGAGCGGCATCTTGTCCACGGGGGAGAAGAAGTGCAGGCCGATGAAGTCGTTCGGGCGGTCCACGCCCTCGGCCAGGCCGGTGATCGGCAGGGTCGAGGTGTTGGAGCCCAGCACGGCGGTGGACGGCACGGCGGCCTCGATCTCGGCGAAGACCTTGTGCTTGAGCTCGGTGTTCTCGAAGACGGCCTCGATGACCAGGTCCACGTCCGACAGGTCGGCGTAGTCGGCGGTGGGGGTGATGCGGCCGAGCAGGGCGGCGGACTTCTCCTCGGTGGTCTTGCCACGCTTGAGGGCCTTGGCCTCCAGGCCCTCGGAGTAGGCCTTGCCCTTCTGCGCGTTCTCCTCGGAGATGTCCTTGAGGACGACCTCGATGCCGGCCTTCGCCGCCACGTAGGCGATGCCGGCACCCATCATGCCGGCGCCGATGACGCCGACCTTGCGGAACTCGGTCTTGGGGTACGGGGTGCCGTCGGCCTGCAGGGGGCGCGAGCCGCCGCCGTTGCAGTGGTTGAGGTCGAAGAAGAAGGCCTGCATCATGTTCTTCGAGGTGGGGCCGGTGACCAGGGAGACGAACCAGCGGGTCTCCACGGCCGTGGCGTCCTCGAAGCGCTTGAGCTGGGCACCCTCGACCGCGGCGGAGAGGATCGCCTGCGGGGCGGGCATCGGCGCGCCCTTGATCTGCTTGGTGACGTTGGCGGGGAAGCTGGGCAGCATCGCGGCCAGCGCCGGGGTGGTCGGGGTGCCGCCGGGCATGCGGTAGCCCTTGCGGTCCCAGGGCTGGGACGCCTCGGGCTTGGAGGCGATCCACGCCTTCGCGGCGTCGATGAGTCCGTCGGCGGCGACGACCTCGTCGATGAGGCCGGCGTCCTTGGCGGCGTCGGCGTTGAACTGGCGTCCGGTGGTCAGCACCTTCATCAGTGCGTCCTGGATGCCGAGCATGCGGGTCACGCGTGCCACGCCGCCGCCACCGGGCAGCAGGCCGAGGGTGACCTCGGGCAGGCCGAACTTGGCGCCCCTGGTGTCCGCGGCGATGCGGTGGTGGGTGGCCAGGGCGATCTCCAGGCCGCCGCCGAGGGCGGTGCCGTTGAGCGCGGCGACGACCGGGACCCCGAGGGTCTCGATGCTGCGCATGTCGGCCTTCATCCGGTCGATGGAGGTGGTGAGCGCCTCCGCGTCGGCCGGGGTGGCGGTGATCATGGACTTGATGTCGCCGCCGGCGAAGAAGGTCTTCTTCGCGCTGGTGACGACCACACCGGTGACCTCGCCGGCCTCGACACCGGCGCGCAGCTTCTCCGCGGTCTCCGTCAGGGAGGCCTCGAAGGCGGTGTTCATGGTGTTGACGGGGGAGTTGGGGTCGTCGATGGTGAGGGTGACCACGCCGTTGCCGTCGGTCTCCCAGGCGATGATGTTGTCGCTCATGAGTTGTTCTCCTACAGAAGTTCGGTGTTCGGCGGTGGTCTAGACGCGTTCGATGATGGTGGCCACACCCATGCCTGCGGCGACGCAGAGGGTGATCAGGGCGTAGCGTCCGCCCGTGCGGTGCAGCTCGTCGACGGCGGTGCCGGTGATCATCGCACCGGTGGCGCCCAGCGGGTGGCCCATGGCGATGGCGCCGCCGTTGATGTTGAGCTTCTCGTCCGGGATGTTCAGGTCACGCTGCGCGCGCAGGACGACGGAGGAGAACGCCTCGTTGATCTCCCAGACGTCGATGTCGTCGGCGGTGAGGCCGGCCTGCTCCAGGGCGGCGCGGGCGGCCGGTGCCGGGGCGGTGAGCATGATCGTGGGCTCCACACCGGTGGTCACCGCGGCGACGACGCGGGCACGCGGGGTCAGCCCGTTCTTCTGGCCGGCGGCCTCGGAACCGATCATCAGCAGCGAGGCGCCGTCGACGATGCCCGAGGAGTTGCCGCCGTGGTGCACGTGGTTGATGGCCTCGACCTGCGGGTACTTGGTCAGCGCGACGGCGTCGAAGCCGCCCTGATCGCCGATGCCGGCGAAGGCCGGACGCAGGCCGGCGAGCTTCTCCGGGGTGGTGCCGGGGCGGATCGTCTCGTCGCGGTCCAGCAGCGTCACGCCGTTGCGGTCCTTGACCGGGACGACGGAGCCGTCGAAGCGTCCTTCCTGCCACGCCGTCGCGGCGCGCTCGTGGGAGCGTGAGGCGTAGGCGTCGAGCTGCTCGCGGTCGACGCCGTCGAGCGTGGCGATGAGGTCGGCGGAGATGCCCTGCGGGATGAAGTCGTTGGCGAAGGAGGTCTCCGGGTCCATGGCCAGCGCGCCGCCGTCGGAACCCATCGGCACGCGCGACATCGACTCCACGCCACCGGCGAGGACGAGGTCGTCCCAGCCGGAGCGGACCTTCATCGCACCCAGGTTCAGGGCGGTGAGGCCGGAGGCGCAGTAGCGGTTGACCTGCAGTCCCGTCGCCGAGTACGGCAGGCCGGCGTTGAGGGCCGCGGTGCGGGCGATGTCCATGCCCTGGTCGCCGACCGGGGTGACGACGCCGGAGATGACGTCGCCCACCGCGGCCGGGTCCAGGCCCGGGTTGCGCTCGAGGATCTCGGTGATAAGGCCGCTGAGCAGGTCAACGGGTTTCACGGTGTGGAGGCTGCCACCGGGCTTGCCTTTACCACGCGGGGTTCGGACGGCTTCGTAGATGAAAGCCTCGGGGATGCTGGTGTTCGTCATGACGGTCCTCACTTGCCTCACTTGTTGGTGCGACGACATCGGTGTGCAACATGTGTCGCCGATCACTCTATCGTCATATCTGGTTGCGCGTGGCATTCCGGTGAGGTCGGGGGTGCTGTCTTCCTGCGCTTTTGTATCGTCAAGCTACGGGTGGCGTGAGGTGGCGTGAGGGGACGGGGTTCGGCCTCACCGCCGCCGCATCACCAGTACCAGGTTCGACACCGCCACCTCGCGCAACCAGGGGACGCGCACCATCCACCACGCCCACCACGGGTGGTAGCGGGGAAACGCGGCGAGGAGTTCGGCGTCCTGCGCCCGCGCGGCGTAGCGCAGCCCGTCGGCGCACGACACGTCGAACAGGCTCTCGCCCCAGCGGTTCTTCGGCGGGTGACCGTGGCGACGCTCGTAGCGTCCGGCCGCGAACTCCCCGCCCACGTAGTGCTCCCACAGGCCCGTCTCGTGGCCGCCGAACGGCCCCAGCCAGCAGGTGTAGGAGAAGATCATCAGCCCGCCCGGCCGGGTGACGCGCAGCATCTCGTCCGCCATGCGCCACGGCTCGGACACGTGTTCGGCGACGTTGGAGGAGTAGGTGACGTCGAAGACGTCGTCGGCGAACGGCAGGTCCATGCCCGAACCACGCACCGAGGACCGCAGCCGGATGCCCGCCGCTGCCATCTCCCCGACGTCCGGCTCACAGGTCACGTAGTCGCCGGACGCCACGCCGGCCGCGGCGAAGGCGCGTCCGAAGTAGCCCGGCCCGCCGCCGACGTCGAGGATGCGGCACCCGGCGAGCGACTCTCCGGTCGCGCCGTCCTGCAGGTCACCGATCAGCCGGACGGTGTCCTCGGCGAGGCGCCCGTAGAAACGGTCCGGGTCGCTCTGCTCGAAGCGGAAGTCGCCGAGCAGGCCGAGGGACCGGCGCAGCGTGGCGTGGCGACGCAACGGGCGCAGCGTGGGAGGTACGGCGTGATCGGGGGGCTTCGGCATCGTGACCTTGAGGGTACAGGTCGCTGACGGGGCCTCGGAGCGACCTGAGGGCTCAAGGTGGGCGCCGAGGGCCGCAGCAGACGGTGGTGGGCGCCGCGCGGCCTGTATCGTGAGAACGGTCATGAAGGTTCTGTTGCTGTGCTGGCGCGACTCCCGCCACCCCGAGGGCGGTGGCAGCGAGGTCTACCTCGAGCACGTCGCCGAGTATCTCGTGGGCCGGGGGCACGAGGTCACGTTCCGCACGGCCCGCTACCCGGGCTCCGCCGCGCGTGAGCGGCGCAACGGGGTGACCTACCTGCGCGGTGGTGGGAGTTTCACCGTGTACCCGCGGGCCTGGTGGTACATGCTGCGTGCCCGGCTGCCGTGGGGTACGAACCACTCAGACCGCCCGGACCGCCCGGACATTGTCGTCGACACCCAGAACGGTGTGCCCTTCCTCGCCCGCGCCCTGGTGGGCAAGGACGTGCCCACAGTGCTGCTCACCCACCACTGCCACCGCGAGCAGTGGCCCGTCGCCGGCCCCGTGCTCTCCCGGGTGGGCTGGTTCATCGAGTCGCGACTCTCGCCCTGGCTGCACCGCAGGTCACCGTATGTGACGGTGTCGGAGCCGAGCGCGGAGGAGCTCGTGGAGCTGGGCGTGGACCGCGCGCGCATCCGGGTGATCCGCAACGGGGTGGACGTCCCGCCGGACCTCGGGGACCTCGACAGGAGCGCCCAGGGCCGCGCGCCGGACGAACCGATCCACCTGGTCACCCTGTCGCGGCTGGTGCCGCACAAGCAGCTCGAGCATGCGTTGGACGCCCTGGCCGCCGTCCTGCCCGCCCACCCGGACACCGTCCTGGACGTCATCGGCGACGGGTGGTGGTCGGAGAAGTTGCGGCGTCACGCCGACGACCTGGGGGTCTCCGGGCTCGTGGTGTTCCACGGGCACGTCTCCGAGGAGGCCAAGCACCGGATCCTGGCGCGGGCGGCTCTGCACATCCTGCCGAGCCGCAAGGAGGGCTGGGGACTGGCGGTCATCGAGGCGGGCCTGCACGGCGTGCCCACACTGGGGTACAGCACGTCTGCCGGGCTGCGCGACAGTGTGGTCGCGGACGGCCCGCGGGCGACGGGCGTGCTCGTGGACTCGGAAGGTGGGCTGATAAACACCCTCGGGCACCTGCTCGACGACCCCGCCCTGCTCGCCGAGCTGGGGGAGAATGCGCGGCTCCGCGCCGGGACGTTCTCCTGGGGGCGCACGGGTGCCCGCTGGGAGGAGTTGCTCGGGGAACTCGTCAGCTGAGTCATGCCCCAGGCCGGAAAATGGCCATTCTTCGACCTGGGGCATGAGTCAGATGACATGGGGTGAGGCAGGCGGCCTCTCAGGCGGTGAGGTGCTCGACGAGGATCGACGCGCCGATCCCGATGAGCACGAGCCCGCCGATGAACGTCGCCGGACGTCCCAGTCGGCGTCCGCCGTGGTGGCCGAGCCAGCCGCCGGCGAGGGACGCCAGGAACGTCGTCGCCCCGATCAGGCCCACGGCGACCAGGATGTTGATCGGCACCAGCGCGAAGCCGATGCCCACGGCGAGGGCGTCGATGCTGGTCGCGACGCCGAGGGTGAGCACGGCGCGCACGGTGAAGGACGTGGCGGGCGCGGTGCCCTCACCACCACCGCTGCCGTCCCCGCGTCCCTCGCGGACGGTGTCGACGATCATCTTCGTGCCGATGCCGGCGAGCATGGCGAAGGCGATCCAGTGGTCGATGCTCTCGACGAACCCGGCGACCGAGGACCCCACCGCCCAGCCGATCAGCGGCATGACCGCCTGGAAGACACCGAAGACCACGGAGAGCAGCAGGATGCGGCGCATCACGTGTTCGCGGATGGTGGTGCCCTGGACGACGGATACGGCGAAGGCGTCGGCGGAGACGCCCAGGGCGATGAGCAGGAGCTGGGTGGTTGTCATGGGGGAGGGACCTCTTCTTCGGCGGTTCCGGTGGTTCGGGCACGGGGCTGGGCCGAAGGTCTCGTTCGCCTGTCAACGGCTGCTGCACAGGTGGTGCGCCGGGCCGAGCGGGACGGCCGGTGTGTCGACACACCTCCGGTCGCGGGCGACCGGGAACTACTCCCCTTCACACAGGGTGACGCCGGCGGTGCGCCGCGCGTCGGGCAGTGACTTTAGCGGCAGGTCACAGAGTGCGAAAGCACGTTTTCCGGAGTTCGTGGCCCCAAACTCCGGCACGGGGGACCGTTGACAAAAACGCTTCACCGTGTCACTGTACTAGATACCTAATACAGGCGGACAATGGAGTGTCGCCTGTGGGACACGTGAGGAGGTGGCCGTGGAGTTCGACAACTCGTCCCCGATCTGGAACCAGCTGCTCCAGGAGTTCTCGCGGCGCATCGTCACCGGCGCATGGACCCCGGGGGAACGTCTCCCCGGCGTCCGCGAGCTGGCGGCCGAACTCGGGGTCAACCCCAACACCGTCCAGCGCTCGCTGGCCGAACTCGAACGCACCGGGCTGTGCCGCACCGAGCGCACCGCAGGACGTTTCGTCACCGACGACGCAGGACGCATCGACGACGAGCGCCAGGCGCTCGCCGACGGCGCCGTCGACGACTTCGTCCGACGCGTCCGCGGCCTCGGACTGGACCGGGACCAAGCGACACACCTCGTCACCACGAGGTGGACAGGACACGAGGAGTGACCGTGAACGACACAATTAACCAACCACTCGTCCGAACCCGTGGGCTCGGCAAGACCTACGGCAAGCGGGTCGCGCTCACCGGCGTGGACCTGGACCTGAACCCGGGGCAGATCGTGGGCCTGCTCGGCGAGAACGGCTGCGGCAAGACCACCCTGCTCAAGACCCTGGCCGGCGTGCTCGCCGGCTACGACGGGGACGTCGCCGTGGCCGGCCACGCACCCGGACCGGAGTCGAAGGCGCTGGTCTCCTTCCTGCCGGACGCCGGCTTCCTCTCCCCGTCCCACAGGGTCAGCTTCTGCCTGCGGATGTGGTCGGACTACTTCGCCGACTTCGACACCGACAAGGCCCGCGCGATGATCGCCGACTTCGGCATCGACGAGGAACTGCGCATCAAACAGCTCTCGAAGGGCATGCGGGAGGAGGTGCAGGTCGCGATCGCCATGTCGCGCCGGGTTCCGGTCTACCTGCTCGACGAACCGATCTCCGGGGTGGACCCCTCCGCCCGCGACTCGATCCTCAGGAGCATCATGGCGAACCTCTCGCCGGACTCGCTGCTGCTGATCTCCACACACCTCGTCCACGACCTCGAGCCGATGCTCGACGCGGTGGTGATGATGCGCTACGGACATGTGCTGCTCCAGGGCAGTGCCGACGACCTGCGCGCACACCACGGCACCAGCCTGGACGGCATCTTCCGGGAGGAGTACCGATGAGCACTGTAACCCCGACAACCCCGACCCCGACAACCCCCACCTCGACCCTCTTCCGTTACGAGTGGCTGCGCACCCGCTCGCTGCTCGGCGTCACCACCGGCCTTGCCACCCTCGGCGTGCTGCTCTGCTCGGTGCTGACATGGCTGGACTGGACCCTCTTCGGACCCCTGGCCGCGGCCGTCGGCATGATGCTCGTCATGGTCTTCACCCCGGTGATGCAGATCGTGCTGGCCGTGGACTACTGGCGTTCCAGCTACGGCGCGACCGCCTACCTCACCCAGACGCTGCCGGTGAAGGGCAGCCGGATCCTCACGGTGAAGCTGCTGTGGGCGGCGCTGGTGAGCACCGTCAGTCTGGTCGTCACTGTCCTGCTCGGCTGCGTGCTCTACACCGGGTTCTCCGTTCGTGACCCGCAGATCACCGGCCTCGGCGAGATGCTGGACGAGTTCTGGACGGCCCTCGGCGACTCCGGCGTGCCGGCCTGGCTGATCATCGGGGTGATCGTGGCCGGTTACCTGGCCATGCTCTCCGCACCGGTGCAGTACTACTTCTCGATCTCGGTCGGCAAGGAGCGGTGGCTGCAGACCCTCGGCCCCGGCGGCCCGGTGCTGGTGTTCTTCCTGCTGGGCATGGTCGCCCAGGTCGTGGCCCTGATCGGACTTTTCGCCATCCCGGTGGGCCTCAGCGGCGACGCGTCGGGCTGGACGCTGGGCAGCTACAGCCTGCTCGACGAGATCGACACCACCCCGGGCGTCTCCGGTCCCTACGACTCCGCGATGCCGCTCGGCTTCGTCCCGCCGATGGCGATCCTCATGCTGGTCTGCCTGTGGCGCACCTACTACTCCTGGAACCGCAAGATCGAGCTGGAGTGACCCGCGGTCCGCTGAGGTAGCTACTCCGTCACCTCGTACAGCCGCCACCCGTCGGACGCCCAGATCTCGCGGTGCTGCCCCAGCACAGCGTCCGCCCCGTCGGCGGCGTCGGAATCCCCGCCGTCCTGCACCAGCACCAGGTCCACGCCCCGCTCGGCGAGCCGGTCCTCGCCGGACGCCAACTCGGTGAGAGTGGCCACGGTGTCCGGGTCCCCGTCGACGAGTTGGCCGTCCACGATCAGGTACCCGGGGTCGACAGGCGCGCCGGGCACCATCTTCAGTGCCGGATCCAACGCCGGACGCCCCGCGACCATGCGGTAACTGCCCGGCGGCCACAGCAGCGTCCGCGCTGTCCCCCCGTTCTCTTCTTGCCAGCGCGCGACCTCGTCGGACGCCTCGGCGTAGGCGGCGTCCAGCTGCACGGGGGCGACGTCGGCGACGTCGCGCGGCAGGGCGGGCACGCCCGCCCACACCAGCAGCAGGACTCCCAGGCCTGCCCACGTGCCCCGACGAGTCGGGCGCAGCCCGCAGGCCAGCAGCACCACCGCCCCGGGCAGGGCGAGGACCACGAACTTCTGGGTGTCGCGCACCAGGCCCGCACCGGGGAGGTTCTCGACGAACCAGCCGAGCACCGCCACGCCCGGGGGAGTGGCCGCGACCGCGGGCAGCAGCACGGCGAGGCCTGCCAGGCACACCAGCGGGACGCAGCGCAGCGTGCGGCGTCGGACCAGTACACCGGCGACGACGCAGGCGGCGACGGCGAGGACCACCCCGGCGCCGGTGCTCAGCGGGGCGAGGGCCTCGCGGGAGGCGGGGACTGCCTCGGCGTTCCAGATGCCGCCGAGCCCCGCCAGCGCCCCGAGCGTCCCCACCCCGGGTTCGGCGCGCGCGGCGAACAGCGCCGCACCCGCGGCGTCCGACCGTGCCGCCGAGGCCCCGGCGTTGAGCAGGGTCGGGACGACCCACGGCAGGGCGAGCACCACCGCAGTGCCGGCGACCACCGCCATGCGGCGCAGGCCGCCGGACGCCACCAGCGCCGTCACCGCCGCGAGCACCAGCCCCGTCGGGGTGAGTGCGCACACGGCCATGAGGAGCACGAGGGCGGGCAGTGAGCCACGCGTGCCACGCATCGCGGTGAGGGCGACCGTGGGCAGCAGCATACCGGCGGCCACCACCGACCAGTGCCCCTGCAGCAGCCGCTCGGCGACGAAGGGGCTCCACAGGGTCATCGCCGGGGCGATCGCCACGGCCGCACGGGTGCCCCCGACGTGCCGGGCGAGGGCGGCGGCGCCCAGCGCACCGACCCAGCCGGCGGCGAGCATCAGCACGCTGACCGTCACCGGCGGGGGGATCAGCGGCGACAACCAGGCCAGGACGGTGTCCTGGGGGACGGCGCGCGGCAGGCCGTCGCGTCCGGTGGCGAGGTCGTTCAGCACCATGGTGTGGGGTACGACCATGTCGCGCAGCACCAGCGACGGTGCGCCGGCGGCGTCTGCACCGAGCTGGTTGAGCTGGTTGAGCTGGGTCAGCAGGAAGGGCCAGAGGACCGCGCACGTCAGCACCGCGCACCACAACGGCAGCAGCCACCGTGCGCGGCGCGACGCCGGACGCGGTGGCTGGGTGGGTGCCGGGGTGGTCATCGTCCTGATTCTAGGGGCCGGGCCCGGTGACCCCTATCGACCCCGGTCGCCCCGGTGGTGCCGGGGCGGGAATGTCAGCCGCGGTGGCGGCCCGACGAACGGGCGAGGATGATCCCGACGACGAGCAGGATCACGCCGATGATGCCCGCACCCCACGGGATGTAGGTGCCGATGAGGTCCATCGAGCGCAGGCCGTCCTTCGCGCGGTTCATCTGGTTCTCGTGGGTCTCGTCGTTGAACTCGCCGGGGTAGTACATGGCGGTACGGGTCGGGTTCGCCAGCTCACGCTCGCGGTTCTCCGGCTGGGCCATCTCCTCGGCCTCGGCGTCGTCGCGGGCGTAGTACATCCACACCTCCTCGGCACCGTGCACGATCACACCGGTGTCCGGCTGCACGCGCAGGGTGCGGTCCACGGTGTAGTAGCGGCTCATCTCGACCTCCGGGCCGAGGTCGGCGTCCTCGCCTTCAGCAGCGTCCTCGTCGTCGTCATTGGACGCCGCAGCGTCCTCTGAACCCTCGGTGTTCTCGGTGTCCTCGGGGTCCCACCCGTCGACCTCGTCGGGGGTCAGGCCCCACTTCGCGGCGGGGAAGGACAGCTTCAGCGATCCGAGGGACTGCTGGTCCGCGGCGCTGAGCTCTCCGTCGCCCTTGAGCATCGCCTCCACGTTCGGGTACATCTCCGACGGGCCGATCTGCTGCTCGAAACGGTAGACCGTCTCGCCGTCCATCTTCTCCTGGTCGACGAAGTCGATGTCGTTGGTCTCCATCAGCCGGTGGTCGAAGTAGGGGTAGGCCTTCTTCTCGGTGTTGAAGGGGAACTGGAACTGCAGTCCGGTGCGGGTGAACTGGGGGACGTCCTCGTTGACGTTGCCGCCGTCCACCCCGGGCGCGGTGATGTTCAGCGACGAGGTGGGCTCGTCGACCGGGTAGGCGCTCTCGCGGTCCAGGGTCACGCGGTCGATCTCGGCGGACAGCAGGTTGTCCGGCTCCGGCAGGTCCGCCTGGTACACGGTGCCACCGGCCTCGAGGGTGACCTCCTTGTCGTCGGTGGGATCCTGGGCGCGCACGAAACGCTGGGACTGGATGTCCGTCTCCGGCCAGATGAAGCAGCTCACGACCTTGTTCTCGCCCCGGCACTCCGGCAGCGACTCCTTGCCGGCCACCGGTTCGTCGGCGGCGAGCGCGGCGGCGTCGGTCAGGATCCCCGGGGCGACCTTCGTGACCGTCGCCGACTCGATGTCCTTCGGGATGACCTTGCCCTTCGGCAGGACGTAGATCGGCAGTGCCAGCGCGATGACCAGCAGAGCGGCGCCGAGGATGATGGCGAGGTGGGAGAAGACCTTCTTCATGGGGGTCTGGTTCCTGTCCTGGTGTACGTCAACGAGCGGGGAATCCACAGCTACTTTACCTGCTGAAACTACGGCGTCGTGGAGGGACACGCCAGGAATCCGGCGCCGGTGACGGGGTTCACCGACGGGACGGGCGCGCGGGCCGTCCTGTCCACGGTAACCTGATCGGCGATGAGCCAGTCGATCCGGTCCCGGAAATCCTTCCTCCCCGCCCTGGAGGGGATGCGCGCGGTCGCCGCGTTGGGGATCATCGTCGCCCATGTGGCCTTCCAGACGGGCAACGACACCGGCGGGCTGGTCAACCGCATGATGGCGCGCCTGGACTTCTTCGTCCCGGTGTTCTTCGCCCTGTCGGGGTTCCTGCTGTGGCGCCGCCACGCCGCGGAGACCAGGTGGGGGGCGTACTACGTGAAACGTCTGGGGCGGATCCTGCCGGCGTACTGGGTGACGGTGGTCGTCGTCCTGCTGCTGTTCCCGGTCGCCTCGGAGGGCGGGGCGCCGGGCCCGGTGGCGACGGTGGCGAACCTGCTGTTGCTGCAGAACTACGTGCCGGACGGCCTGGTCGGCGGGCTCACGCACCTGTGGTCGTTGTGCGTGGAGATGTTCTTCTACCTGCTGATGCCGGTCCTCGCGCTGGCGGTGGGACGCCGCACCCGGCGGGTGCGGGTGGCGGCGATCGTGGCGGTGGGCTGCCTTAGCTACGTCTGGCCGTTCGTCGCGTGGCACGACGCGGCAGTCAACGCGCACATCATGCCGTGGGCGTTCCTGTCCTGGTTCGGGGTGGGACTGCTCGCCGCGGAGCTGGAGGGGTGGCTGCAGGACGCTGCGGGCGGGTGCCACGTGAGGACGGTGGACGCCGTGCGCCGCTGGGCGCGGCGACGGTGGCTGTGGTTGCTGCTCGCGGTGCTCGCGGTGCTCGTGGCCGCGCTGGACGGTCCGGAGGGCCTGGTGACGGCGGGGGACGGGGAGTTCGCCCGCCGTAACTTCTACGGCCTGGTCTTCGCCGCGTGCCTGATCGTGCCGTGGGCGGTGGCGCCTGCGTCGCGGGTGCTGGACTCGGCGGTGATGCAGGCGTTGGGCCGGTGGTCGTACTCGATATTCCTGTGGCACATGGCGATGTTGTCGCTGGTGTTCCCGCTGCTGGGGATCGGACTGTTCCAGGGGGAGATGCTGCTGGTGCTCGTGGCGACGGTGGTGCTCACCATTCCCGTGGCGGCGCTGAGTTACGCACTGGTGGAGGACCCCGCGCGCCGGGCGGTGAACCGGTGGTGGCAGGGGCGGGCCACCAGGTGACCGACGGGGTGACCGACTAGGTCGCCGACGGGCGCCGCGTTTGCGGCCTATCTTTCGTTGGTATGCGGTACTTCCGGGAACTGCGCGTGGGCGGATTGTATTTTACTATCGACGAGGAGCTCTCGATGCTTGTCGGAGATTCGCTCTTCCGATTCTTTCAATTCCGGCGTCAACCAACCATGCGCCTGTGTGGATGGTTGAAATTTTAAGGATATCGAAATATGTAGGTCGGCGATACTGATTCTTCGGGAGTTACCGAGACACTTTACCGGAAATGTATTTCTAAAGCAATATCTCTGCATTCCATAAATACTTTGGCGATGGCGGAATTGCCGTCAAGCTTACGTGGTAACGAGCTAGGGTGAATAGCAGAAAAATACCCAGGCTGAGACCGAAATATGCCAGAAGTGACGTTTCTGTAAATATGCAGAAGAAAGTAGGAATGAAGAGGGCGATCGAGAAGTTGAAGAATGTAGCCTCCGCAATCTGTCGACTTATCGGACAGTTCGAAGCTTTCTCGACTATCAATAGTACGACTAAAATTCCAATCGCATACACTGTGACAGTGAATATCCCCCATATCTTCAGGTCTTCCATTGGTATTCCACCTATATTTCTTCTAGTTGAAACGGTATTGGGCGGGGTCTCTAGCTGCTCGGGCATTCATGTCGTCGCCTCATTGCGAAGGCGTCCCCGAGCTGTGGCCCCAGGGGAACCATGACTGGCGCCGTAGGTACCGTAAGTGACCCAAGGGTCGCGCCCGTCCGGGTCCTCGCCATTCCTGCCTTATTTTCTTCAGTGAGGGGCAGCGGCAGTGTCGCCAGCATGCTTCGGTTCGTTGGCTGTATCTGACACTCTCTAGTTAGCGAATATAATGTTGCCTGTCACGTCCAGCCGTCGGTTGGCTTGGGGATTGACGAAAACAGGGGCGAAAATAGGGGCACTGTACATTCAGTTTAAGTAAGCTGCGCCGGCCAGTGGAACCTGGTCTCGTCGTGTGACGGTCTAGCTGATCTTATCATTCTCGTTCCCGGGTCTCTTCGATTTTCTCCGGAAAAGGCTGGCCTACCTCGAAGTGCCTTGGCGGAGTAGGTCCACCAACCCAGTCGTCGAAGAAATTCATCTTCGGTACATCGCCTGGGTTATCACGTCGAGACCTCTTCTTTCTGCTCCAGATGATGAGCACTATCACTGGGGGCAGTGTTATCAGCGTACCCAACAGTGCGAGTAGTAGTGAACTCATTGTGCCCGTTCTTTAAGGGATCGGAAATTCTGCGATCTGATTGCCGAGCGGAATATCCATCGGTCCGCGGTTGACTTGCGTTTGTCACGGGATGGTCGGGGTCATTGCTGCTAGGTCGAGGGGCAGCGGTTGCGGTGATGCTCACCGCCGCCGCGGAGATCCTGCGGCTGACTTCGACGGGAGTGTTCCTCGTGAAAGTCTTGAAGTTATCGTATCGAACGCTACGGGATAAAAGCCAGGAGAATATCATCACAGTTCTACATCGATCTGATCTCTGTCTTGGGCGTGAACGGCACGGTAGGGGTCACCGGCCGGCTCACGGTGGCAATGGCGGGTGCCGCGCAGGAGATGCTCAACCGTCGTTGCCTGAGTCATGAACTCGGGTATCTGCGCTGGTGTACTTGGCGGAGTTGGGACAAGTCGCTTTTCACTCCCCGGCGACACCATGGTGGTGTCGACATGGCGGGTCAGAGAGTGGCGCCGTCGGGACCAGCGGGGTGGTGACTGTTCTGGCTTGATCCTTTGTCGGGATACAGAGGCTCGTGGGAGCGCGCTGCAGTTCCAGATGGGCGGCGTCACTGCGTAGGCGCTTCCGGATCCTACTTGATAGATCTATCAAGTAGCTATCAAGTAGAACTGTCGTCGCAGGTCACGGTGGGAGGCTACTTGTCATCCGACCTATCAAGTAGCTATCAAGTAGCCATCACGTAGGTGGCGCGCCCCGATGGTGAGGCTGCTTGACGGGGATCTGCCCGCAGGCGGTGGCGGTGAGGCAGGCGAGGAACAGCAGCTGCACCGTCCAGGAGTAGCCGGCGTAGTCACCGCCGCCCCACGGGGAGCGGACCATCAGGGCCGTGGCAATCCCGCCCAACACCATCGCCAGCGCCGTCGGACGGCTTACCCAGTGCACGACTCGGCGCACAGTGGGCCACACTCCCGACGCTGGCAGGCGGTTGACCAGGGCAGGACCCGCCAGACTGACGGCCATGGTCGCCACGGCCGCGCCCACGCCCGCCACACCGCCGAGTACGGCGGAGAGCGCCAGCACACCGGCTCCGACCAGAAGGCCACGGGCCAGAGGATGCGGACGACCCGTCGGGGCGTCGATGGAGACATCGCCCGTGGTGCTCGCCGCAGGGCTGCCGTTGACGCCGGCCCGGGAGCCGTGCCGCCGTGCCGTCCACAGTGCGGCCACCCACCCCAGCAGCAGCACCAGCGCCCCGAGCAGGCCGGCACCCAACCAGCGCTGGTAGGTGTCGGTGGCGGTGAAGTGCACGTCGAGAGCGGCGGTGATCTCCTCATCGCTCATGTCGTCGGCCAGCCCGGCGGGCACCACCCAACCCTGCTGCCAGCCGTTCACCGTCACCGAGTCCAGCGCAGTGCCGTCGAGCTCGGCGGTGCGGCCGTCGTTGACGGCGGTGGACGTCACCACGACCCGGTCGCCGGACGCTGTACTGTCTCCGGACGCCGCAGCGTCCTGCGTCGTGGCCCCGTCCTGCCTATTCAGGGCGATCCACCGGTCCCGGCTGCGGACCTCGTGCTCGCCGGCGTCGAGCTGCACGGTGTCCCCGCAGGCGACCGGGACCCCGTCGATGCTGCTCACGGTGTCCTCGCCGGCGGCGCAGCGGTCGGAGTCCACCTGCACGGTCACCGGCGCACCGGCGTCCGGCACGGTGACGGTGCGGCGCAGCTCGAACTCGTAGATCTCCTGGCCCAGCACCCACCGGTCGGGAACACCAGCACCATCAATACCGGCAGCGCCGGCGGGGACGACGATGTCGCGGCGTGGCGTCACGTCCTGCCCGCTGGCCATCTCGGTCAGGGTGATCTCCCCGAGCCCCGGATCGCCCCACGAGCCGACGATGCGCAGCTCCACCCGGTCGGCTTCCCCGCTGGGCAGCACCAGCGGACGGTCGGAGTCGTCGGCCTCGCGGTAGCCGGGGATGAGCATCGTCGTCGAGGCCACGGTGTCCCCGTCGAGGTACGTGGTGGCCTGCACCCGCACCGGGCTTCCGGCGGCGCGGGCCTCCAACGACATCTGCGACACCGGGCGGGCCAGGTCGAGGGTCAGCGTCTGGTTGATCGGCGAGCCGGTGCCCGGACGCCACGCGGTCTCGGTGACCCCGTCGACCGCGGCGGACGGCCCGGAGTACGCCTGCGCCCCGCCGAGCGACGTCGGGTCGGACGCCGAGGAGCTCGCCGTGATCCTCCCGTTGCTCTCGCGGACCTGCGTGAGCTCGGAGTCGTCGAGGCCGGTGGGGTAGTCGCGGGCGGGGTTGCGGGTGTCGCGCGCGTCGTCGACGGAGCGGATGTCGGACTCCGCGCCGACGACGTTGCCGTAGTTGTGCTCGCGCAGGGCCGGGGTGTCGGTCACCGTGTCCACGGCCGGCTCGTCGTCCGCCGAACCGTCCGGCAGATCCTGGCGCAGGATCCGGTCGCGCGGGGAACGTCCGGCCGCGGCGTCGGCCGCCGCCAGGCGCGGCAGCACCTCCGGCCCACCGGCGGTGACCTCCAGGTCCCCGGCGTCGACCACACGCGGGCCGGACGCAGCGGCGTCTGTGCCGCCTGTACCGTCCACCCGGAAGATCCTGATGTCGCCGTCACCGCCGCCTCCGTCGCCGAAGTCGGCGACCTCGCTGAAACCGTCGGACGCCGCGGAGTCGGTGAGCGTGCGCAGGACGGCCCGGGCACCGGGGGTGTCCGCGGTACGCGCCAGGTCGGTGCGCACCAGCACGAAGCCCACACCCTGCTGCGCCATCGCGTCCGCCAGCGCCGGGTTCGCCCCGGACGCACCCTCGGCGACGACCTCGCGCTGCAGGCCGTCCAACCCACGGATCGCCTCCGGCGGCACCAACGGCACCGCGTCGCGCACCACCCAGGGGACGTCCAGCAGCGCCTGCGCCGGCTCGTCGCGGGTGTTGCCCCACGTCTGACGGGCGGTGCGGGCCTCCGGGAGGATCATCGTGCGCGAGTCCGCCGCACCGTTGGCCGGGTCGTTGAGCCAGTCCGCGGCCTGCTGCCAGTACCCCGGGACCTGCCGGAAACCGTCCTCCGGCACCAGGCGTCCGGTCCACGCCGGCGCGCACGCCACCGCCACCACCAGCGCCACCGTCGTGCACGCCACCACCGGCCGGTTGTGCTCCGGACGCAGCCACGCCGCACGCTCACGCGGGACGTCCAGCCCGCCGAGCAGGTGGGCGAACCCCGCGATCAACGGCAGGTGCACCAGGGCGTCGAACTTGTGCAGGTTGCGCAGCGGCGCACCCGCACCGTCCAGGAAACTCTGGACGGGGCCGGCGACCGGGGAGAACGGGGAGGCTGCCACGCCGAACACCAGCACGCCGGCGCCCAGCATCAGCAGCCACGTGCCGGCGAAGGGCATCGGACGCGTACGGGTGGCACCGCGTGCGAAGCCGCCGCGCGCCAGACCTGCCAGCCCCAGCAGCGCCACGGCCAGCGTCGCCGCGACGAAGACCGCCTCGGTGGCCAGCGCGAAACCCGCCTCACGCTCGGTCGACAGGAACGCCGTCCAGCTCGTGGTGCCGCGCAGCACCTCACCCAGGTTGAACCAGTGCGTGGTCAGTCCCGCGGCCTCGATGTAGTCGGTGAACGGCGGGGAGTAGCGGCCCAGGATCAGCAGCGGGCCGACCCACCAGAAGCAGGCCAGGACACCGCCGGGAATCCACCAGGCGGCGAAACGCCAGGCCGTCCGGCGGCGCACCGCGGCCCCCGCGCCACCGGCGAACACCCCCTGCGCCAGCCACCACAGCACCGCCGGCACCACCGCGGCCAGCGTGGCCACCGCGTTGATCGCCCCCAGACACAGCACCGCCACGGCCGAGCCGAGCGCCGCGGCGGCGACCCGCCGGCTCGTCGGACGTGGGCCCGCCACCAGGATCCGCACCACCGGCAGCATGATCCACGGCACCAGCGCCACCGTCCACGCCTCCGAGGAGATCGCCCCCAGCGTGGTCAGGATGCGCGGGCTCAACGCGAAGAGCACCGCCGCCACCAGGCGTGACAGGCGCGACCCGGTGGCCGTGGCCTCCAGGAGTTTGAGTGCCCCGGCGAAGGCGAGGAACAGCAGCAGTGCCCACCACAGCCGTTGCGTCACCCAGTCGGGCAGGGGGTCCAGCAGGGCGAAGAACAGGCCCTGGGGGAAGAGGTAGCCGTAGGCCTGGTTCTGCAGCTGGCCCAGCGGGAAGACATCCGTCCACGGCGACAGCGCCTGCGAGAGGAAACCCCACGGGTCGGCCGTGAGGTCGTGCTTGGTGTCGGCGACGGTCAGCCCCGGTCCCTGGAGCAGGGCCACCACCAGCCAGAGGAGGCCGGCGAGGCCCCAGCCGCGGCGGGAGAGCGTCACACCTGTCGGTATCGTCTGTATCGTTCGGCGGCCGCTAGCGGCGCTCGCCGTACTGGATGGAGCCCATCACCGCGTCGTCCACCGCGATCTGGTTCGACGGCAGGTCGGAGGAGTCCGCGATGCTGCCGGCGAACAGGGCCGCGGCACCACCGAGCACGACGCCGACGACGGCGGAGGCGACGGCGGGGCCGAGCGTGCGGCGGGGCTGGGAGTCGGTCTCGGTCGGCATGGGTTATCCCGTCAGTGGGTCGGAGGCGTGTGGGGCGGCGGCGATATTCACCAGATGATACTACCTGGTCGGCGCGTCGCCCGAACCCGCGTCGGAGGCCGTGTCGGCGGAGTCGGCGGAGTCCGCCGTGTCGGTGCCGTCCTCGTCCTCGTCCTCGACGGGCGGGACGATGAGCACCGGGCGCCCGGCGTGCTTGACCAGGCTGTCGGACACGCTGGACTGCAGCAGCGAACGCCACCCGCTCAGCGCGCGGGAACCGGCCACGATGATGCTCACGTCGAGCTCACGGGCGGCGTCCACGATCGCACTCCAGATCGCCGTCGCCGACTCCACCAGGAAGGGCTCGGTGGTGAAGCCCTGCGCCTCGGCGAGGGAGACGCCCTCGCGGCAGATCGCCACCGCGTCGGAGTAGGCGGGGTCCTCGGTGTCGTCGGTGACCGAGGACCAGTCGTGCTGCATCATGCCGCTCATGCCGGCGGTGCGGGCCGCCTGACGGTGGATCGGCTCCCAGACGGTGAGGATGTAGATGTTGCGGGTCGACAGGAACCGCCCGGCGTACTCGATCGCCCCGCGGGCCTCGTCGGAGCCGTCGAAGGCGATGAGTACGGTGTCGCCCTCGAACGACCCGAGCGTGCCGACTGTCTCTGTGCTGGATTCGCTAGCCATGGCCCCGAGCGTAGTACGGTCGGGGTGCGATATGGCGGCACGGTGGTGAAGAAACCGTAAATTCCCTGGCAAACACTTCGCCGTGCCCCCGCCCCGACGATCCCACGACGATCCAGAGAGCCTGAGGCCCACCCGTGAGCGCTGTCCGACGCACCCCAGTCACCGTCCTCGCCCTCGCCGCCACCGGCGCGCTCGCGCTCGGCACCGCGGCGTGCTCCTCGCAGGACGCCGACAGTGCCGGGACCACCGCGGCGGCGCCCACCTCCGCCGCGGCGTCCGGCACGTCCGGCGCGGAGGAACCGGACGCGCAGGACGGTACGGACGCCGGGACGTCCTGCGTGGACGGTGAACAGGACGTGGCGCAGCTGGCGGCGTCCACCCTCGCCGTCGGTGTCGTCGGCTTCGACGACGCCGCGGCGGCCGTCGACGCCGGGGTGCGCCACATGTTCATCGGCTCGTCCACCGACCTGTCCATGCTCGACGGGCAGGGCGACCCGGAGCGCAGCGTCACCGCACTCAAGGAGCGTGCCGCGGCCGCCGGCGGGGAGCTGACCGTCTCCGTCGACGAGGAGGGCGGCCAGGTCCAACGCCTCGGCGAGATCATCGGCGAGCTGCCGGCCGCCCGCGAACTGGCGGACACCCTGAGCCCGGAGGAGGTCCGTGGGGTCTTCGCCGAGCACGGGCGCAAGATGCACGACCTGGGCATCACCATGGACTTCGCCCCGGTGGTGGACCTCGCCGGCGGGGAGTCGATCAGCGACAACGCCATCGGTGACCGGGCGTTCTCCGACGACCCGCAGGTCGTCACCGACTACGGGCGCGCCGCCGTCGACGGCCTGCTCGACGCCGACGTGACCCCGGTGATCAAGCACTTCCCCGGTCACGGCCACGCCACCGGCGACTCCCACGAGGGCACCGTCACCACCCCGCCCATCGAGGAGATGGGCGCCGACCTCGCACCTTTCGCCGAGCTGTGGCAGATCCCCGGAGTGGCCGTGATGGTCGGGCACATGCAGACCCCCGGGCTGGACGCCGGCGACGTCCTCGGCGCGGACACGCCGTCCTCGCTGAACCCGGCGGCGTACACGGCGATGCGCGACGGGCTGGACGGTTCCGGCCCCGGTTCCAGCCCCGGTTTCGATGGCGTCGTCTTCACCGACGACCTCACCGGCATGCAGGCCATCACCGACCTGCACTCCGGCCCGGAGGCCGTGGTCGCGGCGCTGAACGCCGGGGCGGACGCACCGCTGACGTCCACCGCGGCGGACGTCCCGGCGACCGTCGACGGCCTCGTCGCCGCCGTGGAGTCCGGCGACCTCGACCGGGCGCGGCTGGAGGAGGCCGCCGAACGGCTGTGCTCTGTGTGAGGTCCGGGGTGAGGTTTTTGCCGCCTCAGGTTCCGCCTCAGGATAATCTCCGGTTATTGTGAAGGGCGTGAGCAGTAGCAACCCGAACGACAACACCCCCGAGGCCACGACGCACCGGCGCAAGCGTCGGCTGTGGCCGGTGTGGACCGTCGCCGGCATCGTCGGCATCGGTGGGATCCTCTACGCCACCGACCTGATCATGACCGAGGGCAACGTGCCCCGCGGTGTGACCGTCGGCGGGGTCGATGTGGGCTCGATGTCCAAGGACCAGGCCGAGGCCCGGCTGAGGAACCAGCTCGCCGAGGGCGTCCGCGCCCCGGTGGAGGTCACCGCCGGCGAGATGTCCACCAGCATCGACCCCGCGAAGTCGGGACTGTCGGTGGACTGGGCGGCCACGATCGACCAGGCCGGCCAGCAGCCGCTGAACCCGGTAACCCGGGTGATGAGCTTCTTCGAGCAGCGTGAGGTCGGCACCGTGAGCGCCTACAACGACGAGCTGCTCGACAACACCCTCACGCGCGTGGAGCAGGACCTCACCCGCGACCCGGAGAACGCCGCGCTGGCCATCGACGACCGTGGCGCCGCCGACATCACCGACGACGTGCCCGGCCAGGCCGTCGACTCCGGTGAGCTGCGCGAACAGGTCCGCGACCACTGGCTCAACGACCAGCGCGAGGTCAGCGTCGACGCCGACGTCACCCAGGCCGACGTCCGGCGCGACGCCGCCGACGAGGCCGTCACCGAGGTCGTCGACAAGGTCACCAACGGTGACGTGGTCTTCGCCGGACGTGACGACACCGACGGTGTGCTGCGTCCGGGGGACATGGGGCGCATCGTCACCTTCGTGCCCGAGGACGGCGACTTCCGCGTGGACTGGAACCGCGACGCCGCCGAGGAGATCCTCGACGCCCAGCTCGGCTCCACCGAGGTGGAGTACCGCGACGCCGGCTTCAACATCAACGGGCGCGACGTGCAGGTCACCCCCTCGCAGGACGGGGTGACCATCGACTGGGAGAAGACCCTCGACCCCGTCGAGGACAAGCTGCTCGACACCGACGAGCGCCGTCACGAGGTCACCTACGAGGACGAGAAGGCCACCTACACCACCGAGATGGCGCAGCGTGCCAGCTTCGACGACGTGGTCGGCACCTTCACCTCCGGCGGCTTCGCCGACGACTCCGGGGTGAACATCCGACGTGTCGCCGAGCAGGTCGACGGGGCCGTGGTGCTGCCCGGGGAGACCTTCAGCCTCAACGGCTACACCGGCCCGCGTGGCGAGGCCCAGGGCTACGTGGACGCCGGCATCATCCAGGACGGTCACGCCGACACCGCCGTCGGCGGCGGCATCAGCCAGTTCGCCACCACCCTCTACAACGCCTCCTACTTCGCCGGGATGGAGGACGTGGCGCACACGCCGCACTCCTACTACATCAGCCGCTACCCGGCCGGACGCGAGGCGACGGTCTTCGAGGGCGCGATCGACCTGCAGTTCAAGAACACCTTCGACACCCCGGTGCTCATCGAGGCCAGTGCGGACTCCAGTTCACTGACCGTGGACATCCGCGGGGTGAAGGAGGTCGACGTCTCCTCCGACACCGGTGAGCGCACGAACTTCACCGACCCGGAGCGCATCGAGCTCTCCGGCGACAACTGCTCGCCGTCCTCGGGCGCGCGTGGTTTCACGGTGACCGACACCCGGACCGTGCGTGACCTGGGCGGCGCGGTGGTCTCGCGGGACACCACGACCACGGTCTACGACCCGGCACCGATCGTGACCTGCTCGGACTGAGTTCTAACCGGACCGTAGCGCGCAGGAAACTGACCGGTTACATGGTAGTTCTAGATTTGTAGGCAGTCCTCGGGAATGCCGGGGGCAACCCCTCATAAGGAGAACTATCATGGGTCTTGTTTCTGGTCTTGTCGGTATCGTCGGCGATCTTCTTCACCTGCTGCTCGGCGGTCTGTGACCTGATTTTCCGCTCTTTTTCCGGGGCCTGCGCGTGGCATTCAGCCACCCGCGGGCCCCTTTTTTCTGCCCTGGGGAGGGGATGGGCGGTCAAGTCCCCGGACGTGGTGGCTCCAGCGCCGTGGTGGGTGGCGCGGTGAGGGGCCAAGATCGAGCGTGGGGTGTTTGAATCCCCGGGTTCAGCCATCCCACGCTCGATCTTCGCCCCTGTATCCAGCAGCCGTCCCCGCACACGGTCGGGCCCGCCACCGGAAGGGAATTCCGGGGGCGGGCCCGATCGTTCTCGTTCTCATGTGCCGTCGACGACCATTTATAGGAGAGGTCCCGGGCGGTTTCCACGCGCGGCACCTGGAGAGGAGAGGAGAGAGCGGTGCGGCGTGGGCGTTGAGGGGTGCGGTGCCCGGGGAGGGCGTGGACGGCTGTTGAGTTGAGGAGCCAGCGGCGGCGGCCGGGGTGAGGTGGGGCGGGGAC
>JAKDIS010000135.1 GCA_030450335.1 Corynebacterium sp. | reverse complement strand
CGACGTGCTGGCCGAGCACCTGCGCCACACCGCCGCCCCGGGCGACGGGGTCGCCACCGCGGTGGCGGTGCTCACCGACGACCTTCCCACCCTGTTCACCGTCGACCACGAGCTCTCCGCGACGAAGGTCACCGGCGAGCTGCGCCGTGCGTCCACCCGCGTGGGACGCCAGCTGCTGCTGGTCACCGGCCAGGTCGAGGAACAGCTCGGCGGGACGCAGCCGGACGTCCTGCGCGCCTACGCCGCGGCCGTCGCAGCGAAGGAGGCGCCCGGCAACCAGGCCGTCGCCGCCGGGGTGGTACACGCGTCCCACGGCATGGACGCGGTCACCGCGGTGGCCACCGAGCTCACCGGCCTCGCCGTCGGCTGGGCCGGTGCCGCCCTGCGCCTGCGCCAGTGCGACCACGTGGGCGCGCAGGTCGCGATCACCGCCGCGCACCCGGTGATCGGCGAGCTCAGCGCACGCTGCGCCGACACCGCCGCCGGGCTGCTGGCGTCCGGCGACTGGCGGCTGCTGGGACGCGCGAGCCCCGGCAGCGACCTCGCCTCCGCCGCGCACGAGTCCGCCCCCGCCCGACTGTTCATGAGTTAGCAAGAGTTAACAAGAGTTAACAAGGAGACCCACATGAGTACACCCGACCCCGTCACCGGATCCGGTTCACCGCTGCGTATCGGCATCGGCGGCCCCGTCGGTTCCGGCAAGACCGCCCTGATCGAGGCGCTCGTCCCACGGTTCGTGGCGGCGGGGCGCAACGTCGGGGTGATCACCAACGACATCTACACCCAGGAGGACGCGATGCACGTCCGCCGGGAGCTCGCGGGCGTGATCGACCCGGACGTGGTCGTCGGCGTCGAGACCGGCTCCTGCCCGCACACCGCGGTGCGCGACGACCCGACGATGAACCTGATGACCGCCGCGGACCTGCTCGACGAGCACCCGGAGATCGACACCCTGTTCTTCGAGTCCGGCGGCGACAACCTCACGCTCACCTTCTCCCCGGCGCTGGTGGACGTGTTCGTGTTCGTGCTCGACACCGCCGAGGGGCAGAAGATGCCGAAGAAGCGGGGCCCGGGCATCACTGAGTCCGACATCCTGGTGATCAACAAGACCGACATCGCCCAGTACGTGCGCTGCGACCTGACGGTGATGAACGCCGACGCCGTCGACGTGCGCGACGGCAACCCCGTGGTGCTCACCGACTGCTTCTCCGGGCAGGGTGTGGAGGAACTCCAGCAGAAGCTCGAGGGCTTCAGGGCGTGACACAGGGTTTGTCTCAGTGCGTGAACAGGTCGCTGGCCCCGGCGGACCTGACCCCGCCGGTGCCGCACGAGGTGGCGGCGGTCGCCGGAGAGGTCAGCTCCGGCGGCGTGATGCCGGTGGGACGCCCCGGCAAGGTCGGCGTGCTCGACGTGACCTTCGGCGTGCGGGGTGGCGGCGACGGTGTCACGGGCGTGACCTCACGGTTCGTCAAGGCGCCGATGCAGGTCACCCGCCCGCTCCACATCGACCCGGGCGACCCCGGTGAGGCGTTCCTCTACGTGCGTACCACCGGTGGTGGGCTGGCCCAGAACGACCGGATCCGTCAGACCTTCCGGCTCGAACCCGGTGCGCGGGCCACGGTGACGACGCAGGCGGGCACGCCGGTGCACCGGATGAACGCCGGCATGGCCTCGCAGTGGGTCAGCCTGCACGTGGCCGACGGGGCGGTGTGCGAGTACCTGCCGGGGCAGACGATCCTCTTCGGCGGCTCCCGCCTGCTGCAGGTCACCGACGCCGAGGTGGCGCCCGGGGGCACGCTGCTGGCCGCGGAGGTGATGCTCACCGGACGCCTGGCGCGTGGCGAACGCGACGGTTTCGACGCCCTCGCCCAGGGTTTCCGGGTGACGCGGGACGCCCGGCCGCTGCTCTCGGACACGTTGTGCACCACCGGCGCGACCGCACGCTCGGAGATGCTGCTGTCACGCTGGCCCGTGTGGGGCACGGTGCTGGTGGTCCCGGCGGAGGGGGAGGACGTCGCGGGCCTGCTCACGCAGATCCGCGACGACCTGCCGGCGGCCGGCGAGGAACTCACCGCCGCGGCGTCCACCATGGTCGGTGACGCGGGCATCACCGTGCGCGTGGCGGGGGAGGACCCCGTCAGCGTGCGTGCGCTGGTGGAGCGGGTGCACAGCCGGACGCGGGAGCGTCTGCTGGGGCGTCCGGCGGTGGATCTGCGCAGAATGTAGCGCACAATGTAAAGGATCATGTACATTGTGACGTGTCAGTTATTCACGGAAGTTCCCGGAGGGGTCATGGAGACGGGCAATATGGTCCGCCGCTACCGACGGTGGGAGGAACTCTCCCAGGCGGAGCTCGCCGAGCGCGTCGGAGTGTCGCGGCAGACCGTGGCGAATATCGAGAAGGGGAACTACTCCCCGTCGGTGCACCTCGCGCTCGACATCTGCCGGGAGCTCGGGAAGACCGTCGAGCAGATCTTCGGTCAGGAACAGGAGCAGTCATGAGCTACGGCGACACCGTCGTCCGGCGCGCCGAAGACGCCGTCGACGACGAGTACCAGGCACAGGTCACGCACAAGGCCTCGACGGTGGGGTTGCAGTACTGCCTGTGGTCGACGATGGCGGTGGCCGCCCTGCTGGCGTGGGTACTGCCCGGGGCGCTGTCCCTGTGGTCCTTCGCGGTGCTGGTCGTCCCGGGTGCGGCCGCCGCACTCGGCGCCGGACTGTGGATGCGCCGCCATGCCCCGCGCCCGCGCTACACCGGCCCGACGGCGTCGGACTGGGCCGTCATCCTCCCCGTCGCGGCAGCGATGCTCGCGGGGATCCTGGTCCACGCCTTTGACGGCCAGCCGGCTGCGGCGGCGGGGATGGTCACCGGCGGCGTCATCGCCGGCGTCGCCACCCCATGGGTCACCCGACGTCGCGCCCAGCGCGGGCGGCAACGGGACGAGCGTCGCCTAGACGCCGACCTGGAGGACTGAACACGCCCGCCAGCGCCTCCAGCAGTGCGTCGATCTGGGCACCGGTGTGCGTGGCCATCACGGTGACCCGCAGGATCGCCTCGCCACGCGGGACGGTGGGGTAGCGGATCGCCGGCACGTGGAAACCCGCCTGCCGCAGCTCCGCCGCAACGGCCATGGCCGCCCGTTCGTCGCCGACCGGCACGGGCACGATCGGCGTCCCCGGGTGCCCGACGAGGCCGAGTCCGTCGGTGAGGCGTCGGACGTTGTCCTGCAGCCGCCGCACGAGCGACTCGTCGGCACGCACCAGGCGCACCGCCGCCAGCGCGGCGGCGACCGTCGGGACGGGGGAGGACGTCGAGTAGATGAACGGGCGGGCCTGGTTACGCAGCAGGTCGCAGGTGTCGCGGTCGGCGCAGATGAAGCCGCCCTCCGCGCCGAGCGCCTTGCTCAGCGTGCCGACAAGCACGTCCGGAGCGTCCTGAGCGTCCTGCGCCCCCGGTGCGGCGCAGCCGCGTCCGTCGCCGACGGTGCCGATGCCGTGGGCGTCGTCGACCATGACCGCGCACCCGTTGTCGTGGGCCAGGGAGACGATCTCGGCCACGGGTGCCAGGGTGCCGCCCATCGAGAACACCCCGTCGGTGACGACGAGTCCGTGTTCGGTGGTGCGCCGCTCCAGCAGCCGGGCCAGGGCGTCGGTGTCGCGGTGCGGGTAGACCCGCAGCCGGGCGCCGTTGGTGCGCGCGGCACGGCAGCCGTCGATGATGCTGGCGTGGTTGTGGGCGTCGGAGAACACCGTCACCGAAGCGTCCGCCAGCACCGTGAGCGCGGCGAGGTTCGCGGCGAACCCCGTGTTCAGCAGCACGCAGTCCGGGTAGCCGAGCCAGTCGGCGAGCTCCTCCTCGAGTGCGCGGTGCACGGGTGTGGACCCGGTGGTGAGCCGGGACCCGCCCGACCCGGTGCCGTAGGTGAACGTGGCCTCGACCGCGGCCTCCACCACGGCGGGGTGGTGGGACAGGCCGAGGTAGTTGCTGGAGGAGAAGAGCAGCCGCGCGCCGCCGTCTGTCTCGATCACGGGGTGCTGTCCGGTGGCGATGTCGGTGGTGTGGCGGCCGAGCCCGGCGTCTCGCCAGACCTGCAGGCGGGTGGCGGTGGGCAGGTGCGGTGCGCTCACGGTTGTCCCTTCATTGAACGGTGTATAGCCTGGTGTGATGACTATCCTAGAGCACTCCCCGGACGTGTGGAACGCCAACCGGGTGGCCGACGCCGACCGGCGGCACGTGTGGCACCCCTACGCCCCACGCCACGGCGCGACCGGGAACCTCGTGGTCGAGTCCGCGTCCGGCACACGCCTGCGGCTGGCCGCCGGGGACCGTGAGGTCATCGACGGCATGAGTTCCTGGTGGGCGGCGTGCCACGGCCACGGTCACCCGGCGCTGCGCGAGGCCGCCCACGGACAGGTCGACCGGATGAGCCACGTGATGTTCGGCGGGCTCACCCACCGCCCGGCCGCGGAACTGGCCGAACGCCTCCTCTGCCTGATCAACAGCCCAGACCTCACCGGCGATCCGCTGACCTCGGTGTTCTTCTCCGACTCCGGCTCGGTGTCGGTGGAGGTCGCGTTGAAGGCCGCGCTGCAGTACCAGCGGGGTGTGGGCCACCCGGAGCGCACCCGCTTCCTGACCTGGCGCGGCGGCTACCACGGGGACACGCAGGGGCCGATGGGGGTGTGCGACCCCGACGGCGGCATGCACTCGCTGTGGACCGGGGTGCTCACCCCGCAGGTCTTCGTGCCCTCCCCGCCACCGCGCGGCAGCACCCCGGAGGTGCTGGAGCGCTACCTCGCCGACCTGCGCGCGGCGGTGGAACACAACGACGTGGCCGCCGTGATCGTGGAACCGGTGGTGCAGGGCGCCGGCGGCATGCGCTTCCACGACCACGCCCTGGTCACCGGGCTACGTGAGGTGTGCGACGGGACCGGCGCACTGCTCATCCTCGACGAGATCGCCACCGGCTTCGGACGCACCGGCGACGTGCTCGTCGGCGCCGCCGCCGGGGTCACGCCCGACATCCTCTGTCTGGGGAAGGCCCTGACCGGCGGGTTCATGAGTTTCGCCGCCACGGTGACCACCGACCGTGTCGCCGCGGCCGTGGACTCGCCGGACGGCGGAGGGGCCCTGATGCACGGGCCCACGTTCATGGGCAACCCGCTGGCCTGCGCGGTGTCCCTGGCCGCACTGGACCTGGTGGAGTCCGGCTACTGGCGTCCGCGTGTGGCCCGCACCGAACAGCTGCTGCGCGAGGGGCTGGAACCCCTGCGCGGGCGCCCCGGCGTGGCGGACGTGCGGGTCCTCGGCGCGATCGGCGTGGTCGAGACCGTTGACCCGCTGGACTCCCCGGCGGTCACCGCGGCCCTGGTGGAGCGCGGCGTGTGGCTGCGCCCCTTCGGCCGGCTGCTCTACACCATGCCGCCGTTCACCTGCACCGACGAGGAGATCGTGCGCATCACCGACGCGATGGTCGCGGCGGTGGACGCATGATCCTGCTCGTCACCGGCACCGGCACGGACGTGGGAAAGACCGTCGCCACTGCGGCCCTGGCGGTGAACGGGCAGGGCACAGGACGTCACGTCACCGTGGTCAAACCCGTGCAGACCGGCGAGGCGCCCGGCAACGGCGACCTGCGTACGGTCACCGCCCTCACCGGCATCACCGACACCCACTGCTTCACCTACTGCCCCGAACCCCTGGCACCGGTCGCCGCCGCACGGCGCGCGGGCGTCGTCCTGCCCGGTCTGCAGGAGACGGCCCGCCGGATCCTGGCGCTGGACGCCCCGGACCGTCTGGTGCTCGTCGAGGGCGCCGGCGGCGTACTCGTCGACCTCGGCGGATTCACCGTCGCCGACCTCGCCCGGCGCACCGGCGCCCCGGTGGTCGTGGTGACCACCACCGGACTGGGCAGCCTCAACCACCACGACCTCACCCTCGAGGCCCTGGCCCACCGGGGCGTGGCCTGCGCCGGCGTCATCGGCGGCTCTGTACCGGACGCGCCGGACGCCGCGACGTCCACCACGCTCGACGTCCTGCGTGGCGGTCCCCGCTGGCTGGGCGGCATCCCGTCCGGCGCGGGCGCCCTCGACACCGCGGCGTTCCGCGCCGCGGCGGGGCGGTGGATCGCCCGGCCGCAACCGTAACCTCGACGAAACGCCACGGGGAGGGTGCCGGAAAAACGGCGA
>JAKDIS010000134.1 GCA_030450335.1 Corynebacterium sp. | reverse complement strand
CCTATGCAGAAGTTTGGTTCGGGGGGGTTCCCGGGGCGGGTGTGTCCGCCCGTGCGTGGGGTGTGGAAAGTACTTATGCCGAGGTCAGCATAGGGTGTCGCCGAAGAAAGGGGGGTGGGTCCGCGCGGAGCTATCGGGGGTGAAAATGAGGGGGCGCTCCGACGGGTCGAAAAGGTGCCTTTGTAGTGCAGGTATGAACTGACGCTATGGGCACTACAGGCGCTACAGGGGTACCCCGGCGCCCGTCGGGGGCGGCGTCGCTACGGGCGCGACAGGCCCCAGGAGTCGGCGAGGATCTCCATGGCCCTCAGCGATCCCTCAGTCGACGGCGACTGGATCGCCACCATCAGTTCGTCGGCCTGCGCGGTGGCGGTGAAGCCCTCGAGGTACTCGCGTACCTGTTCGCCGGTTCCCACCGCGGAATACTTAAGCATCGACAAGATCTGGTCAGCCGCCGGCGAGGACATCAACAGGTCGAGGTCCTCCTCGGAGACCTTGCGTCCGCGCAGGGCCATGGTCTCCACGCGGGCACGGCGGACCTTCTCGCTCTGTGCCAGGGCCTCGGCCTCGGTGTCGGCGGTGGTCACGTTCACCGCGGCGATCACGTAGGGCTCCGGGTGCTCCTTCGACGGCTGGTAGGTCTGCCGGTAGACCGAGACGGCCTCCTTCAACGCGTCCGGGGCGAAGTGGGAGGCGAAGGAGTAGGGGATACCCAGCTGCGCGGCGAGCTTCGCGCCGAACAGGGAGGAGCCCAGGACGTACACCGGCACGTGGGTGTCGGTGCCCGGGATGGCCGTCACGCCCGGCACGCGCGAGCGTCCGGCGAGGTAGCCCTGCAGCTCGCGGACGTCCTCCGGGAAGGACTCGGCGGAGCGCGGGTCGCGACGCAGCGCCATCACCGTGCGCTGGTCGGTGCCGGGGGCGCGTCCCACTCCCAGGTCGATGCGGCCCGGGTAGAGCTCGGCGAGGGTGCCGTACTGTTCGGCGATGACAAGGGGGGAGTGGTTCGGCAGCATCACACCACCGGAACCCAGCCGGATGCTGTCGGTCTTCGCGGCGATGTGGGAGATGAGCACGGCCGGAGCGCTGGAGGCGATCGACGACATGTTGTGGTGCTCGGAGTACCAGATCCGGGAGTAGCCCAGACGTTCGGCGAGCTGTGCCTGCTCCACGGAACGCAGGAAGGCCTCCCGGGAGGTCTCGCCCTTGAAGACGGTCGCGAAGTCGATGAGGGAGAGGGGGACGTGCTTTTCGGTGTTGACGTCATGGTCGTTGGTTGTCATGTCCACGACCGTACGCCCCGGTTACCGGCCCCGGCGCAACCTGATTCCGATGACCACGGACAGGATCCCGAACAGCAGGCCGTACACGCCGAGCAGCCAGGCCAGGGCGACCAGACCGCCGGTGGGCTCGGCCAGGGCCAGGCCGCCGAGCAGCACACCGAAGATGATGTTGAGCAGGCCGGTGGCCAGGCTCCATCCTCCGGCGCGGGACGCGGTGCGGGCGATGCCGGTGATGACCAGGCCCAGCGCCATGATCCACAGCACGGCCAGGGCACCGATCACGGCGAAGGCAACGGGGAAGAGCAGGATGGCGACACCGGCCACGGCGGTGACCACGCCGGAGAACATGGTGAAGCCCCACGCGGCGGCGTGGGAGCGCTGCTGGAAGGCCAGCCCCATCGTGCTGACGCCGTCGACCACGAGCCACAGGCCGATGACGAGACCCACCACGGTGGCGGTGCCGATGGGGAAGACGAGCAGCGCCAGACCGATGACGATGCTCAACCCGCCTCTCCACAGCAGCATCCGTCCGCCGGTGTCGCGGAGGTGCCGGCCGAGGTGAGGGCCGGGTACAGCGTAAGAACACTCGGAGGTGTCCCCAGGACGGGTAATCATGGCGACCGATCGTAGACCCGTCCGTGGAGACCGCACAACTCCTATGACGGACGCTGTGACGGCCCTGTCAGCGTGTCCGTCGGTACGTCAGGCGTTTTCCTTGTTCGACCTGCGCAGACGGACGGAGAAGATGATCGAGGAGATACCCATGACGAGGGCGAAGACACCGGCCACGATCGCCAGGGTCCAGACGTTGTCTGCGGGGTTGGTCAGGGACAGCACCAGCAGGACGAGACCGAAGATGATGTTCAGGATGCCGGCGGTGATGGTCCAGCCGCTGCGCAGCGCCTTGGGGATGTTCAGCTGGGAGATGCCGCTGAACACCAGGCCGATGGCCATGAAGATCAGGATGAACATCGCGCTGACGAGGGCGAAGATGCCCGGGATGAACAGGATCGCCACGCCGGCGATCGCGGTGATGATCCCGGCGGTCAACGTCCAGCCCCAGGGGGCGTCGGCCTTCTTCAGGTCGAAGGCCTCACCGGCGGCGACGAGGCCGTCGACGATCATCCAGGCACCGACGAAGATGCTGAGCACGATCGCCGAGCCGAAGGGGAAGAAGATCAGCAGCAGGCCGATGATGACGCCGAAGATGCCGCGCCACAGCAGGTACTGGGCGCTGCGCTTGCGGATCTCGGTGAAGATGGGGCCGAAGGTCGGGGTAGTGGTCACGGCACTGTCGCTTTCCGTCGTGTTCGCGCAGTGAACGCGCAAGGTTGGTTACCGTGTCAATAGTAGCCAGGGGTGAACCTGTGCGCCGCTCACCTGTTGGCGTTCCACGCCGCCCATAAGCGCGCGTAGGGGCCGCCGGCGGCCACGAGGTCGTCGTGGGTGCCGTCCTCCTGCACCACACCGTGCTCCATGACCACCACCCGGTCGCACACGGCGGCCTGGGACAGCCGGTGGGCGATGACCACGCCGGTGCGTCCCTGCAGGGCCACGTCCGCCGCCCGGTCGAGCACCGCGGCCTGCGAGGAACCGGCCTCGGCGGTCGCCTCGTCGAGGATCACCAGGTCCGGGTCGGCGATGAGCAGGCGGGTCAGGGCGAGGTGCTGCTCCTGCGCCGCGCTGAGCGGGTGGCCCTGTGCGCCGAGAGGGGAGTCCAGACCGTCGGGGAGCTCCTCGAGGAGCCCGCCGGCACCGGTGCGGTGCAGGGCGTCGACGAGTGCGGCGTCGTCGCGGCCCGGTGCGGCGAGGGTGAGGTTGTCGCGCAGCGTGCCGGAGAACACGTGGGTCTCCTGGCTGACCAGCATGGTGTTCACCGGGGCGTCGACGCTGCCGGTGGTGGGACGGTGGATGCCGGCGATCAGGGCGGCCAGGGTGGTCTTGCCCGCCCCGGAGGTGCCCACCACCGCCACGCGTTGGCCGGCGGGGATGGTCAACGTCAGGTCGTGGAGGACCGGCGCGCCGTCCTGGTAGGCGAAGCTGACGGCGTCGAGGTGCACGCCGGACGCCGCGGACGCCGCAGCCGCCGCGGCTGCATCGTCCGGGACGTCCTGCGCCTCGGCACCGTCGGCACCGTCGGCGTCTTCCGCGAGGTCGGTGACGCCGATGACGCGCGCCAGGGACGCGGCGGCGGCCTGCAGCGTGTCGATCTCCATCATCAGTCCGCGCAGCGGGCCCTGCAGCCGCAGGAAGTACAGCACCGCGGTGGTCGCGGCACCGACGGTGACGGCGTTGGCGTCCACCAGCCCGTAGCCGGTGAACAGCACCACGCACACCGCGACGGCGAAGGACAGGTCGATGCGCCAGGTGAACATGGTCTGCACGGTGCGGGCGCGCAGCGCCCAGGTGGCCACCGCCCACGACGCCGTGGCCGTACGCACCCCGTGCCAGCCGGACAGGCGGTAGGCCAGCACCGTGTCCAGGCCCTTGAGCGCCGACAGCAGGTGGTGGGCTCGGGTGCCGAAGGCGGCGCGTTCGGCGGCGTACAGCGGCGGGGCCAGACGGATGTACCAGCGCAGCGACAGCCAGTACAGCGGCACGGCGACGAGGAACATCACCCCGAAACGCCAGTCCAGCAGGAACAGTCCCACCAGGGTCAGCCCGATGGTGAACACGGTGCGCGACAGCGAGGGCAGCACCTGTGACAGGGCCTCGGACACCTGGGCGACGTCGTCGCTGGCCCGGGAGATCAGGTCGCCGGTGCCGCTGCGTTCCACCCGTTCCTGCGGCAGACGCAGTGCGGTGGTCACCAGGCGTTCGCGCAGGGTGGCCAGCAGCCGCTCCAGGACGCGCGAGGCCAGCCACACCCCCAGCACGCTGAGTGCGGAGGCGGCGACGATGGCGACGGCGATCAGCGCGCCGTAGAGCCAGACGGGACGGTGGTCCCCGCCGTCGGAGATGTCGTCGACGATGGTGCCGAGCAGCGCGGGGGTGACCAGTTCCAGGGCGGCGGCCCCGGCGGAGATGACCGCGGCGAGGAGCAGCAGCCCGCGGCGTCCGGCCAGGGTCTGCCACACCGCGGTGACGCAGCGGCGACCGGTGGCGACCGGAAGACGGGTGGGGTTCGGGTCAGGGTTCGGCTCGCTCACAGTTCCACCACCCGGTCGCAGTGCGCCAACAGGGCGGGGGAGCCGGTGACGACGAGGGTCGTGCGTCCGGCCCGCACGGCACCGAGGCGTTCGGCGACGGTGTTCTCCGTGACGGCGTCGACGGCGGTGGTCGGGTCGTGCAGCACGAGCACCGGCGGGTCGGCGGCCAGGGCGCGTGCCAGGGCGACGCGTTGGCGTTGCCCGCCGGACAGCCGTGTGCCGCCCTCGCCGACGCGTGTGGCCAGCCCGTCGGGCATGGAGTCGATGATGTCGTCGCAGGACGCCGCGTGCAGTGCGCCGGGGATGCGGCCGGTGCTGGTGCCGCCGGTGCCGTGCGGGTCGAGGTTCTCCACGATGGTGCCGTCGAACAGGTCGGCGGCGTGCGGTGCGGTGAGCACGATCGTCCGGTAGTCCTCCACGGGCAGTGACGCCGCATCGGTGGTGGTGCCGTCCTGTTCCAGCAGGACGCCGTGCCCGTCACCGTGCCCGTCACCGTGCCCGTCATCGTGCGGGGCGCGCCCGTCGGCGAGCAGCGCGACGAGGTCGCGTCCTGCCGTGCCGTCGGCACGCACGCCGAGCAGTTCGCCGGGGGCCGCGCGCAGCACGGTCGCCCCGTCGACGAGGACCGCCAGGCCGGACGTGCCGGACGCATCGGACGCGCCGGGCGCTGTAGCGGCCGGGGCGTCCTGCGCGTGCTCGGTGGGGGTGCGCAGCAGCTCCAGCACGCGCTCGGCCGAGGCCACGCCGGTGGCCCAGATCGCCCCGGAGTTCGTCGGCAGCATCGTCAGCGGGCTGACCAGGAACTGGGTCACGCCGACGACCGCGACCAGTTCGCCCACGCTGAGCCGCCCGGTGAGGGCGAACCAGGCGGCGCACACGGTCAGCGCGGCGATGAAGACGCCGGTGACGGTGTTCATGGAGACCAGGAACAGCGCGCGCGACGTCCGGGCGCGCAACGCCCCGCCCAGGGCGGTGCGGCTGACCTCGGTGTAGCGGGCGGACGCCTCGTCCTCGGCGCGCAGCCCCTTGATCACCCGGTAGCCGGTGATGAGGTCCGTGGCGCGTCCCGTCGCGCCGGCGACGAGGGCCTGCTGCTCGCGGCTGCGGCGCTGCAGGGGGCGTCCGGCGGCGGTCATCAGCCACAGCATCAACGGGCCGCCGACGAGCACCGCCAGGCCCAGCGGCCAGGAGATCGTGAGCAGGAACACCGCCGAGGCCAGGATCGCGGCGATCTCGCCGACCGGGTAGATGCCCAACGCCATGGTGCCGGCCAGACGGAAGACGTCGCCGGTGGCCACCGACAGCATCGCCCCGCCGAGGCGGCGGTCCTTCATGCCCGCCGGGTCCAGCAGACGGTCGGTGACCTGCATGCGCAGCCGGTGCTGCACGGTCTGCATGCCGAAGAAGCCCAGGCGTCCGCCGAAGCGGAAGGTCAGCGACATCACGACCACGTCGAGCAGCAGCACCGCCGCCCAGAGCAGCAGCTGTCCCAGGTCACCGGCGGCGATGCCCCGGTCGATCGCCACGCCGGCGATGACCGGCAGCGCGGCCGCGGCGATGTTCGACACGATCAGCAGGCCACCGCCGGGGAGGGTGAACCGCTTGGCGCCGAGGATCACCCGCCAGGTGAAACGGGCGGGGGAGGGGTCGTCGTCGTAGACGACCGGGTCGGCGACGCGGGGACGCTGCGGCGCCTGCAGGAACAACGGCCAGCGGACGCCGAAGGCGTGGCTGCGCAGCGATTCGCCGTCGGAGGCGACCGGACGCTCGGTGGAGCGCTCGGCCGGGG
>JAKDIS010000023.1 GCA_030450335.1 Corynebacterium sp. | reverse complement strand
GGGACCGGGGTGTGGAGGGACGCGTCATGTCCACGATCCTAGACCTGACCGCGGCGCGTCCCCGGGTCCGACAGGCGGGGTCGGCTCGTCCGGCGCGACGGTGGTCTCCGGGACTAGGATGGTCTCCGTGACTGACTACCGACAGTGTTCCAGGCCCGGCTGCGGGTCCCGTGCGATCGCCACCCTGCGCTACAACTATGCCGCCCGCACGGCGACCGTCAACCCCCTGGAGCCCGGGGACGATCCGCACAGCTGGGATCTGTGCGACCGTCATCTCTCCAGACTGACCGTCCCCGAAGGGTGGGGGCTGCAGCGCACGGAGGATCTGTTCCCGGAGGAACCTGTGCAGGCGGCCTCGTACGCCGGCGGTGTCCCCGACATCGCCGACGACATCACCGACGAGGACTTCACCGACGAGGAGATGCAGGCCCTCGCCGCGGCACTCGAGTCCGGGAGCGACAACGGCTACCCGGTCGAGAGCGCCATCGACAAGCTCACGTCGGCACAGCGGCACCCGGTGTCCCGGGTCGTGCGCCGCACCGACATCCCGCAACCGTCCGGCCATCACCCCTCACGGCGGAACCTGCCGGGACGAGCCCCCCAGCGTCATCTGCGCGCAGTGCGCTACGACGGCGAATGATCCGAGAAGAACACCAGGAGAGTTGACATGACACAGCGAGACCGGGAGGCCATCGCCTCCGTCATCAAGGCGTACGACGTGCGTGGCGTCGTGGGCGACGGTATCGACGCAGACCTCGTGCGCGACACGGGGGCCGCTTTCGGCCTGCTCATGCGGGGGGAGGGTGCCGCGACGGTCGTCATCGGCCACGACATGCGCGACAGCTCACCAGAGCTCTCCGAGGCCTTCGCCGAGGGGGTCCGGGGCCAGGGGCTCGACACCGTCTCCCTCGGACTGACCTCCACCGACGAGTTGTACTACGCCTCCGGCAGCATGGACTGCCCCGGGGCGATGTTCACCGCCTCCCACAACCCCGCGCGCTACAACGGCATCAAGCTGTGCCGTTCCGGCGCACGCCCAGTCGGCCAGAAGACCGGCCTCGGTGAGATCACCGACATGCTCGTCGCCGGCGTCCCGTCCTACGACGGCGCGGCGGGCGCCGGGACGACGAAGGACGTGCTGGCCGACTACGCCGCCTTCCTCCACGACCTCGTGCCGCTGGACATCCGCCCGCTCACCGTGGCGGTGGACGCCGGCAACGGCATGGGCGGGCTCACCGTCCCCGCCGTCCTCGGCGAGGACTCCGGGGTGCCGGTGACCGTCAAGGACCTCTACTTCGAGCTCGACGGCAACTTCCCGAACCACGAGGCCAACCCGCTGGCCCCGGAGAACATCGTGGACCTGCAGAAGTTCACCGTGGAGCAGGGCGCGGACCTGGGTGTGGCCTTCGACGGCGACGCCGACCGCTGCTTCATCGTCGACGAGCGGGGCGACGCGGTCTCCCCGTCGGCGATCTGCGGCATCATCGCCGAGCGTTACCTCGCCGACCACCCCGGTGCCACGATCATCCACAACCTCATCACCTCGAAGGCGGTGCCGGAGATCGTCCGCGAGCACGGCGGCACCCCGGTGCGCACCCGGGTGGGGCACTCCTTCATCAAGGCGCAGATGGCGGAGGAGAACGCCGTCTTCGGCGGCGAGCACTCCGCCCACTACTACTTCTCCGAGTTCTTCAACGCCGACTCCGGCATGCTGGCCGCGCTCCACGTGCTGGCCACTCTGGGCGGCCAGGACCGTCCGCTCTCCGAGCTGAAGAAGGCCTACGGCCGCTACGAGGCGTCCGGCGAGATCAACTCCGAGGTCGCCGACCAGGACGGGCGCACCGCCGCCGTCGTGGAGGCCTTCGCCGACGAGACGTCCTCCACCGACGACCTCGACGGCGTCACCGTGGAGCTGGCCGACGGGTCCTGGTTCAACATCCGTGCCTCGAACACCGAACCGCTGCTGCGGCTCAACGTCGAGGCGGCCACCACCGGCCGTGTCCAGGAGATCGTGGACAAGGCACTGGCGGTGATCCGTGCCTGAGACGTCCCCGAAGCAGGTCCTCGACGGCACGTCCACGTCCGGCGTCGCCCTGATGGAGGGCAGCCTGCGTAACTACGCCTGGGGTTCGAGGACCGCGCTCGCCGAGCTCACGGGACGGCCGTCCCCGAGCCCGCACCCGGAGGCGGAGCTCTGGTACGGCGCCCACCCCGAGGCGCCCAGCGCGCTCCCGGGTGCGCGTCCGGGGGAGAGCGCCGACCTGCTGCAGCGCATCTCCGCGGACCCCGACTCTGAGCTGGGGGACAGCGCGACGGGCGGACGCCTGCCGTTCCTGCTCAAGTTGCTCGCAGCCGACCAGGCGCTGAGCCTGCAGGCGCACCCCACGCTGGACCAGGCACGGGAAGGCTACGCCCGGGAGAACGAGGCTGGCCTGCCGCTCGGTTCGCCGAGCCGCAACTACAAGGACGACAACCACAAGCCCGAGCTGCTCGTCGGCCTGACCCGCTTCGAGGCGCTCGCCGGTTTCCGTCCGGTGGAGCGCACCCGCGCGCTGCTGGCCGCCCTGGGCGTGCCCGAGCTGGACCGCTACACCGACCTGCTCAGCGGCGTCGCCGGCGACGCGGAGGGGCTGCGCGCCTTGGTGACCACGTGGATCTCGTTGCCGCCGCAGCGGCGGCTGGAGCTGATCGACGCGGTGCTCGACGCCTGCCGTCGACTCATCGCCGCCGTCGACGAGGGGACGGCCGAGGCGTGGATGGCGGGCCCGGCGCAGGCCGCCCTGGACCTGTCGGAGCAGCACCCGGGCGACGCGGGCATCCTCGTGTCGTTGCTGCTCAACCATGTGGTCCTGGAACCGGGGCAGGCGTTGTTCCTGGCAGCCGGCAACCTGCACGCCTACCTGAAGGGCACCGGCGTGGAGGTCATGGCGAACTCCAACAACGTGCTTCGCGGTGGGCTGACCACCAAGCACGTGGACGTGCCGGAGCTGATGAAGGTCGTGGACTTCTCCGCGACCCCGGACCCGGTGCAGCGCCCCCGGGAGGACGGGACGTTCATCGTGCCGGTGCCGGAGTTCCGCCTGCGGGCGGTGGACGGTTCCACGGTGGACGTTCAGGGGCCGTCGATCGTCCTGGCCACCGAGGGCTCGGTGGAGGTCGGTGGCGCCGACGGGCGGGGAGTGGTGCTCGCTGCTGGTCAGGCGGCGTGGGTGCCGGCCTCGTCGTCGGATGTCACGGCGCGGCCGGTGGCCTCCGGTGACTCCGGCCAGTTCTTCGTGGCTTCGGTCGGCTGACACCGCAGACATACGCAGCGCGGCCCGGTCCTCGAAGGGCCGGGCCGCGCTGTTTTCTCGGCGTTTGTCTTAGGGGGTGGGGCCGGTGGTGTCGGTGACCGAGTCGGACTGGTCGGTGTCGCCACCGGTGGTGTCCCCGGTCTCCTCGTCGTCGTTGTCGTCGCCGGCGCCCTCGTTCGTGGGGGAGACGGAGCTCTCCCCGGAGTTGTCTGGCGCGGTCGTCCCCGAAGGCTCAGACGGCTCTGACGGCTCTGACGGTGCGGGAGTTTCAGTGGACTCCGAGGGCTCGCCGGTGTCGGTGGACTCGGAGGGCTCGCCGGTGGTGGACCCGTCGGTCTCCCCGGGGATGTCCGGCAGGTTGCTGAGCGACGGCAGGAGGTCGGTCAGCGAGGGCAGCTGCGAGACACCGCCGTCGTCCGTGGGCGTCTCCTCACCTGCGTTGTCGCCGGTGTCCCCGGAGTCGTCCAGGTCGTCAGTTCCCCCGGCGTCTCCGGAGTTGCCGCTGTCGCCGGAGTCGTCGGTACCGCCGTCGTCCGGGGTGGCGCGGGGCGTCACGAACTCGTCGCCGCTCCAGGCGTTCGGCGGTGCGTACCGGTCCGCGGTCAGCGGGGTGGCGAGGTCGGCGCGTGAGTCACCGGCGGGGTCGTCCTCGCCGCGCCCGTAGTCCGGCAGGTCGGTCTCCGACGTGCCGGAGTTCCCCGTGGTCGGGGCGGAGGGGGAGGTGGACGACGACAGGTTGTCGCCGGCGGCGGCCTCCTCGACGGCGGCGCGGTCGTCGTCGTGACCCGGGGACACGTTCTGCCAGGTGACGACGGCGAGGATCGCGGCGGCGGCCAGGCCGGCGACGACGAAGGATCCCAGGATGCGGTTGGCGCGCGAGGCCCGCGCGGCTTCGTCACGCAGCAGAGACTCGTGGTGTTCGGTGGTCCCGCCGTCGGTGGCCGAGGCTTCCTCGTCCTGTCGTTCGGGTTCGAGCTCGTAGTCCACGGTGTCCCTCCTTCCGTCCGGGGTCGTCGTCCGTGGCGTGATGGCGTGGCACTGGAATGTCACGGTTAGATCACAATCTGCCGTAACCCTATCATCCGTATCTAACGCCATGAAAGACCCGAACGTTACCTAACTTCACGGGAACCTGTGTTTGTCGTGGGGTTTTGATGGGCGTCTCCGCGAGAATCGCCGGTCGTTCGCCGCTTTTCCTGGATCGTGACGTCGAGACGAAATCGTGATTTTTCGGCCGAGCGCCCGTGAAATCGGACCCACGGGCACCGCCCGCGCCGACCGCGCGGGGAGGCGGGTGGTCCGTCTGTCGCGACCGGACGCCGCCGACTACGCTCGGTGGCAGGACACGACCACGAGAGGGAAATGAGACATGAGCACCTGGGACGAGACCGTCTTCGCCGACGACACGAACACCGAGTTCCTCGCTGACTGCGACGACCTGGAGGGGGAGGCGCTTGCCGAGGGTCTGAGGGACGCCTGTGCCCTCGCGCTGGACACGGACGCCGGCGGAGCCGCCGGCCGGGGGGTGGACCCCGACTACATCAACGGACTGTGCGCGGCGACCGTGGCCGCCATCTGGTCGGGGGCGCCGTTTACCTCGGCCACCGTCGCCGACGAGCACCCTTTCATCCGTGAGGGCATCGGGCAGTGCCCGGACGACCTCCAGGAGGTCGCCCTCGAGGTGCTGGACCGCGAACTGGAGTCCGCGGGCGATGAGGCGCCGGACGGTCTGGAGACCGTCGTCGAAGCACTCAGCTGACACCGGGCCGGCGACCGGGCCAGCAGACCCCTCCGTGCGCCGGGCACGGCCTGCGGGGGATAGGGTTGACCGGAGGTAGCCCGGCAACTTCCACCATCCAGTACACCCCAGTACATTCCTGACGTTTCGAGGAGCAATCACCCCATGGCAGACTTCGTCGCACCGACCGTCGACACCCACGACGGCACCGGCGCCAACGGCACCCCGCTCCAGTTCAAGGTCCGGGACCTCTCCCTCGCGGAGGCGGGTCGTCACCAGATCCGCCTCGCCGAGTACGAGATGCCCGGCCTGATGGAGCTGCGTCGCGAGTACGGCGAGGAGCAGCCCCTGGCGGGCGCCCGCATCGCCGGCTCGATCCACATGACGGTGCAGACCGCCGTGCTCATCGAGACTCTCACCGCCCTCGGCGCCGAGGTCCGGTGGGCGTCTTGCAACATCTTCTCCACGCAGGACGAGGCGGCCGCCGCCGTGGTCGTCGGCGCCGGCACCCCGGAGGACCCGCAGGGCGTCCCGGTGTTCGCGTGGAAGGGTGAGACCCTCGACGAGTACTGGTGGTGCCTGGAGCAGATCTTCTCCTGGGGCGACGTGCGCCCCAACATGATCCTCGACGACGGTGGCGACGCCACCATGGCCGTCATCACCGGCAGCGAGTTCGAGGGCAACGGCATCGTGCCGGAGCCCACCGACGAGGACTCCGACGAGTACCAGGCCTTCCTGGGCATGCTCGCCCGCGTCTTCGGCGAGGACGACTCCCGCTGGAGCGAGGCCGCGAAGTCCGTCAAGGGCGTCACCGAGGAGACCACCACCGGTGTGCACCGTCTCTACCACTTCGCCGAGCAGGGCACCCTGCCGTTCCCGGCGATGAACGTCAACGACGCGGTCACCAAGTCCAAGTTCGACAACCGCTACGGCACCCGCCACAGCCTGCTGGACGGCATCAACCGTGCCACCGACATGCTCGTCGGCGGCAAGGCCGTGCTCGTCTGCGGCTACGGTGACGTGGGCAAGGGCGTCGCCGAGGCGTTCAAGGGCCAGGGTGCCCGGGTGAAGGTCACCGAGGCCGACCCGATCAACGCCCTGCAGGCACTGATGGACGGCTTCCCGGTGGTCACCGTGGACGACGCGATCGGCGAGGCCGACATCGTCATCACCTCCACCGGCAACCTGGGCATCATCACCTTCGAGCAGATGCGCAAGATGAAGAACCACGCCCTGCTCGGCAACATCGGCCACTTCGACAACGAGATCGACATGGCCTCGCTGCTGCACCGTACGGACGTCAGCCGCACCACCATCAAGCCCCAGGTGGACGAGTTCACCTTCCCGCGTACCGACGCCGCCGACGCAGAGGTCGTCAGCATCGTGGTGCTCTCCGAGGGACGCCTGCTCAACCTGGGCAACGCCACCGGCCACCCGAGCTTCGTGATGTCGAACTCCTTCGCCGACCAGACCATCGCCCAGATCGAGCTGTTCGTCGACGGCGACCGCTACGACAACGAGGTCTACCGTCTGCCGAAGATCCTGGACGAGAAGGTCGCCCGCATCCACGTCGAGGCCCTCGGCGGTCAGCTCACGAAGCTGACCAAGGAGCAGGCCGAGTACATCGGCGTGGACGTCGAGGGTCCGTTCAAGCCCGAGCACTACCGCTACTAGAGGGGACCGCCACCGTGATCATCGCGTTCGAGGGCATCGACGGCGCAGGTAAGAACACCTGCGTCACCGCCCTGGAGGCTGAGCTGCTCTCCCGGGAGATCCCGGTGGCGAAGCTGGCCTTCCCCCGCTACGAGCAGTCCGTCCACGCGCAGCTGGCGTCCGCCGCCCTGCACGGCGGCATGGGTGACCTCGTCGACTCCGTCCACGGCATGGCGACGCTGTTCGCCCTCGACCGGGCGGAGGTCGCCGGGGAGCTCGCGGACTTCGACGACGAGGGCTATGTGGTGCTGCTGGACCGTTACGTGGCGTCCAACGCTGCCTACTCCGCCGCCCGCCTGGGGGTGGGGGAGGCCGACGTCGTGGACAGTGAGGTCGTGGCCTGGGTCGACGAGCTGGAGTTCGACGGGCTGGGTGCGCCGGTGCCGGACGTGCAGATCCTGGTCGACGTGCCCGACGAGGTGGCCTCCGGGCGTGTCGCCGGGCGTGCCGAGCAGGACGCCGACCGTGCCGCCGACGCCTATGAACGCGACGGTGACCTGCAGTCGCGCACGCTGGCGGCCTACCGCGCGCTGGCGGCGGCGCAGTGGCGCTCGCCCTGGTGGACGCTGGACAACTCCGGCGACCCCGCGGACCTGCAGCAGGCCGTCAGTGACCTGGTGGACGGTCTCGTCGAGGACCCCTCCACCGACGGCTAGGAGCGCGTTGAGGGGGGAGGACCTGCTACCAACCAGGATGGTTTGTGACAGACTGATCCCCATGGCAGAGAAAGTTCTCGTCGTCGACGACGACCCCGCAATCTCGGAGATGCTGACCATCGTCCTGCAGGGCGAGGGTTTCGACACGGTCGTCGTCGGGGACGGGCCGCAGGCCGTGGAGGCCGCGGAGAACGAGCACCCCGACCTCATCCTGCTCGACCTCATGCTCCCGGGCATGAGCGGCATCGACGTGTGCCGCGCGGTGCGGGAGTTCTCGGCGGTGCCGATCGTGATGCTCACCGCGAAGACCGACACGGTGGACGTCGTCCTGGGCCTGGAGACCGGCGCGGACGACTACGTCCCCAAGCCGTTCAAGCCCAAGGAGCTGGTCGCCCGGGTGCGCGCGCGGTTGCGCCGCACCCCGGAGGAGGTCCCGGAGTCGGTGAAGGTCGCCGACCTCACCATCGACTTCGGCGGCCACCAGGTGACCCGTCGCGGTAAGCCGATCTCGTTGACCCCGATCGAGTTCGAGCTGCTGACCACCCTGGCCTCCCGGCCGCGCCAGGTCTTCGCCCGCGAGGAGCTGCTGGAGCGGGTGTGGGGCTACCGCAAGTCCAACGACACCCGCCTGGTCAACGTGCACATCCAGCGGTTGCGCTCGAAGGTGGAGAAGGACCCGGACAACCCGACGATCATCCAGACCGTCCGCGGGGTCGGTTACAAGACCGGGGAGTAGGACACCGGACCCATGGCACGTAAGTCACGGGACAGCGCCCGGAACCCGCAGGACGCCGAGAGCGCCCTGGACGCTCAGGTCGGCGAGACGGTGCCGGACGCCCTGGACGCCCAGCCCGGCCAGCCCGGCCAGTCCGGCGAGGCCGGCGACGGCGCCGCCGACGGCGCGACCGAGGCCGGCCGCCTGGGTCGCGACGTCCTGCCCGTCGCGAAGGACGGGGACGGACGCCGCGGCCGCGGCCGCTCCGACCGCCAGGGCGGCGACGGTGAGGCCGACCCGCGTCGTGCGCCTCGCGGCGAGCTCGGCGACATCGGCGTGGTCGAGGCGATGCGCATCTTCCTGCGCCGCCCGGTGCAGTTCGCCCGCAAGTTCTCCGAGAAGCTAGCCCAGCGCTGGCGCACCTCCATCCAGCTGCGGGTGATCGGCAGTGTCTTCGCCTCGTCGTTGCTGGTGATCATGGCGTTGGGTTTCGTGCTGACCAGTTTCGTCGGCCAGCAGCTGCTGGACGCCAAGTACAACGCCGCCACCGACGAGATCGACCGGGCCCGCAGCATCGTCGAGGAGCAGATCCGCAACACCGACTCGGCGTCGTCGCCGCAGTTGAGGATCAACAACGCCCGCGCCGCGCTGAGTGACCGCACCGCGGACTCGGAGCAGGGCTCCACCGGCACGGTCTACGAGCCGGTGATCATCGCCTCGGACCTGACCGGCGGGGACATCTCCAGCCCGGAGGTCAACCCGGTGCCGGAGAGCCTGCGTGACTTCGTGCGTCAGGGGCAGGTCTCGGTGCAGTACACCACCGTGGACGGTTCCGGCGGCTCCTTCAAGGCCCTGGTCATCGGGTCCCCGGTGGAGTCGGACATCCAGGGCCTGGAGCTGTACCTGGTGATGCCGCTGGACAACGAGGAGTCCACCATGGCGCTGATGCGCGGGCTCCTGCTCGCCGGTGCCGTGGTGCTCATGGTGCTGCTCGTGGTCATCGCCTGGGTGTTCTCCCAGCAGCTCACGGTGCCGGTGCGCACCGCCTCGCGCATCGCCGAGCGTTTCGCCGCCGGCCACATGCGTGAGCGTATGGCGGTCGACGGGCAGGACGAGGTGGCGCGTCTGGCGATCAGCTTCAACGAGATGGCGGAGAACCTGTCGTACCAGATCCGCCAGCTCGAGGAGTTCGGTTCGCTGCAGCAGCAGTTCACCTCGGACGTCTCACACGAGCTGCGCACCCCGTTGACCACGGTGCGTATGGCCGCGGACCTGATCCACGCGAACTCGGAGGACCTCGACCCGGTGACCCGGCGGGCCTCGGAGCTGATGAACGCCGAACTGGACCGGTTCGAGATGCTGCTCGGTGACCTGCTGGAGATCTCCCGGCACGACGCCGGTGTGGCGAACCTGTCGCGTGAGCTCATCGACGTCCGTGGCGTGGTGAAGTCCACGATGGGGCAGCTGCGTGCCCTGGCCGAGGAGGTCGGCAGCGAGATCCAGCTGGACCTGCCGGACGAGCCGGTGATGGAGGAGGTCGACTCCCGACGGGTCGAACGTATCCTGCGTAACCTGCTGGCCAACGCCATCGACCACAGCGAGGGACGTCCGGTGCGTGTCACGATGCGGGTCGGTGCGGAGTCGTTGGCGGTGACGGTGGTGGACCACGGGATGGGGCTGAAGCCCGGCGAGGCGGACCTGGTGTTCAACCGGTTCTGGCGCTCCGACCCCTCGCGTGAGCGCAAGACCGGCGGTACCGGCCTGGGGCTGGCGATCGCGAAGGAGGACGCCCAGCTGCACGGCGGACGCCTGGAGGCGACCGGCGAGCTGGGTGTGGGTGCCTGCTTCCGGCTGACCTTGCCGCGCCGTCCCGGCCAGGAGGTCCGCACCTCGCCGCTGCCGCTGGAGGTCACCGAGATGGTGGTGACGGACGTTGCCGCAGAGGCCGGAGAAGCCGGGGTCGTGGACGTGGCGTCCGACGCTGCTCCCGGCGCGGCTCCCGAGGTGGAGCAGGAGGAACCGGCCCCGGCGGACCGTTTCGACTCGGTCGACGTGACGGCGGGCTCGGTGGGGTCCTCGGACGTGGACCTCAGCGCCTTCGAGGGGCTGACCGAGGAGGAGCTTCGTACGGCCCTGCAGGAGGCGGAGGACATGGACTCGGCGTTCGGCCCCGACGGTGAGGAGTCAGGTGATGACGGTGAAGACGATGCGAAGAACTGACGCGGTGCGCCAGGTGGTGGCGCTGCTGGGCACGGCGGCGTTGGCCGGCGGGCTGGTGGCGTGCACGACGTTGCCGGGGGAGTCGACACCGGAGGCGGTGTCGTCCTACGTCTCGGCGCCGGACGCCAGCAACCTGCCCACCCCCTCGGAGGAGCAGCCGCCGGACCTGCTGCTGCGGGACTTCTACCTCGCCTCGACCTACCAGGCGAACAACCGGCAGGCGGCCAAGGAGTTCCTCACGGCCTCCGCGGCGGACGGCTGGGAGGACAGCACCTCCACGCTGATCCTCGACCGCCTGGACCTCAACGCCACCGGCGGGGTCTCCGGCGACGAGGTGACCTACGTGGTGCGGGGCACCGTGGTCGGGCGGCTGGGTTCCGGCGGCGTGTACCAGCCGGAGAACAGCCCGTACGAGGAGGAGGTGACGCTGGAGCGCGGCGACACCGGTTGGCGGCTCTCCGACCTGCCGGACGGGGTGGTGCTGGACCGCAGCGACTTCGTCGGCGCGTACCAGGCCCACGACCTCTACTACCTCGACCCCACGAAGCGTTTCCTGGTCCCGGACCGGCGGTGGATCTACAACCGTCAGGAGAACATCGGCTTCTCCCTGGTGTCCCTGCTGGCCGGCGGGCCGCGCAACCAGCTGCAGAACGCCGTGGAGACGGCGTTCCCCTCGGGTAACGGTATCCAGGCCGCCGTGGAGGAGGACGGGACGTTCACCGTGGACGTCACCGGCATCACGGACCTCTCCGTCGACGACCGGGAGGTCCTCGCCGCCCAGCTGGTCTGGACGCTGGCGAAGTCCGACGTGCGCGGTCCGTACCGGATCCTCGCCGACGGTATGTCGATCACCGACGACGGCCGGGAGGAGTGGACGCTGTCCGACGTCTCGGACTTCGACCCGGAGGCGACGGTCGACGAGCCGCTGCGCGCCCTGCGCGACGGCGCCCTGGTGGAGGTCGACGGCGACTCCGGTGAGACGTTGCCGGGGTGGACGTCCTCCGGCGAGCTGGAGTCCGCGGCGACGTGCCGGACGGACGGACGCATCGCGGCGGTCAGCGGCCGCGGCGACGGTGAGCGCTCGCTGCTCGTCGGCGACGTGGGCGGCGACCCGGTCACGGTGATGTCCGCGCGCTCGCTGTCGCGTCCGTCGTGGAGCGGCGACTCGCAGAGTCTCTACGTGGTCGCCGACGGCCGCCGCGTCCACCGGCTGGTGCCCAGCGGCTCGGGCATCCAGATGGACGAGTCCACGGTGGACACCTCCTCACTGGACGCCCTCGACATCAACGACCCGCGCATCAGCGTGTTCACCGTCTCGCGTGACGGGACCCGGACGGCGATGCTGATCAACGGCCGTCTGTTCGTCGCCGTGCTGCAGCACGACGAGGACGGGGAGATCGTGCTCGGCACGCCGATGGAGGTCGGTCAGCGCGTCGGCGACACCGCCCTGTCGGTGGACTGGCGCGAGGACGGGACGCTGCTGGTCGGCACCCGCGCCAACGACGCCCCGGTGTGGGTCGTCACCGTCGACGGGTCCGAGGCGACGCCGTTGTCGAGCCGGAACATCACCGCGCCCGTCGTGGCGGTGGGGTCGGCCGGACGCATCCAGTACATCCTGGACTCGCGGGCGATGCTGCAGCTCGACGTCGGGGACTCCGAGGCCAGGTTCTGGCGCGAGGTGCCGGCGCTGCAGGGTGCCCGCGCCGTCCCGGTCCTGACGAAGTAGGGGGCGTATGGGGGAACTGCTGGGGGAGCTCACCGGCCTGGTGTGGCGGGAGGACTGCCTGGCCTGCGGCAGGGCGGGGACGCCCCGGGCGGTGGCCGGGGTGGCGTTGTGCCGGGTCTGCGCGCTGCAGTTGCGCGGTGAGCCGACGCGGGTGGCGGACACGGCCTCGCCGCCGGTCTTCGCCGCAGGCCCCTACGGTGGGGCGTACCGCGGGGTCGTCCTGGCGGCCAAGGAGCACCTGCGCCCGGAGGCGGTGCAGGTGGCGGGTGCGGTGCTCGCCGGCACCGTCCGGCACCTGGTCGCACGGGGGCTGGTCACCGATCCACGTCTCGCGCCGGTGGTGCTGCTGCCGGCACCGACGACGCGCCGGGCGGCGCGTGACCGCGGCGGGTGCGTCGTCGAACGGTCCGCCGTCGTCGCCGCACGCGACCTGGGCGGGGGGACCCACGTCGTGGCCACGGCGACGCTGGCGTCCGGCACCCGCGACTCGGTGGGGCTGGGACGTGGTGAGCGGCAGGCGAACATCGCGTCCAACCTGCACATCGACGACGTCGCCGTGCGGCGCGCGGGGCGTCTGCTCAGGACACCCGGGGCGGTCGCGTGCATCGTCGACGACGTCACGACCACCGGGGCAACGGTGGCACGTTTCGCCACCGCGCTGGCCGCCCGCGGGGTGGTTCCCGCGGTGGCGGTGGTGCTTGCGCAGGCGTGAGGTGGGGGTGTCCCCGTAGCTGTCCAGCCGCTGCCCCCGTAGCTGCCCCCACGGCCCACCGCGAGCCCCGGATCGTCGGTACTATCGGGAGGGAAGATGTCGCCAGGAATGTGCTCGGTGGACAATCCGGTTCACCGGTGGCAGGCGGCTCGGAGACCGGGAGGATGAGTATGACCGTCCAGAACCAGCAGGACATCACGGCAGAGGGTGCTGCTCCGGAGGCACAGGTGGAGATCACCGGCCGTAACGTGGAGATCCCTGAGCACTTCGCCGAGCGGGTGAACGCCAAGCTCGCCAAGGTGGAACGGCTCGACCCGACTCTCACGTACTTCCATGTGGAGCTCCAGCACGAGCGCAACCCGCGTCGTACCGACGAGTCCGACCGCATCCAGATCACCGCCTCCGGCAAGGGCCACATCGCCCGTGCGGAGGCGAAGGAGGACTCGTTCTACGCCGCGTTGGACGCCGCCATCGCCAAGATGGAGAGGTCCCTGCGCAAGGTCAAGGCCCGCCGCAAGATCGCCCGGTCCGGCCACCGTGCACCGGTCTCCGTGGGCGAGGCGACGGCGGACCTGGTCCAGGAGGCGGAGCGCGAGGCCGCCACCAACCCGGGCCAGTTCGACGAGGACCCGTACGCCGAGCAGTTCCAGCCCGGTCGGGTCGTGCGTGAGAAGGAGCACCCTGCCACCCCGATCAGCGTGGACGACGCGCTCAGCGAGATGGAGCTCGTGGGACACGACTTCTACCTCTTCGTCAACGAGGAGACGGGTCGTCCGTCGGTGGTCTACCGTCGTCGGGCCTACGACTACGGTCTGATCGCCCTCAGTGACGGGCCGCAGGAGTAGCGGGACGTCCTACGCGGCGGGCACCGTCGGGGTGGTTCTCCACCCCGGCGGTGCCCGCCGTCGTTCGTCCCCGTGACCGGGGCGCCGGACGGGAGCACTGTGCAAGACAGGGTGTCGGAGGTAGACTGAAAGACTGATCTCGCAGGGTGCGTCACCGCGCCCGGGCAAAAATGCCGTGCGAGTGCCTCAGGCAAGACCCCACAGGTGCAACACAAGGTAAGGGACGAGCAGCACGTGCTAGGACTTTCGAAGATTCTCCGCCTCGGTGAAGGCCGCGCCGTCAAGCGACTGTCCGCGGTCGCCGACCAGGTCATCGCCAAGGAGGACGAGTACGCCGCCCTCACGGACGAGGAACTGCAGGGTAAGACCGCTGAGTTCCGCGCCCGGCTCGAGAAGGGTGAGAGCCTCGACGACATCCTGCTGGATGCCTTCGCCACCGCGCGCGAGGCGTCCTGGCGGGTGCTGGGCCAGAAGCACTTCAAGGTCCAGGTCATGGGTGGTGCGGCCCTGCACTGGGGCTACGTCGCCGAGATGAAGACCGGTGAGGGCAAGACCCTGACCTGTGTCCTCCCCGCCTACCTCAACGGGCTGTCCGGCAAGGGCGTGCACGTGGTCACCGTGAACGACTACCTCGCCCGTCGTGACTCGGAGTGGATGGGCCGTGTCCACCGGTTCCTCGGCCTGGACACCGACGTGATCCTGTCGGGCAAGCGTCCGACGGACCGTCGCAAGGCCTACGCCGCGGACGTCACCTACGGCACGAACAACGAGTTCGGCTTCGACTACCTGCGCGACAACATGGCGCACTCGCTGGACGACCTGGTGCAGCGTGGCCACAACTACGCCATCGTGGACGAGGTCGACTCGATCCTCATCGACGAGGCACGTACCCCGCTGATCATCTCCGGTCCGGTGTCGGGTTCCTCGCAGTGGTTCACCGCCTTCGCCCGGATCGTGCCGAAGATGACGCTGGACATCCACTACGAGGTCGACCCGAAGAAGAAGACCGTGGGCGTCAAGGAGGAGGGTGTGGAGTTCGTCGAGGACCAGCTCGGCATCGACAACCTCTACTCCCCGGAACACTCGCAGCTGGTCAGCTACCTGAACAACGCCATCAAGGCCAAGGAGCTGTTCACCCGCGACAAGGACTACATCGTGCGTAAGGGTGAGGTCGTCATCGTCGACGAGTTCACCGGCCGCATCCTCGACGGCCGCCGGTACAACGAGGGCATGCACCAGGCCATCGAGGCGAAGGAGGGTGTGGAGATCAAGAACGAGAACCAGACCCTGGCCACGGTGACCCTGCAGAACTACTTCCGCCTGTACGACAAGCTGGCCGGCATGACCGGTACGGCCGAGACCGAGGCCGCGGAGCTGAAGTCGATCTACAAGCTGGACGTGGCGGCGATCCCCACGAACAAGCCCAACCAGCGTCACGACAACATCGACCTGGTGTACAAGACGCAGGAGGCGAAGTTCGAGGCCGTGGCCGACGACATCGCCGAGCGTGTCGAGAAGGGCCAGCCGGTGCTGGTCGGCACCACCTCGGTGGAGCGTTCGGAGTACCTGTCGAAGCTGCTGCAGGCCCGGCACATCCGCCACAACGTGCTCAACGCCAAGCAGCACGAGAAGGAGGCGGAGTTCGTCGCCCAGGCGGGTCGGCTCAAGGCCGTGACCGTGGCGACGAACATGGCCGGTCGTGGTACCGACATCGTGCTCGGCGGTAACCCGGACATCATCTGCGACCTCACCCTGCGTGAGCGCGGTCTGGACCCGGTCGAGGACCCGGAGGCCTACCAGGAGGCCTGGGACGAGGAGATCGTCAAGGCCCGTGCCAAGTCGAAGGAGGAGGCCGAGAAGGTCTCCGAGGTCGGCGGTCTTTACGTGCTGGCCACCGAGCGCCACGAGTCGCGTCGTATCGACAACCAGCTGCGTGGCCGTTCGGCCCGCCAGGGTGACCCGGGCGAGACCCGGTTCTACCTGTCGATGCGCGACGACCTGATGACCCGCTTCGTGGGCCAGACCATGGAGAACCTCATGACCCGGCTGAACGTGCCGGACGACATGCCGATCGACTCGAAGATGGTCACCAACGCCATCAAGGGCGCGCAGTCGCAGGTGGAGAACTCCAACTTCGAGATGCGCAAGAACGTCCTGAAGTACGACGAGGTCCTCAACGAGCAGCGCAAGGTCATCTACCGTGAGCGCCGCCAGATCCTGGAGGGCGAGGACATCGCCTCCAACGTGCGCACCATGATGGACGACACCCTCGCCGCCTACGTCGACGGCGCGACCGCCGAGGGCTACGTGGAGGACTGGGACCTCGACGAGCTGTGGACCGCGCTGGACTCCCTCTACGGTCCGTCGGTGACCTCCACCGAGCTGATCGACGGCACGGAGTACGGTTCGGCCGGCGAGCTCACCGCCTCGCAGCTGCTGCGCGCACTGCAGGAGGACGCCCACAAGCTGTACGACGAGCTGGAGGCGTCCGTCACCTCCGTCGGCGGCGACGAGCAGATGCGCGGCATGGAACGCGGCGTGGTGCTCAACGTGGTGGACCAGAAGTGGCGCGAGCACCTCTACGAGATGGACTACCTCAAGGAGGGCATCGGGCTGCGCGCCATGGCCCAGCGCGACCCGCTGGTCGAGTACCAGCGCGAGGGCGGCGACATGTTCGGCCGGATGAACGACGGCATCAAGGAGGAGACGATCCGTCAGCTCTTCCTGGTGCGCAAGCAGCTCAAGTCCAAGGAGCCGGAGCAGGCCGAGGGACCGTTGAACGTGGACGACCCGGCCGACACCCGCACCTCCCAGGAGCAGGAGCAGCAGAAGTCGGTGCCGAAGACCATCATCGGCGGCTAGTTCCTCAGGGTCAGACCATCGTGACGGTCTCGACGCGCCACCTGCCCTCGTAGCGGGCCAGGTGGCCGACGACGGCGCGCACCCGTTCGTGGTGCAGGACGCTGGCGGTGAAGGTGAGGCGCTCGGGGTGCGTCGGGGGAAGGTGCACGCTCAGCACACGTGAGGGCACGGCGGGGGAGGACGGTGCACCGGACGCCCCAGACACCCGTGCCGCAGCGGGGAGTGCCTGGCGCATCCTCCCCCGCAGGTCCTCGGTGACCCGCGGGGAGAACGGTCCCTTACGTAGCGCGGAGACCGGTCGGCGACCGTCGACGACCTCGAGCCAGACGCCCACGAGCATGGCGACCCGTGCGTTGACGGCGGAACCGGGACGCCGCGACGCGGCGTCCTGCACCGGTGCCGCCTCAGACGCCGGTGCGTCCTGCGTGACCGGCACCGCGTGACGGCCCGGACGGCGCAGATACACCAACCCGGGCACGGGGACGTAGGCCCTCCTGCCGTGTGTCGGCGGTGTCGTCGCGTCGGTGTTCCCCGGTAGAGCCCCCATGCTCGACGATGATAGCGCCCGGCGTGGCACAATGTGAGGTATGCGAGCATTGATTGTGGACTACTGTGGCGTCCTCGACGGAGCGGAGGAGGACCGCCGCCGGTGGCGGAAGGTCCTCACCGCGGCCAAGGACGCGGGTTTCGGAACGGCGATCCTCTCCAACGACCCCGGTGGCCCCTGTGCGGACCCGATCCGCACGTGGCAGGAGGCCGGTTACGTCGACACCGTCGTGCTGTCCGGTGAGGTCGGCGTGGACAAGCCCGACCCGGAGATCTTCATGATCACCGCCGACCGTCTCGAGGTCGACGTCAGCGACTGCATCCTCGTCGACGACTCGATCCTCAACGTCAAGGGCGCGGTGGAGTCCGGTCTGATCGGTGTGTACTACCAGCAGTTCGACCGGGCGATCGTGGAGATCTCCGGGCTGCTCGGACTGGAAGGGACCTACTAGGATGCGCGTCTTCATCCCCGCGACCTTCGACATGCTCGGCGGCCTCGCCCGCGACGGGCAGATGCCCGTGCGCTCCGGCGTCGCCTTCGCCCTGACCCCGGCCCTGCGCGAGTACTACACCGCCGGCGACGACGAGGAGATGTCCTACGCGGCGTTCCTGGAGGCCGCCCGCGCCTCCCTGCGTCTGCTCGGCATCGGCGACGAGGAGCGTTTCCCGCACCGTCGCGTCGTTGTCTCGGTCGACCTGGAGGACGCCGCGGCGTCCCCGGAGCCGGACAAGGGTGAGTCCGTGGTCCGGTTGGACCCGTCACTGGTGTCGGTGGAGCAGCTCGCCGCCATCCACGTCGACGACGAGGGCAATGAGCCGGCGACGGCCGCGGCCATCGAGATCGTCGACGCCGCCGACCTGGGTGACGAGGACGCAGAGATCACCCTCGGCGACTGCGAGGACAACCTGATGAGCTGGTACGACGCCCGCGAGCTCGGGGTCCTCGTCGACCTGATGTAGCGCCTGTCTCGCCCCTGGCGCACGGGGAAGGCCCGCCCTTCCGGAATTTTCCGGAACGGACGGGCCTTCTTTCGTTTGTCTCGTCTGTCTCTAACTCAGGTCGGACTAGCGGTGCAGGTCGAAGCGGTCGGCCTCGGTGACCTTCGTCCAGGCGGCGACGAAGTCCTTGACGAACTTCTCCTTCGCGTCGTCGCTGGCGTAGACCTCGGCCTGGGCGCGCAGCTCGGAGTTCGAGGCGAACACCAGGTCGGCGCGGGTGCCGGTCCACTTCTGCTCGCCCGTGGAGGCGTCGGTGCAGGCGAAGACGGTGGAGTCGGCGTCGGTGGCGACCCAGTCGTTGCCCAGCTCCAGCAGGTTGACGAAGAAGTCGGTGCTGAGCACGCCGGGACGGTCGGTGAGCACACCGTGGTCGGTGTCACCGAAGGTCGCACCGAGGACGCGCAGGCCACCGACGAGGGCGGTCATCTGCGGGGCGGTCAGGCCCAGCAGGTCGGCCTTGTCGACGAGCAGGTGCTCGGCGGGGATGTCCAGGTCGGCGCTCTGGTAGTTGCGGAAACCGTCGGCCAGGGGCTCCAGGAAGCTGAAGTTGTGCTCGTCGGTCTGCTCCTGCGAGGCGTCGACGCGGCCCGCGTGGAAGGGCACGGTGATCTCCGCACCGGCGTCCGCGGCGGCCTTCTCGACGGCGGCGTTGCCGGCGAGCACGATCAGGTCGGCCAGGGACAGGTGGCGCGGGGCGTTGGCCTCGTTGAAGTCCTTCTGGATCTTCTCCAGGGCCTCCAGGACACCGGCGAGCTGACGGGGCTCGTTGGCCTCCCAGCTGCGCTGCGGCTCCAGGCGGATGCGGGCACCGTTGACGCCGCCACGGAAGTCCGTGCCACGGAAGGTGGACGCGGCGGCCCAGGTGGTCTTCACCAGCTGGGAGACGCTGAGTCCGGAGTCCAGCACGCTCTTCTTGATCGCCTCGGCGTCGGAGGAGGTGATGGCCTCACCCTCGGCCTCGGGCAGCGGGTCCTGCCAGATGAGGTCCTCGGAGGGGACCTCCGGGCCGATGTAGCGGGACTTCGGGCCCATGTCGCGGTGGGTCAGCTTGAACCAGGCGCGGGCGAAGGCGTCGCTGAGCGCGGCCTGGTCGTCCTTGAACTTGCGGGAGACCTTCTCGTAGGCCGGGTCGACGCGCAGCGCGATGTCGGTGGTGAGCATGCGCGGCTCGCGGCGACCGTCGGAGTGCGCCATGGGGACCATGTCGGCTCCGCCGCCGTCGATGGGGCGCCAGTGGTAGTGGCCGCCCTCGCCCTCGGTGAGCTCCCACTCGTAGGCGAACAGGATGTGGAAGAACTCGTTGTCCCAGCGGGTCGGGTGGTAGGTCCAGGTGACCTCCAGGCCGGAGGTGATCTGGTCGTCGCCCTTGCCGGAGCCGTTGTGGTTCTCCCAGCCCAGGCCCTGACGCTCCAGCGGAGCCTCCTCGGGGTCGGCGCCGACGTTCTCCTCGTTGTCGGGGGCGGCACCGTGGGTCTTGCCGAAGGTGTGGCCGCCGGCGATGAGCGCCACGGTCTCCTCGTCGTCCATGCCCATGCGGCCGAAGGTGTCGCGGATGTCGTGTGCCGCGGCGGCCGGGTCCGGGTGGCCCTCGGGACCCTCCGGGTTCACGTAGATCAGGCCCATGGTGGTGGCGCCGAAGGGCTTCTGCAGCTTACGGGTGGTCTCGTTGGTGCCGCCGTAGCGGGCGTTGGTGCCCAGCCAGTCGGTCTCGGAGCCCCAGTAGACGTCCTCCGGCTCCCACACGTCCTCGCGGCCACCGCTGTAGCCGAAGGTCTCGAAGCCCATGGACTCCAGGGCGACGTTGCCGGCGAGGATCATCAGGTCGGCCCAGGAGAGGTTCTGGCCGTACTTCTTCTTCACGGGCCACAGCACGCGGCGGGCCTTGTCCAGGCCCACGTTGTCCGGCCAGCTGTTCAGGGGTGCGAAGCGCTGCTGACCGGCGCCGCCACCGCCGCGTCCGTCGTGGGAGCGGTAGGTGCCGGCGGAGTGCCAGGCCATGCGGATGATCAGCGGACCGTAGTGCCCGAAGTCGGCGGGCCACCAGTCCTCGGAGGTGGTCAGGACGTGCTCGATGTCCTTCTTCACCTCGGGGAGGTCGAGCTGCTTGAACGCCTCGGCGTAGTCGAAGCCGGCGTCGGTGGGCCGGACCTCCTGCGGGTTGTGGGCCAGCAGGCGCACGTTGAGGCGCTTGGGCCACCAGCTCTGGTTGGCGTTGCCCTCGGTGGGGAGCGGCAGACGGGCGCCGTCGGCCTCGTTACGCTCGGCCTGGGCCTCCTGCGGGGCGTGCCCGCCCTGTGGGTCCTGTCCGCCGTGGGCGACGGGGCAACCGGAAATCGGGTCAGTCATCGGTCTTCTCCTGAGTGTGGATCGGGGAGTGGGTGTTCTCGTTGTGGGTGTTCTCGGGGTCGTTCGTGCGGGCGCAGTCCATGCAGATGGCCCGGAAGGTGACCTCCGCCGACAGCACGGTGTGCATCCCGTGGCCTTCGGCGGGGGTCAGGCAGGGCGCGTGGCCGACGACGCACTCGACGTCCTCGAGCCGTCCGCACACGACGCACTGCATGTGGTGGTGGTTGTCCTCCAGGTTGGTCTCGTAGCGTGCGCCGCCCGAGCCGGGCAGGTCGATGCGACGCAGGAGACCGCGTGCGCTCAGATCGTTGACGACGTTGTGGACCGACTGCATGGAGATCGAGGGGAGCTCCGTGCGGATGCCGGCGTGCACCTGGGCCGCCGTGCTGTGCGGGTGCTGCCGCAGGTACTGCAGGGAGGCGATCCGGCCCGGGGTCGCCCGGAGGCCCAGTTGTCTCACCTGCTCTGCCCAGGGTGCTGTCGTGTCTGTGCGCATGCCGCCACGCTACCGCTAATTTTGAGACTTCACAACTTTGAATAAACAAAAATAGCGGGGCATAGCCGCCGGTGCTGGCCACGGGCCTGTCACCGCCGGCCGGGATAAAATAGGGGGTTGCGGCCAGCGGAGGTCGCCGAGACCACGAATGCGCAGGAGGCTGCGATGCTACGCAAGCACGGTAAGTACGCGGACACAGGGGCGATGCAGGCCAGGGAGGCGCTGAAGATCGTCGTCGTCGGCGGATCCCTGGCCGGTCTGATGACCGGGATCTCCCTGGCACGCCAGGGCCACCACGTGACGATGCTGGAGCGGGCCGACAGGATCCGCCCCTCCGGCGCGTCCCTGCTGGTCAGGGAGGACGACCTCAGGTCGATCCTCGGGCCGGAGCAGGCGCGTGCCGCCGTGCGGATGGCGGGCCCGGTCGACGCACGCGCCCACGGTGAGGTCCCGGCCACCTGGCAGGGCCTCTACGAGGGACTCTGCCAGGTGGCCGAGGGTCTGCCGACCATGGACATGCACCACCGCACCCGTGCGGTGGAGGTCGGCCAGGAGGGCGAACGGGCGTGGGCCCGCGCCGACGACGGCGAGACCTACACCGGCGACCTGCTCGTCGGCGCCGACGGCTACCGGAGCCTGGTGCGCGCCTCCGTGGCGCCCGACCGTCCGGACGCCGAGTTCGCCGGCTACGTGCTCTGGCTCGGCGTGGCCAAGGAGAGCGACCTGGACTACACGGGCCCGTGGCCGGGCGGGCTCGACATCCGCGACAGCGGCGACAACCTGCTGCTGGGCTACCCGCTGGCGAGCCCCGAGGGGTCCACCGAGCCGGGGGAGCGGCGCCTGGGCTGGGGCTGGTACGACAACTCGCGCAACCACGTGCTCCGCGAGACCGGCGCCGTGCGCGGCAACGTCACCCACCACACCCTGCGTGGGCACGACGTCGACCAGCACGTGCTCGCCGACCTCGTCCGCGAGGCCGGTCTGCGCTGGCCGCACCCGTGGCGTGCCGCGATCGAGGACTGCCTCTCGCGCACCGACTTCCTCGGCACCCCCATCAACGAGTACGTGCCGGACCGTCTGCGCAACGGACGGATGGTGATCCTCGGCGACGCCGCCCACGTGCCCACGCCGATGACCGGCCGTGGGTTCGCCACGTCCCTGGACGACGCCGCGGCGCTGGCCCGCCACATGGCCGACGCCACCGCCGCCACGCTGCCGGACACCCTGGCGTCCTACGAGAGCGAGCGGCTCGCCCCGGCCCAGGAGCTCGTGCTGTCCGGGCAGATGTTCAGCAGGTCCTTCGGCCGGCCGTAGGAGGTCGGCGAGTCACATCTCCCACTCGTTGTTGCTGCGCAGCGCGGTCAGCAGGGAGCGTACGGCGGCCACACGACGGGCGCTCGCGCCGGTCAGGGTGTCGAGCGCGCACTCGGGGTCGGCGGGCGGACCGGCGTGTGTGCAACCGCGCGGGCAGTCCTCGATGACCGCGCCGAGGTCCTCGAACACGCCGATGACCTGGTCGGGGTCAACGTGGGCCAGGCCGAAGCTGCGGATGCCGGGGGTGTCCACGATCCAGCCTGCGTCCCCGGCGTCCCCTGTGTCCCCGGGGATGCGCAGCGCCACGGACTGGGTCGAGGTGTGGCGTCCCTTGCCCACGCCGGAGACCACACCGGTCTCGCGGCGGGCGTCCGGCACGATCCGGTTGACCAGGGTGGACTTACCCACCCCGGAATGACCGATCAGGGCGGTGAGGTGCCCGGTGACCACGTCGAGCACCGGGTCCAGGGGGTCGTCGACCCCGCCCACGATGACCTCCACGTCCAGCGCCTCGAACTCGGCGGCGAAGGCCGTGGGGTCGGCCAGGTCCGTCTTGGTCAGGCACAGCACCGGACGCAGACCGCCGACGAAGGCGGCGATCAGCGCGCGTTCCACGAACCCGGAGCGCGGCGGCGGGTCCGCCACCGCGGTGACGATGAGCAGCTGGTCGGCGTTGGCCACCACGATGCGTTCATAGGGGTCGGTGTCGTCGGCGGTGCGCCGCAGCACCGTGGAGCGCTCCTCCAGCCGGACGATGCGGGCCAGCGTCCCGTCGCGTCCGGAGGTGTCGCCGACCACGGCGACCCGGTCGCCGACGACCACGGGGGTGCGTCCCAGCTCGCGGGCGCGCATGCAGATCGCCGGCGGGGTCTCCGGCGACGCCCCGTCGACGACGACCCCCCAGCGTCCCCGGTCACGGGTCACGACCATGCCGGTCTGCGCACCCTTGTGGTCGGGCCGGTCCTTCGTCCTCGGCCGGGTGCCCTTGCCGGGGCGCACGCGGATGTCGGACTCGTCGTAGTGGCGCCTGCCGCTGGAACGTGCCATCGTCGCGCTCAGCCCTCGACCATCTGCGTCCAGCGCAGGTCGAAGTCTGGCAGTGTCTTGGCGGTGGTGGCGATGTCCTCCACGAGCACGTCGTCGGTGACCAGGCCGAGCACCGCGCCGGCGGTGGCCATGCGGTGGTCGGCGTAGGTGTGCCACACCCCGCCGGTCAACGGCTGCGGGTCGATGACCAGGCCGTCGTCGGTCTGGGTGACCCCGCAGCCCAGGGAGGACAGTTCGCGTTGCAGTGCGGCGAGCCGGTCGGTCTCGTGCCCGCGCAGGTGGGCGATGCCGTAGAGGTGGCTGCGGCCCTCCGCCAGCGCGCACAGTGCGGCGACGGTGGGGGTGAGCTCGCCGACGTCGTGCAGGTCCCAGCTGATGCCCTGCAGCGGCGTGTCCGCGTCGCCACGGACCTCCAGCACACCGGAGTGCGTGTGGTGCTCGGCCTCCACGCCCATGTCCTGCAGGATCACCCGGAACTGGTCGCCGGGCTGGGAGGTCGTCGCCGGCCAGTCCGGGATGCGCACCGTGCCGCCGGTGACGGCCGCGGCGGCCAGGAACGGTGTGGCGTTGGACAGGTCGGGCTCCACCGCCCAGTGCCGTCCCGCCACCGGCCCGGGGTGCACCGTCCAGCGGTTGAACTCCGTGTCCACCCGCACCCCGGCCTCGCGCAGCATCTCCACGGTCATCTCCACGTGCGGCAGGCTTGGGATCGCCGTGCCGGTGTGCACCACCGTGACCCCCTCGTCGAACCGCGCCCCGGACAGCAGCAGCCCGGAGACGAACTGGGAGGACGCCGAGGCGTCGATCTCCACCACGCCGCCGCGCAGCCCGCCGTGTCCGGAGACGCGGAAGGGCAGGGGACGTGCCGGGTCGCCGGACCCGGTCACGTCCGCACCCAGCGCCACCAGGGACTCCAGCGTGGCGCCCATCGGACGCTTCTGCGCGGCGTCGTCGGCGGTGAACAGCACCTCGCCGTCGGCCAGGGCCGCCACCGGCGGCAGGAAACGCAGGACGGTGCCCGCCAGGCCGCACGCCAGTTCGGCGCCGTGCAGCCCGCCGGGGACGACGGTGAACGTGTCACCGTCGGCGGTGACCGAGGCACCCATCGCGCGCAGGGCGTCGGCCATCAGGTCGGTGTCCCTGCTGCGCAGGGCCCCGCCTATCACGCTGGGGGCGTCCGCCAGCGCGGCGAGGACGAGGGCGCGGTTGGTGATCGACTTCGACCCGGGGACGGACACGGTCGCGGACACGGGGGAGGAGGCCACGGGAGCAGGCCACAGTTCGGCGGTCATGGGCGCCATTATCCCACGCCGCGGGGCGCAGGTGGGTGAGCGGAGGTAGTTTCGGTGTCATGTGCGGACGTTACGTGATGTTCAGTACCACCGAGACCCTGCTGGAGACCACGTCCGGCCTGCTCGGCGAACAGGTCGGGTTGGTCGGCCCGGACGGTTTCCCGCCGCAGAGCTGGAACGTGGCACCCACCCACACCGTGGGGGTGGTGCGCCGCTACGCCGGTGCCGCCACACTCGGGCCGGCGACCTGGGGCTACCGGGCACCGTGGAAGAAGGGGCTGGTGCTGTTCAACGCCCGCGGGGAGAGCGTCTTCGACAAGTCCAGCTTCCGCGGCTCCGAGCCGTGCCTGTTCGTGATGGACGGCTGGTACGAGTGGAAGGACCGGCAGCCCCACTACGTGAGTGGCGACGCGCCGCTGCTCGTCGCCGGGCTGTGCCGTCCGGGCGGGGACGGGACGCCGGACGGGACGCTGGAGGCCACGATGGTGACCACGGCCTCCGCCGAGCCGGTCGCCTGGCTGCACGAGCGGATGCCCCGCGTGCTCGGCGCCGACGAGACCGCAGCCTGGCTCGACGGGGGCGACGGGGGCAACGACGAGCGGCGGGCACTGGCCGCCACCGTGGCGTCCGACGACGTCCGGGGCGTCCTGCGCACAGGCGCGGCCGACCGCGCCGTCGGCAACGTGGCGGCGAACGGGCCGGAACTCATCGCGCAGCACTAGAGTGGAGGGGAACAAGACGGACGCCGACGGCGTTGTGTCCGACAGGGTGAACGGGAAGGAGCCCATGAACAACCCAGTCAAGCGCACCGGAGACAGCGACGAGCAACTGCTCGCCCGCTTCGAGGAGGATGCGCTGCCACTGCTGGACCAGCTCTACGGTGCGGCGTTGCGGATGACCCGTAACCCCGCGGATGCCCAGGACCTGGTCCAGGACGCCTACATGAAGGCGTTCCAGGCGTTCGGTTCCTACCGGCCCGGCACCAACCTGAAGGCGTGGATGTACCGCATCCTCACCAACACCTACATCAACCAGTACCGCAAGGCGCAGCGGCGCCCCAAGGAGACCTCCGACGAGGAGGTCACCGACTGGCAGCTGGCGGATTCGGCGTCCCACGACTCGACGGGCCTGCAGTCCGCCGAGATCGAGGCCCTGCGCCGCATCCCCGACAAGAGGATCCAGGACGCCCTGATGTCCCTGTCGGACGACTACCGCATGGTCGTGTACTACGCGGACGTCGAACAACTGCCGTACAAGGAGATCGCCGAGATCATGGACACCCCGATCGGCACGGTCATGAGCCGGCTGCACCGGGGTCGACGGCAGCTGCGCGCGAAACTCAAGGACGTCGCCGACGAGCACGGTATCGGTGCGGCGAAGCATCCGGCGGGCAAGAACTGAGGAGTGTGACGAAGAATGTCCGACAACCCTGGGAACATGAGCGGCAACCCGTGCGGTGCCTCCGGGAGAAGCGAATGCGACGAGCTCATCGAGGTGCTCTACGAGTACATCGACGTGAAGAACGGTGACTGCGAGGGCGAGCACTACCGGCATGCGCGTGCGCGCCTGGAGCGGCACGTCGACGACTGTCCCTCGTGCCTCGAGGCCCTCGGCATCGAGCAGCAGGTCCGTGAGCTGCTGCGCTCGCGGTGCGGGCAGCCGGCCCCGAGCGAACTGCGGGGCAGGATCGTGACCTCGCTGCAGTCGTCGGTGACCACCTCGGTGCGTATCCACTACCGCGACTAAGGGGCGGTGCCCGCGGTGGTGGGGGACGCTGCGAGGGGCAAAGATCGAGCGTGGG
>JAKDIS010000133.1 GCA_030450335.1 Corynebacterium sp. | reverse complement strand
CGCGACTCCAGCTCCTGCATCCGCTCCGCGGCGCGGCGCAGCCGGTCCTTGCGCGTCTCCTGGTCGGCCTCCTTGATCTCCTCGAAGAGCTCCTCGTCCTCGTCGGAGTACTTCAGCAGCATGCGCGGCACCGACAGCGTCACGATCAACGACGGCCACACGATCCACGCGTTGCTGACGTCGAACACGAATTGCAGCAGCAGGAAGGTCACCAGGGTCACGCCCAGGATCGCCCCGTCGATGCTCTGCACCAGGTTCCCCCGCTTACGCAGGCTCTCCACCTCCGCGGCCTCCGGGTCGCGCGCGGCGAGACCCGTCTCGGTGGCAGGATCCAGCGCCGCGTCCTGCCCCGGTACCGCGACAGCGGTGCCCTCGGCGTCGAAGGGCAGACCACCGGGCAGGTCGTCGAACAGGCCACGCAGTTCCCCGAGGGTACGGGCGGCGGCCACGGCGCCGGAACGCTCGTTGAACTCGGAGTCGTCCAACCGGCCGTCGGCGAAGTGCGCCCCCAGCACGCTCATCGCGTGGATCCGGTCGTTGTCGCTGAGCCTCAACCTGTCCGTACCGTCGGCACTGTTCATGTGGTCAGGCTACCAATACGTGCGAAGCCCTAAGGTGTGCAGGCACAATGTGAGTTATGCAGGAACGTTGGGACCACCGAGCCGACCTCGCCGAGCAGGCCATCACCGAGCGCCACGGCGGGCGGCTCTGGGGCGTGCCGCGAACCAACCTCGCCGTCGTCGCCTGGCCGCCGACCACGCGCGACAAGCTGTACTACCGCTGGCACTACTGGTGGCAGGCCCACTACATCGACTGCCAGGTGGACGCCGCGCAGCGCCGCAACACCCGGCTGCGCCTCAGCTTCATCCGCCGCACCATCCGCGGCATGCGCATCCGCAACTTCGGGCGGCTCACCCGCAACATCTACTACGACGACAAGGCGTGGCTCGCCCTCGCGCTGGAGCGTGTGGAGAACCTCGAGCGCTACGGCAAGGTCCGCTACCGCAGCGCCCTGGAGGCCGACATCCTCGACGGCGTCGACAGCCTCACCGGCGTGATGCCGTGGCGCGAGGGGGAGACGTTCTACAACGTGCCCACCAACGGCCCCGTCGCGATCCTCGCCGCCCGGACCGGACGCATCGAGCTCGCCGAGCAGCTCATCGACTGGGTCCACGCCAACCTGATCAACACCGACGGTCTGGTGATGGACGGCATCAAGATGAAGCTCTCCGGCCCGGAGAACGTCACCGAGATCCACGCCTACTGCCAGGGCGTGATGATCGGGGCGAACCTGGAGCTCGCCCGCGCCCAACGCCGCGCCGCAGGCATCGCCATGGACGCCGTCGACCCGATCGGCACCCAGGCGCTCACCCGCGTGCACCGCCTGGTCGAGGCCGTCTCCCAGCACATGACCACCCCGAACTGGTCGCTGGACTGGAAGGCCCGCGGCGGCGACAACGGGCTGTTCAAGGGGATCCTCGCGCGCTACCTCGCCCTGGTCGCCACGTCGCTGCCCGGTGACGACCGCTCCAGCGCGGCGACGCGGCGGCTCGCCCGCCGGATCGTCCTGCGCTCGGCGGAGTCGGTGTGGCGCTACCGGTTGGAGATCGACGGGCTGCCGGTGTTCCCCGCATCCTGGGGTGGGGACGCGGTGCTGCCGCAGGCGGGCGGACTGATGGGGGCGGCCCTTTCGGGGTCCGCCGCGGCGGCGGAAATCCCGGAACGTGACCTGTCGGTCCAGCTCTCGGGGTGGATGCTCATGGAGGCGGCAGCCACCGTCACCCACGACGGCTACTGACGGACGCCGCGGTGGCGGTGTGGGCCGCGGCCCGGTGGGGCCGGGCAACTGACAGATTCGCCCGGGCACGGCATACTTGAGGGAAGAACGCCGACCCGCTCGTCGAACCCACACGGAGGAACACCCATGCCCATCGCAACACCCGCCGTCTACCGCGACATGCTGGACAAGGCCAAGGAGGGCGGCTTCGCCTACCCGGCCATCAACTGCACCTCGTCGGAGACCATCAACGCCGCCCTCAAGGGCTTCGCCGACGCGGAGTCGGACGGCATCATCCAGTTCTCCACGGGTGGCGCGGAGTTCGGTTCCGGGCTCGGCGTGAAGAACATGGTCGCCGGTGCCGAGGCCCTGGCGCACTTCGCCCACCACGCCGCCAAGCACTACGGCATCAACGTCGCGCTGCACACCGACCACTGCCAGAAGGAGAAGCTCGACACCTACGTGCGCCCGCTGGTGGAGATCTCCCGCAAGCGCGTCGAGGCCGGCGAGAACCCGCTGTTCCAGTCGCACATGTGGGACGGCTCGGCCGTGCCGATCGACGAGAACCTCGAGATCGCCAAGGACCTGCTGCCCAAGTGCGCCGCGGCGAACATCATCCTGGAGATCGAGATCGGCGTGGTCGGCGGCGAGGAGGACGGTGTCGAGGCCAAGGCCGGCGACAACCTGTACACCACCGCCGAGGACTTCGAGAAGACCGTCGACGCCATCGGCGCCGGTGACCAGGGGCAGCGTTACCTGCTGGCCGCCACCTTCGGCAACGTGCACGGCGTGTACAAGCCCGGCAACGTGAAGCTGCGTCCGGAGGTCCTGGACATGGGCCAGAAGACCGCGGCGAAGAAGCTCGGCCTGTCCGAGGACGCACAGCCCTTCGACTTCGTCTTCCACGGCGGCTCCGGCTCCGAGAAGGAGAAGATCGAGGAGGCCCTGCGCTACGGCGTGGTGAAGATGAACGTCGACACCGACACCCAGTACGCCTTCACCCGCCCGATCGCCGGCCACATGCTCTCCAACTACGACGGCGTGCTGAAGATCGACGGCGAGGTCGGCAACAAGAAGGTCTACGACCCCCGCTCCTTCATGAAGAAGGCCGAGGCCGCCATGACCGAGCGCATCATCGAGGCCTGCAACGACCTGCACTCCGTCGGCACCACGGTGTCCAAGTAATGGCGGAGCAGATCCGTAAGGGACGCGACCTCTTCGGTGCCGAGCACCCGGAGGTGCGTCTGCCCGCCGAGCTCGCCACCGCCGTGACCGGCTCGGAGTCGCTCGAGGAGCTCGAGACCCTCGCCGTGGCGAACCCGAAGGACTCGGGCGTGTGGGCCGCGTTGGCCGCCTACCACCTGTCCCAGGGGGCCGACGGGGGTGCGGGCACCGAGCGGGTCACCGCCTACGCCTGCGCGCGTACCGGCTACCACCGTGGGTTGGACGCCCTGCGCACCAACGGCTGGCGGGGCACCGGCCCGGTGCCGTGGTCGCACGGTCCGAACCGTGGCGTGCTGCGCGCGATCATGATGCTCGCGACCGCCGCCCGCGCGATCGGCGAGGAGGACGAGTACATCCGCTGCCTCAACCTCGTCAACGACTGCGACCCGGGTGCCGCGGACGCCATGTCCGCCGGGAACGCAGGGGAGTAGTCACCGCTGCGTCCCGTCCTGCGCGTCGTCTCCGTCGCTGCCGTCGTCGCCCTCGTCTGTGCCTTTCTCGGGTGCCTGACGTGGGCGTCGACGCCGTTGTGGCGCATCACCGCAGCGCTTCCCGACCGTCTGGCGTGGTTCGTCCCGGCTGCGCAGGCGGTCTTCATGGTGGGCGTGGCCGGCGCGGTGTTGTGCACGCTCGTGGTGTGCTGGCTGGGGTGGCGTCGGCGTTCGCCCTGGCCACCGGTGGTCGCCGCGGCCCTCGCCGTGGCCGTGGTGGTGCCCGTCGGCGTGGTGACCACGCAGGCAGGTTCCGGTGGGTCGGGAAATACGGGGGACACGGGGGATACGCTGCGTGTGATGGCGCTGAACACCTATTTCAACGGCGCGGACGACGCCTCGATCGTGGCGCAGACCCGCCGCCTGGACCCGGACGTCCTGATCCTGTCGGAGACAGCGCCGGACGAGGTCGCCGCCGTGGAACGCGGCACGGGGCTGGTCGCCACCGCGCCGGTGCGCGACACCGGAGGTGCGTCCGGCACTGCCGTCCTCGTCCGGCAGGACGCCGCGACGTCGGCGGGTACCGTCACCGCCGACCTGGGGCTGACCGGCCACCAGACCCCGTCCGTGCAACTCGTCGGACAGATGAGCACCGAGGTGGTCGGCGTGCACACCCGGCCGCCGGCGTACAGCGACCTCATCGGTGGCTGGTCGCGTGACCTCGGGACGCTGCGCGAGGAGTTCGCCGGCTCGGAGTCACCGGTGGTGCTGGCGGGCGACTTCAACGCCACCGTCGCCCACCCGGAGTTCCGCGACCTCCTCGACACCGCGGGGCTGACGGACTGCGGTGGCGGGCTCACCGCCCCGACGTGGCCCCACCGGTTCCCGCTGGTGCGCATCGACCACATCCTCGTGCGGGACGCCACCTGTACCGACGGCGGTACCGTGCAGGTCGACGGCACCGACCACCGTGGCGTGTGGGCGGACGTGACGTTCTGACGTTCGCAGCGTCCTGACCTGTCCTGGCCTGCTACCGCGGCGCGGCGAAGAGCCGGGCGACCCAGGCGTCGCGTGCCTTCAGGGCGTCCCGGCTGACCGCGGCGTCCGGCACGATCATCGCCGAGCCGTGGAAGGCGCCTGCCCAGACGTGCAGTTCGGCCTGCACACCGGCGGCCCACAGCGCGGAGGCGTAGGCCACGTTCTCGTCGCGGAAGACCTCGGCGGTCCCGCAGTCGATGAACGCCGGCGGCAGCCCGGCCAGACCGTCCGGCTGCTCCGCCGCCCGGGCCGGGGCACAGTGGGCGGGAACGTCGGCTCCCCCACGTGCCTCACCGAGCAGGCAGGACCAGCCGAAGTTGTTGTCGCCGCGGTCCCAGACGCCCGTCCCGTCGATCTGACACGCCGAGGTGCTGGAGTCGCGGTCGTCGAGCATCGGGCTCATGAGGATCTGACCGAGCAGGTCCGGGCCCCGCCGGTCACGGGCGAGAAGGGCGGTGCCGGCCGCGAGCCCGCCGCCGGCGCTGGTACCGCCGACGAGGATGCGGTCGGGGTCCACGTCCAGTTCCGCGGCGTTGGCGTGCATCCACACCAGCCCGGCGTAGGCGTCCTCGACCGGGGTCGGAGCCAGGTGCTCGGGGGCGAGGCGGTAGTCGGGGGTGAGCAGCACGGCGTCGTGCTCCAGGACCCAGGGTGCCATGAACTCCACGGCGTCCAGGCGCCGTCCGCTGACCATGCCACCGCCGTGGAGGAAGTAGATCCCGGGACCGGCCGCACGCTCACCGCGTCCCGCCCGGCTGACCACCGTGGCGGGGAGCTCGGCGCCGTCGTGGCCGGGCACGGTGATCTCGCGGGTGACCAGGCCCAGTCCGTGGAGGTGCTCCAGGGTCTGTGCGGTGCGGTCCCGCGAGCGCATGGCGGGCAGGTCCTCGACACCCAGCTGCGGCGGGGTCATCTGGCGGATCACCTCCAGGGTGGGGAGGAGTTCCGGGTCGAAGGGCGGGTGGGAAGGACGCGATGCAGGACGCGATGTGGTCATGGTGTCCACTCTGCCACCGGGTGCGGCGCGGCGCGGTGTCAGCCTCCGGTGAGTCCGCCGAAGAGCAGCGACACCATCATCGCCACGATCACGGTGTTGAAGATGAAGGCCAGCAGGACGTGGCTGCGCAACTTGCGCCACATCGCCTGCGACGTGGCCCGTGCCGGGGCGCCGACGGCCATGGTCGAGACCATGACCGAGAAGGTCAGGTAGTCGGCGAAGCGGGGTTCCTCGGGGAAGTCGAACTTCACGTGGGGCGGCTCGTCCGGCTCCTGCAGGACGCTGACCTGCATGTAGTCCAGGGCGAAGGAGTAGACCATCAGCGCCCACGAGCTGGCGACCGTGGCGAGGCCCAGCAGGACGACCACCGGGTCCTCCCGGGCACCCGGGGACAGGGCGATGGCCACGGTGACGACCACCGCCATCGTCGCCGCGGCCGCCGTCCAGTCCGTCGGGCCGGTGAGCCCGGAGAATTTTCCTGTCCAGCTGCGCCGGGCGCGGGAGTCCCGGGCGGCGACGTCGCGGACGGCCGCCGTGTCGGCGTGTGCGTACACGCGGTGCGTCCACCAGAGGTAGTAGGCGGTGAAGGACAGCCAGTAGACCAGGAAGAACACGATCGGCGGGGCGATCGTCCAGCCGGACGTCGCGGTGCCGGTGGTCAGCAGGGCGATGCCGACCCCTGCCGCCGCGGTGAGCAGGGCGAGGGCGGTGCTGACGTTGGCGCGGAAGAGGTCGCTGCGGATCCGGTGCCCGGTGCGTGAGGTTTTCTCGGCGGCCATGCGCGCCAGTGTAGACAGGCGCGGGCACGGG
>JAKDIS010000132.1 GCA_030450335.1 Corynebacterium sp. | reverse complement strand
ATCCTGGCTGCGGTACGGGAGGGGCCGGAGTTATGGATAGGACTGAAGGGACTGAAGGTACGGAAGAAAAGCATGAGGTAATTCTAAGACATTGAGACGGAAACCCTACTCCGGCCACCCCACCGCCAGCGCCCGCTCGATGACCTCGAGCACCGCCACGCTGCCCGCCGGGTCGACCGGCACGGGCCCCTCCCCACGGATCGCTACGGCGAGCTCCCGGTAAAAGGCGGCGTAGTCACCGTCCAGCGTCTCCACCGTGCGCGGCGCGGCCTCGCCGGACACAGTCCCCCACGACTCCGGCGGGGTCACGCCGAAGCCCGCGTCGCCGGGACGCAGGCCGTCCTTCAACGCCTGTTCCTGACCGTCGAGCCCCCAGCTGGTGTAGCCGGCAGCAGAGCCCACGACCTGGAAACGCGGGCCCGGGTTCGGACGCACCGCGCTCATCCACAGGTGCGAGCGCACCCCGGAGGTGTGGTGCAGGGCGAGGAAGACGTCGTCGTCGGCGCTGGTGCCCGGCCGACGCCGGTCGATCTCCACGTGCATCGAGTCCGGCGCCGAGTCCAGATCCACCGGCCCGAAGAGCTGCAACGCCTGGTCGATCACGTGCGACCCCAGGTCGAAGAGCACCCCGGCGCCGTCGACGGGCCGACCGGAGTAGCGCCAGGACTCACCCGGGGTGGGCTCGAACTTCTCGAAACGCGACTCGAACCGTGTGACCTGCCCAAACTCCCCGGCCTCGACGAGGGAACGCACGGTGCGGAAGTCACCGTCCCACCGCCGGTTCTGGAACACGGTGAGGCAGCGTCCTTCCCCGCGCCCGGCGTCCCGCGCCTTCGCGATCAGCGCGCGCCCGGCCGCGGCGGTGAGCACGAAGGGCTTGTCGAGCAGTACGTGCAGCCCGGCGTCCAGCGCCCCGGACGCCAGGGCCTCGTGCGAGTCCCCGGGCGTACCGATGACGACCAGGTCGAAGGCGTCGGCGCGGGCGAAGACGTCCTGGGCGGAGTCCAGCAGTTCGGCGTCCGGGTACTCCTCGCGCACGGCCGCGCGGCGCGCACCGTCGGTGGTGACCACCGCGCGCAGCTCGAAGGCGGGGTCGGCGGCGATGAACGGGGCGTGGAAGATACGTCCGGACAGGCCGAAGCCGATCACGGCGGTACGGACGGGGGCACTGATGGGGGTGCTCATGGCTCCCCTTCTACACGAAGATCTACACGAACACCGAGATCAGCAGCGCCATGAGCAGACCGAAGACGGAGACCAGGGTCTGCACCGTCATGTGCGTCTTGGTGGCCTGGCCCAGCGTCATGCCGAAGGACTCCTTGACGAACCAGAATCCGGCGTGGTTGATCCAGTTCAGACCCACCGAACCCGAACCGATGGCGATGACCACCAGGGACACGTACGCCGACGGCATGCCCACCACCAGCGGGGCGAGGATGCCCGTGGCGCTGACGATGCCGACCGTCGCCGAACCGGTGCAGAACGACAGGATCAGCCCGATCAGCCAGCCCAGCACGATGAGGTTCATGTCGATGCCGGAGACGACGTCGACGATGGCGTCGTTCATGTCGGAGGTCTTGAGCACCGAGTTGAACATGCCGCCGCCGGCGATGATCAGCGCCACACCGGCGACCGAGCCGAGAGAGTTGCCGAAGGACTTCTTCACGTCCGCACCGCTCATCTTCGATGCCGCGGACAGCACCACCCCGGCGAAGAGCACGCCGATGAACATGGCGATGACCGGCTCGCCGAGCAGTGCGGCGGGGGTCTTCAGCGCCGAGTCCGGGGCGACCAGGTCCACCACCGTCTCGAAGAGCATGAGCACCACCGGCACCAGCACGCACACGAACGCCAGCCACGTGGGCACAGGACGCAGCACGTTGCCGGACTCCTCGCCGCGGCGCGGCTCCGTGGCCACCGCGCCGTCCGAGTCGTCCGCGCCGTCCGGGCCGGACGCTGCGGCACCGGTGCCGCCCGCGGTGGGCGCCGCGGTGTCGGCCTCCAGCTGCGCCGGTGTGGTGCCGGTGTACTGGCGCACCAGCTTCTCGTCGGGCTCCAGGGAGATGCGCGGGGCGATGAAGTGACCGTAGACCGGCCCGGAGAGGATCACGGCGGGCACCGCGCACAGCAGGCCCAGGCCGATGGTCAGGCCGATGTTGGCGTCCAGCCCGTTGACGGCGATCGTCGGGCCGGGGTGCGGCGGCAGCATGCCGTGCAGGCAGCTCAGCGCCGCGATCGCGGGGATGAGGATCTTGAGGTACCAGGTCTTCGGACGGCCCGCGGCCACGTCGAGACGCAGGGCGACGCCGTAGATCACCGGCATGAGCACGACCAGGCCGACCTCGAAGAACATCGGGATACCGATGAGGAAGGCCACGCCGGTCATCACCCAGGGTGCGGTGCGCGGCGAGCTGTGCTCCACGACGAGGTCGGCGATGCGTCCGACCGCGCCGGAGTCGGCGAGCAGGCGGCCGAGCATCGCGCCGAGGAAGACGACGAGGCCGGTCTCGCCGAGGGTTCCCCCGGCACCGTCGATGAGGGTCTCCGGGATGTCGGCGAGCGGCAGCCCAGCGGCGACGGCGGCGAAGAAGGACACGACGGACAGCGCGAGGAACGGGTGGAGTTTCGTGCGCCAGTTGATCAGGAAGATCAGCAGGACGATCGACACCGCCAGAACCCCAACCAAATAAGCTGGTGAATCATACATGGAGAGCCAGGTTACACGTTCACCATAAGCGTCTATTGCACCACGGTAGGGCTATTGATGTGTCGGAGGATTCCCGCTCCGGTCAGTGGGAGTTCAGTGAGCGGACACGAGCTCGCGTAGCGCCGTGATCTCGCGCGGGGTTACCCGGCAGCAGCCGCCGATGACGTGCACCCCGGCGTCCAACAGGTCGGGCACGCTCTCCAGCAGGCCCGGGCCCTCACTGCTGCGCGGCACCCACACCCGGTTCACGTGGTCCCAGGTCTCACCGCTGTTGGGGTAGGCGATCAGCGGCAGGTCGGTGAACTCGGCGAGCCGGCGCACGCCGGCCAGCACGTCCCCCGCCGACCCGCAGTTCACCCCGACCGCGCGGATCGCCGAGGAACCGGACGCCACGGCGGCGACCTCCGCCAGATCCGTGCCGTCGCTGAGCACCCCGTCGCGCCCGGCGGCGACCGTCACGCTGAGCAGAGCCGGACGCCCCACCCGGTCGAGTTCCCCTGCCAGCGCCTCGACCTCGCGGATCGACGGGACTGTCTCCGCCAACAGGACGTCCGCCGGAGTGTCGGCGAGGATCTCGATGCGACGCCGGTGCCAGGCCGCCAGCTCGGCGGTGCTCAACCCGTAGTCCCCGTCGTACTCCGTGCCCTGCCCCGGGCCCGCGCCGTAGGGGCCGACGGACGCGGCGACGAGCACGTCGCCCGCTGCGTCCTGCGAACTTTTTTGGGCAAGCAGGACGCTGCGGCGCAGCAGCGACTCCGCGACGTCCGGCGCCTCGGAGGCGTAGACACCGGCGGCGACGAGACCGTCGACGGTGACCTCGTAGGAGCAGGTCGTGGCGATGTCGGCACCCGCGTCGAAGAAGTCACGGTGGGCGGCGGTGACCTCCGCCGGGTCGTCGCGCAGGATCTGCGCCGACCACAACGAACCGGTGACGTCGTTGCCACGGTCGGCCAGGCGGGTGCCGAGGCCACCGTCGAGAATCATTCGAGGAAGAAAGGGGTCTGTCATCCGGTCCACTGTAGACCGGACCGTAGAGTGTCAGCCATGACAGTCTCCTCGGACGCCCCGGACAGATCCGAACCCCCGGAAACTTCGAACACCGGGCTGCAACGCACCATGGCCTCGCGCCACCTGGTCATGATCGCACTCGGCGGTGTGATCGGCTCCGGGCTCTTCGTGTCCTCCGGCTACACCATCTCCCAGGCGGGACCGCTGGGCGCGGTGATCGCCTACGGCATCGGCGCGCTGGTCGCCTGGCTGGTGATGACGTGCCTCGGCGAGCTGGCCGTGGTGTACCCCGTCTCCGGCGGATTCCACGTGTACGCCACCCGGAACCTCGGCCCCGCCTGGGGTTTCACCACCGCCTGGCTGTACTGGCTGTGCTGGGCCGTGGCCCTGGGCAGCGAGTTCACCGCCATCGGCATCCTGATGCAACGCTGGTTCCCGGACGTCCCGGTGTGGGTCTGGTGCGCGGTGTTCGCCGCCGTACTGTTCGCCCTCAACGCGGTGTCCTCGAAGGTCTTCGGCGAGTCCGAGTTCTGGTTGTCCCTGATCAAGGTCATCGCCGTGGTGGCGCTGATCGTGGTCGGCGCGGCCTCCATCATCGGCATCAACCCGCTGTCGGACGGGGCGATCGGGCTCGGCAACTTCAACACCCCCGACGGACTGCTGCCCACCGGCATCGGCGGCATCCTGATCACCACCCTGGCGGTGTTCTACGCATTCTCCGGCACCGAGCTCATCGGTGTCGCCGCCGGTGAGACCAAGGACCCGGAGAAGACGATCCCGAAGGCGATCCGCACCGCGGTGTTCCGCCTGACGGTGTTCTTCATCGGCGCGATCGCCGTGATCGCCGCGATCATCCCCTACTCCACCGCCGGGCTGGACGAGAGCCCGTTCGTGACCGTCTTCGACGTCGTCGGCCTGCCGCACATGGCCGACGTGATGAACTTCGTGATCATCACCGCGCTGCTGTCCGCCGGCAACTCAGGACTGTTCTCCTGCACCCGCATGCTGCACTCGCTGGCCTCCGAGGGGCAGGCACCGGCGGCGTTGGCACGCACCACGCGGCGCGGGATCCCGATGCTCGCGCTGTGCGTGTCCATGCTCGGCGGGCTGGCCTCGCTGCTGTCCAGCGTGGTGGCACCCGGTTCACTGTTCCTGGCGTTGGTCTCCGTGGCCGGCTTCGCGGTGGTGGCGGTGTGGATCGCCATCGCCGCCTCCCAGATCGCCTTCCGCCGCCGCTACACCGCCACGGGAGGGCTGGTCGAGGACCTGGCCTACCACTCGCCGCTGTTCCCCTGGGTGCCCGTCGCCGCGCTGGTGCTGTTGGTCGCCTCGCTGATCGGGGTGGGTTTCGACCCGTCGCAGCGTGCGTCGCTGTACTTCGGTGTTCCCTTCACGCTGGCCTGCCTGGCGTACTACCGCTGGCGGCACGGGCCCGGGGTGTTCCGGGCCTGAGGGACTGGGTGCGGCGGTGAGTGTGGCGGTGGGTGCGGGATGGACTGACAGTATTTGAACACATGCGCACAGTGCGATGACCTGCACATTAGTTCAGTGTTGACGTAGGTTTGACGCGTAGGTTTTGGTAGGTTTTAGGTCATGTCGTCAATCATGAAGTACCTCAGCGGAACCGACAACACGCCCCCGGCGAAGCGGAAGCCTCGATACCGAGTGCAGTACACCGATCCGTCCGGCAAGCGTCGAACCAAGACAGGTTTCGTCACCAAGAAAGCTGCGGAACATTGGGCCGCCGAGAACCTGTTGGAGCGCAACACCGGAAGCTACATCGACCCCACGCGCGGCAACCGGACTGTCGGGAAGGTTGGTGCGGCATGGCTTGAGTCGCAGACACACCTGAAGCCGTCAACGTTCACTCTCGCGGAGTCCACGTGGCGCGTGCATGTCCTCCCGCGTTGGGGTGAGGTTCGCGTGTCGGAGGTTACGGCGGGGGACGTGGAGCAGTGGGCGCACGGTATTGAGGCGGGTACGGCTACGAAGCGGCGTGCGGTCGCTCAACTGAAGCAGGTCATGGACCGGGCGGTGAGGGACAAGCTGCTGTACTCAAACCCGGTGGGGGCGGTGAAGCTGCCCGCGAAGCCGCCGGCTAGGCGGGTGTACCTGTCGTGGGGGCAGTTGCAGACCCTGGCGGGGAACAGCGCTCACCCGGACATTGTGCTGACCCTGGGGACCGTGGGGTTGCGGTGGGGTGAGTTGGCGGGCCTGCGGGTGATGGACGTGGATGTGAAGCGTCGGCGGTTGCATATCCGGCAGAACGCGGTGAGGGTGCGGGGGAGGATTGTTCTGGGCACGCCGAAGACTCACGAGGCCCGGACGGTTGCGGTGTCTCATCGGGTGTTGGATCTCATCGCGCCACAGCTAGAGGGGAAAGCTCCCGCCGAGTTGGTGTGGGCACAGGGGGACGGCACGGCGCTGAAGCCCCCGGGGCATGGGAAGTGGTTGGATACTGCGGTGAAGCGTTGTCAGGCGGATGATGCGACGTTCCCGCGTGTCACGGCGCACGGTCTACGTCACGTCGCGGCAGGGATCATGGTGAACTGGCCTTCCCCGCAAATCGTGGACAGGTAACTAAGCTGCCTCGGGTGCCTC
>JAKDIS010000131.1 GCA_030450335.1 Corynebacterium sp. | reverse complement strand
GGTCGATCCGTGGCACGGAAACACCGGATCCGGCACGTGGCGCGGGGTCGGCCCCTGATCACCGGCTGCTACCGTGAACCGGTTCTGCGCCCCACTCCCCCGAGACCCTCACCGGAGGCCGCCCTGTTCCGGAAGATCCTTCGCTTCGGCATGGTCGGCGTCGTCGGTGCCATCGTCGACTTCTCGACCAAGGCCCTGCTCTACGCATTGGGAGTCCCCGAGCCCCTCGCCCGGGCAGGCAGCTACATCGTCGGCAGCACCGTCGCCTACTACCTGAACAGTCACGTCACCTTCAACGGTGAACGCACCCGGGCGGAGAAGACCCGGGCCGCCGCCTCCTACCTTCTGTGCTTCAGCGCGGCGGTGCTCGTGGACCATCTCGTAGGCGTCCTCGCCCCTGAGCTGCCGAACGTGTTCTTCTGGTCCTGGTTCGTGTCCCAGGGTGTGGCCACGGTGCTGAACTTCCTGCTGCAGAACTTCTGGGTGTTCCGCAGGACGTCACCACCCCGGACGTAGTTCTCCAGACGTACCCCGGACCGCCGTGCCACGTTGGCCGTGGATTCACGTCGCGTCCACCTTGCGCTCGTAAAGTTCCCGCGCGTGAACAAGGTAACTTCCTCTCCAGCCCCGTCCCGCGCTCTCGGCATGGCGGGTCTCACCGGTGCACTCCTCCTCGCGTTCTCCGGCGTCGTGATTCCCCAGGCCAGCGCCGCGCAGCCCGCCACGGTCGACGAGTACCAGGTCAAGCTCCGGCTGGACGACGGCATCCTCGACTCCTCCGGCGAGCTGACCGGTGACGCCGCCGACTACTTCGGTCTCAGCGGCGAGAACGCCTCAGGCGGCTCCGTCGAGCAGAGCGTCTACGTGGACACCCCTGGCACGGACTTCGCCGACAAGGGCTGGTCGCTGCGGCTGCGCCACAAGGCCGGCGCCGACGGCTACGACCTGACCTACAAGTACCGGGCCCCGCTCGACGACAACTCACTGTCCGCGCAGTCCGTCGACGACGCCCTCGCCGCCGCGAAGGACAACAACTTCGACAGCTCGGACTCGAACTACAGTCCCCAGGTCAACGCCAGCTACACCACCAGCACCCTGGACTTCAGCAACAAGAAGTCCGCCGACTGCCTCACCGACGACTGTGCCATCCCCTCGTCCGACGATGTCGTGGGCCTCCTGGACGACAAGCTCCCCGGGAAGTTCACGACGGCCACCGGCACCGATCTCGCCGGCAGCGACGCCACCGCCTCGCAGGTGGTCACCCAGCGCAGCTGGAAGGTCAGCGTCCCCACCGAGGACGGCACCGTCGACGCCGACCTGGAGGTCACCGCGATGTCGGGCGGCTACTTCGTCGAGATCACCTCCGAGACCGACGAAAGGGAAGAGGCCGTCGACATCCGCGACTCCCTCACCTCCGCACTGGACGACCGCGGGATCCTCCGCCACGGCGACGCCTTCAAGACCGGGCTGATCCTCGACGGTGCCCTGTGACGTCCGTCCGTACCGACGCCCGGCACCTGCGCGCGATGCCCGGACCTGAAACCGGCCCTGAGACCGGGCCCGACAACGAGCCCGGCACCCGCGACGACTCCCCCATGGTCTCCCTCGAGAACGTGTCCCGGCTCTTCGCCGACGGCACGGGGCTGCGTCCCACCGACATCAGCGTCCGGCGTGGCGAGTTCATCAGCGTCCTCGGCCCCTCCGGTTGCGGGAAGTCGACCCTGCTGCGGTGCGTGGCGGGGCTGGAGACACCGCTGACCGGCCGGATCCGCATCAACGAGCGGGACGTCTTCGATGCCACCGGCACCCGGGTTCGGACCCTCTCCCCCTCCCGCCGCGGCCTGTCGATGGTCTTCCAGGACCTCGCCCTGTGGCCGCACATGAGCGTCGCCGACAACGTGGGCTTCCCGCTCACCGTGCGCGTCCCCGGCGCGCCCCGGGTCTCCGCCGCGGACCGTCGGGCGCGAGTCGCCGAGGCGCTGGAGACCGTGGGCCTGGCCGCCAAGGCGGACCAGCGTCCCCAGCAGCTCTCCGGTGGCCAGCAGCAACGTGTCGCCATCGCCCGGGCGATCATCAGCCGTCCCTCGCTGCTGCTCATGGACGAGCCGCTGTCCGCGTTGGACGCGGTGCTGCGCTCCCAGATCCGCCGGGAGATCACCGAGCTCAGCGGGCGTCTCGGGCTGACCGTCCTGTACGTCACGCACGACCAGGAGGAGGCCATGTCGATGGCCGACCGCGTCCTGGTGCTCAACAACGGCGAGGTCGCCCAGTTCGACCGCCCCGCCGAGATCTACGAGAACCCGGCGGACGAGTTCGTCGCCGACTTCGTCGGCACCATGAACCGTCGCGGTGACCTGGCGCTGCGTCCGGAACAGGTCCGCGTCGCCACCGACACCGCCACCGGCACAGACCTCCCCGGAACGCCTCGGATCGAGGCCCGTGTGGAGACCTGCCGCTACGTCGGCGGACGCTACGACCTGCGCTGCGCCGTCGACGGTGCGTCCCGCCCGTGGCTCGTCTACGACGACGTCGAGCACCTCCCCGGTTCCGGCATCAGCCTGCTGACCCCGCCGAACCCGAACACCCACTCCAAGTAAAGGACCCCCGTGAACATCCGCACCTCCGCTCTCCTCCTCTCCGCCACCGTGGGCGTCACCGCGGCGCTCACCGCCTGCGGCTCCGTCGACGACTCCGGCAGCGCGTCCGGAAGCGGTTCCGGCAGCGCCGGGGAGGTCGAGGAGTGGTCGGCCCCCGAGGGGCTCTCCGGTTCGCTGACCTACTACTCCGCGAACCCCCAGGGCCTGACCGACGAGCTCGTCGCCGCATTCGAGGACAGGACGGACGTGGACGTGGACGTCTTCTCCGGCGAGACCGGGAAGATCACCGCGAAGCTCACGGCCGAGGCCGACAACCCGCAGGCCGACCTGGTGTACCTCGCGTCCTGGTCCGCCGCGCTCAAGCAGGCCGACACCGGCGCCTTCGAGCAGTACACCCCGGAGACCGGCGGCGACCTGCGCGAAGGCTGGGCCTCGTCCACCGGCGACTTCACCGGACGTGACGGTTCCGCCCTCGCACTCGTGGTGAACACCGAGGCCCTGGGCGGCGCCGGGTCCCCGTCCGACTGGGAGGACCTCACCGACGCCACCTTCAAGGACAAGGTCATCATGCCCGACCCGCGCGAGTCCGGCACCGCCGCCGACCTCGTCACCGCCATGGTCGACAAGTGGGGTGAGGAGGACACCTGGGCCCTCTTCGACAAGCTCTTCGACAACGGCATGGAGGTCCAGGGGGCGAACGGCCCGGCGCTGGACGCCGTCACCTCGGGGTCGAAGGCCGTCGTCTTCGGCGGCGTCGACTACTCCGCCCGCTCGGCCATGGACAAGGGTGAGCCGCTGGACGTCGTCCTCCCGGCGTCCGGCACCACCGTCACCCCGCGCCCGGTGCTGGTCTCCGACCAGTCCGGCAACAAGGACGCCGCCCAAGCGTTCGTGGACTTCATGTTCTCCCCGGAGGGCCAGGCCATCAGCGCCGACAACCACATGATCCCCGCCGACGCCGACACCGACGCCGCCGACGCGACCGACTACGACTCCACCGAGCTGCTCACCGACGACCTCGACGGTCTCGCCGAGAAGTCCTCCGCGGTCTCGGAGGAGTTCGTCTCCCGGTACCTGTCGTGACCGACCTGCTGCGGCGTCCGGCGGGGCAGGACGCCAGGCAGGACGTTCCGGCGCCGCGTTCCCGCCACCGTCCCCGTCGCTGGACGGTGCCGGCGGGCCCCACCGCCGTCCTGCTCGTCCTGCTGGTCGTCGTCGCCGCCCCGCTGGCGATGGTGCTGCTCACCGCCCTCACCGGCTACGGCGACTCCCCCTCTGCGCTCGGCGATCTCGGCGACGGCGACCTGCCGAGGATCCTCGGCAACACCGTGTGGCTGTCGGTGCTGGTCGTTATGTTCTCCACCGTCCTCGCCGCACCGCTGGCCTTCCTCACGAGCTGGACGCAGCTGCGTCGGCACCGGTGGATCGACCTGCTGGTGATGGTGCCGTTCATGACCCCGCCCTTCGTCGCCGCGATGGCGTGGATGGACGTCACCCGGCTGGGCGGCGTCGCCGACATGCTCTTCGGCTCCGTCGTCGGCGGCGCGGTCCGCGGCACGGTGAACTCCGTGTGGGGCATGGCCCTGATCATGTCCTGCGAGCTCTTCCCCTTCCTCTACCTGCTGCTGCGGACCTGCCTCGACGCGATCCCCGCGTCCTCGGTGGAGATGGCGTCGGTGACCGGTGCGTCGCGCTGGCGCATCCTCGCCCGGGTCGTACTGCCGCAGGTCGTGGGCCCGTGGTCGCTGGGCGCCCTGATCCTCTTCGTCCGTGCGGCGGGCGAGTTCGGCACCCCGGTCACCCTCGGCAACGCCATCGGCTACCCGGTCCTCGTGTCCCGTATCCACCGGGACGTGACGATCGACCCGCTCGACTTCTCCTCCGCCTCCGTCGGCGCGGCGCTGCTGTTCACCCTGGGTATCAGCGTGTGGTGCGTCCAGCAGTGGTTCTCCCGCGACGCACGCGCCGACGGCCGGACGGGACGTCCCGTCTCCCTGACGCTGCGCGGCAGCGTCCTGGCCCTGGGGTGGGCGTGGATCGGGGTCGTGGCGCTCGTGTCGGTGGTCGTACCGTACGTGTCGATCATCCTCGGCGCCACGACGATCCTGCGCTCCAGGCCACCGACCCCGGACAACCTCACCCTGGACTACTTCGCCATCGTGCTGTCCAGCGACCAGGCGCGGGAGGCGCTGACGACGTCCGCGCTCCTCGGCGCGGTCGGCGCCACGTCCGCCGTCCTGCTGGCCCTCGCCGTCACGCTGGTGACGGCCCTGCGCGGGACGCCGACAGGCACGCAGGACGCCACGTCCGGCCGGCTGCGGTCGCGGGTGACGGACTTCCTCGCCGTCTCCCCGGAGACGGTGCCGGCCATCGTGCTGGCCATCGGGTTCATCTTCCTGTGGAACGCCCGGTGGCTGCCGTGGACGCCGTACAACACCCCCTGGATCCTGGTGCTGGGCTACACCGCGCTGTTCCTGCCGATGGCGGTGCAGAACATCAAGACCTCCGCCCAGGCGGTCTCCCCCGCCGTCTTCGAGGCGGCGACGGTGGCCGGGGCGTCCTCCTGGCTGTCCTTCCGGCGCATCACCGTGCCACTGCTCGTCCCGGGGCTCGTGGCCGGGTGGCTGCTCGCCTTCCTCACCGGGATCCGGGAGCTGGTCATGGCCTCGCTGATCCGGCCGAGTGACATGACGCTGCTGTCGCCCTGGATCATGGGCCAGTTCGACCAGGGCCACCGCACCGAGGCCATGGCGATGACGCTGATCGGCGTGTTCAGCTCCACCGTCGTCCTGCTGGTCGTGCAGACCTGGCTGGCCCGACGCACCACGCCGCGTCCCACCGGGGAGGCTGCCTCGTGATCGTCGCGGCCCTGGCCGACCTGCACCTGGGACTTCCCACCACCCCCGGACTCCCGTGGGCACTCTCGGCGCTCTCGTCGCTCTCGGCGCTGCAGGACGCCGAGCGCGGCGGCGCGGACCTCCTGGTCTTCGCCGGGGACCTCGTGGACCGCGGCTACGCCACCGACGAGGTCGTCGCCGACGCCGAGACGTTCCTGCGCGCCGCCGTCGCCACCGGAGTCCCCGTCCTGGTGACCTGGGGGAACCACGACGTCGCCGCCGACCTTCCCCGACGCCTGCCCCACATCGACGGGCTCACCGTCGCCCCCGCCGACGGGCCGTCCGAGATGCGTGTCGGCGGGCTGACCGTGCACACGGTCTCCGTCGCCGACGACCCCGACCCGCGGCGGATCGTTGAGCGCTTCCCCATCGCCGGGGGCGGCGGCAGCGGCGCAGACAGCGCAGACGGCGCAGACGGCGAGGTGCACCTGGGAGTGCTGCACACCAGCCTCACCGGGGAGTTCAGCCGCAAACCGTGCCTGCCGACCACCCTCGCCGAACTGCAGTCACGCCGCTACGACCGGTGGGTCCTGGCCCACGTCCACCAGCCGCGCATGGTCTCCGACTCCGTCGGCTGGGTGGGGATGGGACGCGTCGAGGTCCTGGAGCTCGGCCCAGGGTAAGCCGCCTGGTCGGTGGCGCGGGGTCGGTGCCGGTTGGGTGCCCCACCGATCCCCGCGCCGCGTGCACAATCCGGTCGATTCGTGGCACGGGGACTCCGGATCCGGCACGCGGCGCGGGGTCGGCCCCGTCAGCACCGACGGCACCGGCGGCACCGGCGGCACCGGCGGCCGCGATGAATTACGCCGCCGCCGGCAGTACCCTCGCGGACATGGCTTCCACGAACATCAAGACCATCCCCGTCCGCGCCCTCGAC
>JAKDIS010000130.1 GCA_030450335.1 Corynebacterium sp. | reverse complement strand
CACGGGGGCGGCTGCGGGCCGGTAGCTACGAACGGTCGTTCGGCGTCACCGATCGCCACGACGCGGGCTGCAGGTCAACGTCCTGCTTTTGCAGGTGAACGCAGGTGTGCCGGTCAACCCGGTCCCCGGTGCTGGAGTACAAACTCCCTATGGCGACGACTACCGAGACGAGAACCGACAGGGAACCGCTGGCCGGGGCATTCAACACCGCCGCCGATGCCGCGGTGGCCAAGAAGACCGCCCTGTTCGGCGACGACCTGCCCCGCTACACCGTGCGCGGCGTGCTGGCCGGGGCCTACCTCACCCTCGGCACGGCCTTCGCCGCGGTGTCCGGCAACGCCGTGGAGCAGCTCGCCCCGGGGCTGGGGCCGGTGGTCTTCGGCTTCCTGTTCTTCATCGGACTGGCCATGACCCTGCAGCTCGGCGCGGAACTGGCCACCGGCTCCATGATGTTCATGGCCTACGGCGCCGCCCGGCACCACATCGGTTGGGGACGGGCCACCGCGATCGTGCTGTGGACGGTGCTGGCCAACCTCGTCGGCGCGGTGGTCATTGCGGTGATGCTCGGGCAGTCGGCGAAACTCGGCGGCATCGGCGTGGACCACCTCATCGCCGCGCTGGCCGACGGCAAGCTCACGAAGAGTCCGTCCGGCGTGCTCGTCGAGGCGGTGCTGGCGAACTTCGTGGTGAACATCGCCATCGTCGGCGGGCTGATGATCAAGGACTACGCGGGCAAGTTCCTGCTGACCCAGATGGTCATCGCCGTGTTCGTGGTGCTGGGCCTGGAGCACCTCATCGCGAACTTCGCCCTGTTCACCCTGGCCTTCTTCGGCCTGGGCGACGGCTTCGCTGCCGGTGCGGGCGTGCTGGAGTCGCTGAGCTTCGGCAATGTGGCGGTGAACTGGGCGATGGCACTCGTCGGCAATATGATCGGCGGCGGCCTGCTCATCGGGGTGGTGTACGCGTGGCTGAACCGGGGACGCAGCCGCGGCGGCGAACTCTACCGGGACTGACCAGTACCGGAGTTACAGCTCCACGTACTCCACCTCGTCGCCGGCGGCCACACCCTGCGGCGGGACGACGAGCAGGACGTCCGCCGCGGCGTACCCGCGCAGCATGTGCGAGTGCGCGCCGGGTGCCGGGGTGAAGCGGGGCGAATCAGACTCGCGGGGGTCACGGGTGGCGGGCAGCAGGCGTACCCGTTGGCGGGGCATCGACTCGATGGCCACGGTCATGGTCCCGGTGCGGGTCCCCACCGGGTCACCGGCACCCAGCAGCGCGGTCACCGCGGGGGCGACGAAACTGTGCAGCGCCACGTGCGCGGCGAAAGGATTGCCCGGCACACCGATGACCAATTGGGTGTGTGGTCCAGCAATCTGCACCGGCGACCTGGTCGTGACCAGGGTGGGGTGCCCGGGCCGACAGGCGATCTCCTCGGCGAGCACCTCGTCGGCCGCGCGGGTGATGAAGCGGCGGGCGAAGTCCTGCCCGGAGCGTCCCGACCCGCCGGTGAGCACAACGATGTCGGCGCCGAGCACCTCGGGACGCCGCAGCCAGTCCTCCACGGCCACCGGGTCGTCCGGCAGACGCTGGGTGCCCACGACCTCCGCACCCCAGGCGTCCAGCAGGGCGGGGAAGGAGACGCCGAAGGCGTCGCGCACCTCCCCGGGGCGCGGCAGACCGTGGGTGATGACCTCGTTGCCGGTGAACGCGCACGCCACCCGCGGGCGTGGCGTGACCTCCACGGTGTCGACGCCGCACGCGCCGAGCATCGCCACGTGGCGGGCGGTGAGTCGCTCCCCGGCGTCCACCAGGGTGTCGCCGGTCGACCACTCCTGGCCGGCGGGGCGGATGTCGCGGCCCGCCGGCGGGGTGGTGGCCGTCAGCGTGTCGCCGGTGACGTGCGCGTCCTCGGCGCGCACCACCGCGGTCGCCCCGTCGGGCACCAGGGAGCCGGTGAGTGCCGGAAGCGCCTCACCGTCGGCGAGGGTGCCGCCGGTGATGTGCACGTTGCGTCCCTGCGCGCCGACGGCCGGGGCGTCCAGCAGCCGCCAGGGGCCGTCGCCGCGCACGGCGAAACCGTCCATCGCCGAGGACGCGTAGTGCGGCACGTCCATCGGCGCGGTGACCGCGGCGTGCAGGACGTCGCCCGGGGCAGGACGCTTCGTCACCGCCGCGCGCGACCGTGCTGCCTGGCCCCTCGGCGCGAGTGCGGCGACGATGCGCCGCCGGGTCTCCGCCCAGCCCACCGGGTCCGTCGTGTGTCCGCTCATGACCTCTCACCGCCGTATCCGTGTTCCACCGCATCCTCCCACGTGTCCACGTCCGCCGCCGTGGCGGCGTCGATCCCGTCGGCCTCGTCGACCTCCGTGAGGTTCAGGCCGCGTAGGACGGCCCGGACCGGGGCGTCGCGCAGGTCGCCGGTGGTGGTTGCGCGCAGCCGGTCGAGGCGCACCAGGGCGAGCAGCGGTTGGCGCCGCCCGTCGGCCACGGCGATGCACCCGTCGCCACCGGTCCTCCGGTAGGTCTCGAGCAGTCTGGTCATTGCGGCAGCCGGGGCGACGAGGTCACCGGCGAGCAGGAACACGGCATCCCCGGCACCGTCCCCGAGCGCGTCCACCCCGGTGGCCACCGCCGGCGCCGGCCCGGACAGGGGCGGGTCCTCACGCACCAGCGTCACGTCCGACGGCAGGTCCATCTCCTGGGCGACGACCACCCTGCGCATACACCCGACCTGCGCCGCGGCGTCCAGCACCACGTCGATAAGGCGGACGCCGTCGCGTCCGACGAGCAGGGGTTTCGCCGGCGTCCCGTCCGGCGCCGAAGCGGCCAGGCGGGAGCCCGCACCACCGGCGACGACGACCGCATGCACGTCCATCTATCCCCCCGCGAACGGCGGCAGTACGTCCACCCGCGACACCGCGTCCAGCGACGTGGTCGCCGCGTCGGCACGGACCACCGAGCGTCCGTCGACGAGGAAACTGCAGCGCTCGAAAACCTGCGACAGGCTCATCCCTCCGGCCGTGAGCCCGGTGTGACGGGTGCCCAGCACCTCCAGCAGCGAGGCCAGGTCGCGCTCGGGCGCAAGCGTCTCCCGTGCGACACCGCGGGCCGCCCGCGCCGCGGCGAAATAGTGGATCTCCAGCATGGTGACAAGTGTAGGTCGGGGTAGCGTGTGACGGTATGGAGAGTCACCCCGATCACCTCACACACGTCCGGGAAGACGGGTCGGCGCACATGGTCGACGTCACCGCCAAACACGAGACCAGCCGCACCGCGGTCGCCACCGGGCGCGTGCGCACCCGCAGCGACGTGCTCGACATGATCTTCGACAGCACCTCGGACGGCCTGCCGAAGGGCGACGCCCTGCCGGTCGCGCGCGTCGCCGGGATCATGGGGGCGAAGAAGACCCCCGAGATCATCCCGCTGTGCCACCCGCTGCCGCTGGGGAAGATCACCGTGGACTTCACGCGCGAGTCAGGGGCCGTGCGCATCGAGGCCTCGGTGAAGACCCGCGGGGTCACCGGCGTGGAGATGGAGGCGCTCACCGCGGTGACCAGCGCCGCCCTGACCGTGGTGGACATGGTCAAGGCCGTGGACAAGCACGCCGTGATAGAGGACGTGCGCGTGCTCGCCAAGTCCGGCGGCAAGTCCGGGGACTGGGACGTGCGGGAGGACGTGTGAAAGCGACCGTGATCGTGGCGTCCACCCGCGCCGCCGCCGGCACCTACACCGACTGCACCGGCCCCGTCCTCGTCGAGTGGCTGCGCGGGCGCGGCCTGGACGTGCGGGACGCCACCGTCGTCGCCGACGCCGACATCGCCGCGCAGGTCGACCGCACACTCGTCGACGAGCAGCCGACGGTGCTGCTCACCACCGGGGGCACCGGGGTGAGCCCCACCGACCAGACCGTGGCCGCCGTCCGCCCGCACCTCACCCACGAACTGCCCGGCCTGGTCACCGCCCTGCAGCAGCGCGGGGTGGACGCCGGGGTGCCGACCGCGGTGCTCTCCGGCGGTGTCGCCGGTGTCGCCGGACGCACCTTCGTGATGACCCTGCCCGGCTCACGCGGGGGAGTGGCCGACGGCATCGCCGTCCTCGACCCGCTGCTGGACCACCTGCTCGACCAGCTGCTCGACCGCCCGACCGCCGACCACGCAGGAGACCACCATGGCTGAGAACCCAGACCCCGCACGCGTCGACGCCGAGACCGGTGTGGTCGTGCACACCGCCGTCACCCACGAACCCCTGGAGGACCACCTCGCGCACGCCCGTGCCACCACCGCGACGGACGCGATGGGCGCGGTCGTCACCTTCGAGGGCGTGGTCCGCGACCACGACGGCGGCCACGAGGTCAGCGCCCTGACCTACACCAACCACCCGACCGCCGCCGCCACGCTCGCCGAGATCGCCGACGCCACGGTGCGCGCCCACCCGCAGGTCCGCCTGTGGGCCGAGCACCGCACCGGGCCGCTGGCCATCGGCGAGCTCGCCTTCCTCGTCGTCGTCTCCGCGGCCCACCGCGGGCCCGCCTTCACGGCGATCGCCGAGTTCGCCACCGCCGTGAAGGACGGCGTGCCGATCTGGAAGGAACAGGACCGCCCCGACGGCTCCACCGACTGGGTGGGGCTGTGACGAGTATGGACCCGCGTCGCTACGCCCGCTACCGCCGCCAGATCACCCTCGAGGGCTTCGGTGCGCAGGCCCAGCAGGCCCTGGCGGACGCCCACGTCGTGGTCGCCGGCGCCGGCGGCCTCGGCTCCCCGGCGTTGCTCTACCTCGCCGCCGTCGGCGTCGGGCACGTCACCGTCATCGACGACGACGTCGTCGAGCTGTCCAACCTGCACCGCCAGGTCATTCACACCGACGCCGCGCTCGGGCAGCCCAAGGCAGAGTCGGCGCGCCGGGAGATGCTCGCGCGCAACCCGGAGATGACCGTGACGGTGGTGCGCGACCGCCTCGAGGCGTCCTGCGCGGTGTCCGTGCTGGACGGCGCGGACGTCGTGCTGGACGGCACGGACAACTTCGCCGCCCGCTACGCCGCCTCCCACGGCTGCGCGGTGCTGGGGGTGCCGCACGTGTGGGCGTCGATCCTCGGCTTCGACGCCCAGCTCTCCGTCTTCGGCATGCCGGGCGCGCCGGTCTACGAGGACGTGTTCCCCACGCCGCCGCCGGCGGGCAGCGTGCCGTCCTGCGCGCAGGCGGGCGTCCTCGGCCCGCTGGTCGGCGTCGTCGGCGCGGCGATGGCGATGGAGGCGGTGAAGGTGCTCACCGGCGTCGGCGCCCCGCTGGCCGGACGCATCGGCTACTACTCCGGGCTCACCGGGATGTGGGAGTACATCCCCGTCGCCGCCGACCCGGCGGTCGCCGCGCGCGTATGCGCGACACCCACTCCCACGCAGGACGCCCCGGGCGCCGCGTCCGTCGCGCCGTCTGTGCCGTCTCTGGACGGTGCGGCGCTGCTGGACGTCCGGGAGCCCGACGAATTCGCCACCGTACGCATCCCCGGCGCGGTGAACGTACCCCTCAGCGTCCTACGCGACCACGTCCCGGCGCAGGTGCGCTCGCTCGGGGACGCCGGGGATCTAGTCGTGTACTGCGCCTCCGGCGTGCGCTCGGCGCAGGCCGTGGAGCTGCTCGAAGCCGCAGGCATCACCGCCACCGACTACCCCGGCGGCATCAACGCCTGGTTGGAGACCCAGTGAACTACGACGACATCGCCTTCGACGAGCACGTCCGCGCCCGCCAGCAGGCCCGCGGGGTGAGCAACAGGGTGGACACCACCGGCAGTGGTGGCAGTGAACTCGATCCGCGTGACATCAAGCTGATCCGCCAGGCGCGCATGTTCATGATGTCCACCGTCACCGGTACCGGCTGGCCGTATGTGCAGCACAAGGGCGGACCTTCCGGCTTCGTGACGGTGTTGAAGGACGGCACACAACTGATGTTTCCCGACTTCGCGGGCAACCGGCAGTTCGTCACCGCCGGGAACCTCGACAGAGACGGACGGGTCTGCCTCTTCTTCGTCGACTTCGCGACGCGCTCGCGGGTGAAGGTGTTCGGGCACGCGCGCACCGTCGAGGCGTCCGACGCCCCGGACCTCGTCGAACAGGTCCGTGACCTGGGGGAGCGGCGGATCACCTCGGTGATCGAGCGGGTGGTGATCGTGGACGTGGAGGCCTCGGACGCCAACTGCACCAAGCAGATCACCCCGCGCTGGACACGCGAGGAGGTCGAGGAACGCCTGGACCTCTACCGCGCGGACATCGCGGCGCTGAAGGACGAGATCGCGGCGCTTCGGGCTTCCCAGTAGCAACCCAGCAGCAACGCGAGCCGATTCTGCAGGACGGGGACACCGGGACCGACAGATTCGGCCCGCATCCGGCTATGCTTACGGCGAGCGGCAGGGGGCCGCGGCCGGGGA
>JAKDIS010000129.1 GCA_030450335.1 Corynebacterium sp. | reverse complement strand
GTGGACGGGGACTGGACGGCGGTGCTCACGGGACCTCGATCCTGGGGTCGATGACGGTGTAGAGGGCGTCCACCGCGAGGTTGGCCACGGTGTAGACGAGGGCGATGACGATCACGATGCCGCTGACCAGCGGGACGTCGCGGGACTCTGCCGCGGTCACGAGGGTCTGGCCGATGCCGGCGCGGGCGAAGACGGTCTCCGCGATCACCGCCCCGGAGAGCAGCGCGCCGAGGGCCCACCCGGACACCGACACCGCCGGCAGGACGGCGTGACGCAGCACGTGCCCGGCGCGGACCTGCAGGTCGGTGCGTCCCCTGGCGCGTGCGGTGAGCACGTAGGGTTCGTCCAGCGACGCGCGGAACTCGTCGCGCACCACCTGCCCGAGGTACCCGGCCAGCGGGACCGCGAGGGTGAGCACGGGCAGCACCAGCCCCACCGGCCGGTTACCGCTCTCCACCGGGAACCAGCCGAGTCCGACGGCGAACCCGACGAGCAGCAGCGAGCCCAGCCAGTACTGCGGCAGCCCCGCGGCGACGGTCTCCAGCAGGGAACCGAGCACCCCGACCGGCCCGGGGCGTCCGGCGGTCAGGGTGGTCACCAGGACCACGATGAGCCAGGCGACGACCAGGGAGCTGACGGTGAGCACGAGGGTGGGGCCGATCTGGGCGGCGATCACCTCCACGACCGGTTTCTTCAGCTGGTAGGACGTGCCGAGGTCGCCGCGCAGCAGACCGCCGAGGTAGTCGAGGTACTGGCGCCAGACGGGGTCGGTGAACCCGAACTCGGCGTTGACCGGTGCGGTCTCCTCCGGGGTGCGTTCCCGGCTCTCCCCGGAGGACAGGTTCAGCATGAGTGTGGCGCGGTCGCCGGGTGAGAGCACCTGGAGCAGGAAGGTCACCGTGGCCGCCGCCCAGAGGACCAGGGCGGCGGACGCCAGCCGGCCTGCCCAGCGGCGAACCTGGTCGGGGAGCTGTGGGAGCTGTGGGAGCTGCAGTAGCTGTGTCGGCGCCGTCATTTCACGAACCTCGCGTCATGGAAGACCGGCTCGCCCTGGGACTTCTCCGTCCACACGTCGTGCAGCTCCGGGGAGGCCGCCAGGGAGGTGGTCTGCGTGTAGAGCCCGATCGCCGAGGCCTCGTCCCCGATGACCTGCTGGGCCTGCGAGTACAACCGGGACCGGGTGGCGGGGTCCGGTTCCGAGTTGGCCTGCTCGATGACCTCCTGCAGCTGCGGGTCGTTGAGGAAGGCGGTGTTCTGCGGGTTGGGGCTGTCCTCGAGGCGTTGACGCCAGTTGATGTGCAGCAGTCCCGGGGTGGGGCTGGTCCAGTAACCCACGTACGCCTCGTAGCTGTCAGCCGTGGAGTAGCGTCCGCCCTGCCAGTCCGCCCGGTTCACCGGGATGAGCTGCAGGTCGAATCCTGCGTCACGGGCCTGTGCCGCCACGTCCTGCAGCACCGCGGCACCCTCCGGGCCGACCACCGAGTCCGCGGCGTAGACCACGCGGGCGGACAGCCGTCGGCCGTCCTTCGTGCGCACGCCGTCGTCGTCGCGGCCCGTCCACCCCGCCTCGTCGAGCAGGCCGGCGGCCCTGGCGGGGTCGTGCCCCTGGTCGCCGGCGGTGGGGTCGTGGTCGGGGGTCGACTGGCTGAGTGCACCGTTCGGGTTGTAGGGAACCACCCCCAGGAACGCCGTCTCCACGGCCTTGCGCCGGTCCGCCGAGTACGCGAGCGCCTGTCGCACGCGCGGGTCGTCGAAGGGTGCGGTGGAGGCGTTGGGGATGATCGCGTTCGGCCGCCCACCGGTGATGTACCGGCTGGTCTGGAACCGGCGCGTGGCGTCCGCCCAGTCGACCGGCGGCACGTTGTAGATCACGTCGGACGATCCGCTGGTCAACGACCCGTAGCGCAACACCGGGTCCTTGAGGAACTTCCACCGGACCTCGTCGACGTAGGCGGGCCCCTGGTGCCGCGCGTTGGCGGGGGCGGAGTTGTAGTCGGGGTTGCGCACGAAAGTGATGGACCGGTTCCGGTCCCACCGTTGCAGGATGAAGGGCCCGGAACCCACGGGGTTCTCACAGTTCGCCTCGGCGCCCCGGGCCAGGGCGGTGGGCGACTGGATGCCGAAGTAGCCCTGGGACAGCACCGGGAGCAGCGGCTCGTAGGGACGGTCGAGGGTGAGCCTGAAGGTCAGGTCCTCCAGGGCCTCGGTGGTCTCCACGTACTCGCCGATGTAGGCCAGCACCGTGGAGTTCGCCGTCGCCGGGTCGGGGCGCCCGAGGTAGAGGTCGAAGTTCGTCTTCACCGCCTCCGCGTCCAGCACCGTGCCGTCGGTGAAGTGCACGTCGGGCTTCAGGTGGAAGGTGTAGGAGAGCCGGTCGTCGGAGACGTCCCAGGACTCGGCGAGCCACGGGACGGGCCGGTCCTCGTCGTCCAGGGACACCAGGCTGTCGAGGTACTGGCGGGCCAGGAAGCCGTTCTGCACCCACCCGCCGTGGGCGCAGGGTGGTTCCTGCTCATGTCCGTACTCCACGGTGCCACCGTCGACGAACTCGCCGGACGCCGGCTCCACGCCGGTGTCCCGTCCGTCACCTCGTTCCGGCGGGGCGCAGGACGCCAGGCTGAGACAGGTTGCCGCGGTGGTCACCACGGCCACGAGTGTGCGATGGTGTCTGGGGCGGCGGGGTCGGGCTCGGCGTTGTCGGTGCACGGGTCTTCTCTCGGTTCGTCGGTCAGGCTGGACGCGTCGAGCCGACCCTAGGGTCGCCCGGTGGGCCTCCCCAACGATTCACCACGGGATGATTCCAATTCTTCCGGCCCGGACCAGCGCCCCCGTAGCCTCTCCCCGCATGACCTCACCCAACTCACCCGCCCAGCCACCACTCAAGTTCGCGGCCTTCGTCATGAACACCACCTCGCACATCCTCCACGGCGCGTGGCGGCGTCCCGAGGCACGCCAGCACGACTTCAACGACCTCGACCACTGGGTCGAGCTGGCCCGCACACTGGAGCGGGCCAGGTTCGACGCCATCTTCTTCGCCGACGTCGTCGGGCTCTACGGCGACTACCAGGGCGACTGGCGCAAGTTCGTGGACTCCGGCCTGCAGATCCCCAGCAACGACCCCACGGTCCTGGTGTCCGCACTCGCCGCCGCCACGGAGCATCTCGGCATCGCCGTGACCAGCTCTCCGATCCAGTCCCCGCCGTTCGAGTTCGCCCGCAAGATCTCCACTCTCGACCACCTCACCGGCGGGCGGATCGCCTGGAACGTCGTCACCAGCGCCTCGGAGAACGCGTGGCGCAACTTCGGCCACGACGGACTCGCCGACCACGACGACCGCTACGCCCTCGCCGACGAGTACCTGGACGTGCTCTACAAACTCTGGGAGGGGTCCTGGGACGACGGCGCCCTGGTCCAGGACAAGGAGGCGGGGATCCACGCCGACCACACGAAGGTCCACAAGATCAACCACCACTCACCGCACTACTCCGTAGAAGGTCCGCACCTGGTAGCCCCGTCGCCGCAGCGCACACCCGTGCTGTTCCAGGCAGGCTCCTCCCCCACCGGGCGCCGCTTCGCCGCACGCCACGCGGAGGCACAGTTCATCACCGCGCCGTCGCCGCAGGACGCCACGACGCTGATCGCGGACACCCGCCGGCTGGTGTCCGAGGCCGGCCGCGCGCCAGAGGACCTGACGTTCTTTCAGGGACTCTCCTTCGTGGTCGGCGGCACCGAGGAGGAGGCCAGACGCAGGGAACGCGAGCTCGACGAGAGCCTCGACCTGACCACGCTGCTCGCCCACGCCGCGGGCGGCACCGGCATCGACCTGGGTGCCGCCGACCTGGACACCCCGATCGGCGACCTGACCACCCAGGGCACCCAGTCGACGCTGCTCTGGTTGCGGCAGGCCGTCCAGGGACGCGAGCCGACGGTGCGCGACCTGGCGGAGAACCGTGCCCGCTCCGGGCGGGTGGTCGGCGCCCCGGAACAGATCGCCGAGGAACTCTCACGCTGGCGCGACGCCGGTGTCGGCGGCGTGAACGTCATCAACGCCACCATCCCCGGCAGCTACGAGGAGTTCGCCGAGCAGGTCCTCCCCGTCCTGCGGGAGCGTGGTCTCGCCCGGTCGGAGCACACGCCGGGCACCCTGCGCTCACGGCTGGGCGGCGGTGACCGCCTGCCGGACAGCCACCCGGCGTCCGGCTACCGCAACGCGTTCACCCCGAGCCGAACCCGGGCATAACCCACAGAAGTATGTTTCCATCGGTGGTGGTGCCCCCGGGGCTCCGGGGAGCACCACCAGACAACACCCACTCCTCAACTCTCCAAGGAGCGCATCATGGGACACACACGTGTCAGCAGGAAGTTCGTCACCGCAGCCCTGTCCGTGGGCATCGCGGGAACCGTCGCAGCAGGGGCAGCGTCCCCCGCGGTGGCACAGGAGGCGCCGGCACCCGGCGTCGGGCAGAAGGTCGACGTCGGTGTCAGCATCGACCCGGTCACGGTGGTGGACTCCATCAGGGACGCCGTCAACGACCAGGACGACAGGGGCGGCGCGGTCCGCGCCGGCCTGGACATCGCCTACACGCAGACCGAGGGCAAGAGCATCGACGGCCAGGGTCCCGTGACGGCCGTGGCGATCGCCAACAAGAACCAGGACATCAACTCCGAGGGCCAGATCTGGGCCGAACCGATCGACATCAAGGGCGGGAACTACGTCCTGTACTTCTACTCCAACGCCGGTTCCCTCACGAACGACGGTGACGGCGGGTGGATCAACTGGGGTGCCCAGGGACAGATCAACCGGGAGGACAACGTCATCAGGTTCGACTGACGTGTCCTCCCGGCGCTGCGGGACCTGCACCTAGTGGTCTGCGAAAACGGCCTCCTCGGCGAGCAGGCGTGCGGCGCGTACGGCCTCGCCCAGGTTCATGTTCAACGGGTTGCCGTGCCCCGGCAGGATGGCCTCCGCCTCGATGCTCTCCAGGGCGTCCAGGGTGTCCGGGGCGTCCAGGGATGTCCAGGGATGTCCATCGGGCCGTCGCCGGGCCACCCACCGTCGATCATCGTGAGCTCGTCGCCCTCACGAAGAATGCCGACGTTGACCTCCGTACCACTGAAACAGAAGACGTCTTTCGCGATTTCAGTCATTCTGGAACCTTTCTCGTGCAATGGGGTGCCATCCGGTCCCCCGGAGGGCCCCGGCGCTTGTACGCTGTGGGCATGTCACCCCACCCCGGCACCCCGGAAAACCCCCTCGACCTGCTGATCGTCGGTGCGGGCCTGTCCGGCGTCGACCTCGCCCACCACGTCTCCCGCGCCTTCCCGACCTGGTCGTGGGAGATGCACGACGCCAACAGCGATCTCGGCGGAACATGGCACACCTTCACCTACCCGGGCATCCGGTCGGACTCGGACATGGCGACCTACGGGTTCCCCTTCGCCCCATGGCCGCACGAGGGCACGTTGGGGCAGGGCGTGGACATCAAGGAATACATCCGCAACGTCGCCCGCGACTGCGGTGCCCTGGAGCACCTACGCACCTGCTCCTGGGTGCGCGACGCCGACTGGCTCAGCGACCGCGGGATGTACCGGGTCACCACCGTGACGCAGGACGGTGAACGCACCGTCCACGCCCGGCGCGTGCACTTCGCCTCCGGCTACTTCGTGCACGGCCGGGGCCACCGTCCTGCCTTCCCCGGCGAGGAGGACTTCACCGGCACCCTCATCCACCCGCAGCAGTGGCCGGAGGACCTCGACTGCGCAGGACGCCGCGTCGTGGTCATCGGTTCCGGCGCCACCGCCGTCACCCTGGTGCCCGCCCTGGAACGCGCCGGTGCACACGTGACGATGCTGCAGCGCAGCCCCACCTACGTCGCCCCGATGGCGGCGGTGGACCGGATCAGCGCCTTCTGGCGCCGGGTCCTGCCCACCCGGGCGGCCTACCCGGTGTCGCGGCTGCACCACGCCACGCGCGACATCGTGCAGCACCTCGTCGGCCAGCGTGCCCCGGGCCTGTTCACCCGCGCGCTACGCCGGATGCAGCGTAACTACCTGGACGAGGAGCAGATCGACCGGCACTTCACCCCGCACCACATGCCGTGGGAGAAGCGGGTCTGCAAGGCACCGGACGGTGACCTGTTCACCGCGCTGGGCGGCAATGCGCGCATCGTCACCGACACCGTCGAACGGTTCACCGCCGACGGTGTCCGGGTGGGTTCCGGCGAGGAGCTCGGCGCCGACGTCATCGTGACCGCCACCGGCCTGGACCTCCAGGCGTTCGGTGGTGGCACACTCAGCGTGGACGGGCGCCCCCTGCAAGTCAACGAGCAGGTCTTCTACCGGGGCATGATGCTCGCCGGCCTGCCGAACTTCAGCTTCACGGTGGGCTACATCAACGGCTCGTGGACGCTGCGCTCCGACCTGGTGTCGCG